>JBIOEF010000079.1:0-15659 GCA_044445785.1 Caulobacterales bacterium
ATCATCGAGATTTCCAGGCGGGCGACCTTGTTGCCGGCCTTGTCCATCATGTCGGCGGCCTTCAGGCACAAGAGGCGCGTCATCTCGATGTCGGTGCGGGCGGCGGCGACGCGCTGCTCCCAGACCGAGTGCTCGGAGACGTACTTGCCGAAGGCTTTGCGGCTCATCAGCCGCTTGCACATCTTCTCCAGCGCCACTTCCGCCGCGCCGATGGTGCGCATGCAGTGGTGGATGCGGCCAGGACCCAGCCGCGCCTGGCTGATCTCGAACCCGCGGCCCTCGCCCAGCAGGATGTTTTCCTTGGGCACGCGCACGTTCTCGAGCAGCACTTCGGCGTGGCCGTGCGGCGCGTCGTCGTAGCCGAACACCGGCAGCATGCGGACAACCTTCACGCCCGGCGCGTCCAGCGGCACCAGCACCTGCGACTGCTGCTGGTGGCTGGCGGCGCCCGGGTTGGTCTTGCCCATGACCACGGCCAGCTTGCAGCGCGGATCGCCGACACCCGACGACCACCACTTGCGCCCATTGATCACATAGTTGTCGCCGTCCGCCTCGATGCGGGTCTCGATATTGGTGGCGTCGGAAGAGGCGACCAGCGGCTCGGTCATCAGGAAGGCGGAGCGGATCTCGCCGTTCATCAGCGGGCGCAGCCACTTTTCCTTCTGCTCCAGCGTGCCATAGCGGTTGAGGATCTCCATGTTGCCGGTGTCGGGCGCCGAACAGTTGAAGACCTCGCCGGCGAAAGAGACCTTGCCGAACATCTCGCAGATCGGCGCGTATTCCAGGTTGGTCAGCTGGACGCCTTCGAACTGGAAGGTGTCGTCCATGTGCGGCACGCCCGAGTGCGGCGGCATGAACATGTTCCACAGGCCGGTCTTGCGCGCCTTGGCCTTCAGTTCCTCGACGATCGGGATGACCTTCCAGCGCTCGCCCTCGCGCTGCTGCTCCTCATAGATCGGCACGGCGGGATAGATGTGCTCGTCCATGAAATCCGAGACGCGCCGCATCAGTTCCTTCTGGCGGGGGGAGTAGTCGAAATCCATGGGACGGACCTTTCATTCAAACATTTGTTTGAATGTCTCTCGCACAGAGCGAACGCCAGGGCAAGGGGCGCGCCGCGTGGTTCGAGACGCGCTCTCTCGAGCGCTCCTCACCATGACGAGCGCTATTGCGGCCAAACCTTCTTCGTCATCCTGAGGAGCCCGCGTCAGCGGGCGTCTCGAAGGACCAGGACTAAGCCGGGACCCTCGCCGGCTCCTCCGGGAAGAACACCTCCGCCGCGTGGTCGGCCACGTCCTGAGCGGTCCAGGCCGCGGTCGGGTGGAAGCCCTTGGTGCGCTCCATCTTGATCTCCATGACGCCGCGCGAGGAGACGCCCAGCACCTTACCGGTCTGATCGCCCGAAAGATCGCTGACCATGTAGAGGACGCCGGGCGCGATGCGCTCGGGCAGGCTCATCGGGTCGGGCTCGCGGTCCTTGCGGCCGGGCAGGTCCGAGGTCATCCGGGTGTAGGCGCCCGGCGCCAGGGCCCAGACGCGGATGCCGTACTTGCGCCCCTCGATAGAGAGCACGCGCATGAAGCCGTAGAGCCCCGCCTTGGCCGCGCCGTAGTTGGACTGGCCGAAATTGCCGAAGAGGCCCGATCCGGACGAGGTCATCACGATGACGCCCTTGACCGCATTGTCCTTCATCCAGTTCCACACCGGCATGGTGACGCAGTAGGCGCCCTTCAGGTGCACGGCGATGACCGCGTCCCAGTCGGCTTCGGAGGTGTTGGCGAAGGTCTTGTCGCGCAGGATGCCGGCGTTGTTCACCAGAATGTCCACGCGCCCGAAATTGTCGATCGCGGTCTTGAAGATGGCCTGGCCGCCCTCCACGGTCGCGACACTGTCGCCGTTGGCCACCGCCCGTCCGCCCTCGGCCTTGATCGCATTGACCACGGTCTGCGCCGCCGAAATGCTGCCGCCCGTGCCGTCGCGCGCGCCGCCAAGGTCATTGACCACCACCGCCGCGCCCTCCTTGGCGAAGAGCTTGCAGTAGGCCTCGCCAAGCCCATTGCCGCCGCCGGTGACGATGGCGACTTTTCCATCGAGCAATCCCATCTCAAAATCCTCCTTGTTCAATCCGGTGATCTTCGGCCCGGGAGCGACGCTGGGTCAACGGCGGGCGCGGAAGAAGTCCTTCAACAGGGCCGCACTCTCGTCCGCCAGCACGCCGCCTTCGACCGTCGGGCGCCAGTGGCAGGTGGGTTGCTCGAAGAACTTCGGGCCGCTGACCACCGCGCCGCCCTTTTCGTCGCTCGCGCCGAACACCAGCCGGCCGATCCGGGCGTGGCTGATCGCGCCGGCGCACATGGCGCAGGGCTCCAGCGTCACATAGAGCGTCAACCCGGTGAGGCGATAGTTGCCGAGGCTGGCCGCCGCCGCGCGCAGGGCCAGGATCTCGGCGTGGGCGGTGGGATCGTGGAGCGCAATCGGGCCGTTGGCGGCGCGGGCGATCACCTTGTTCGTAGCCGGGTCGACGATGACCGCGCCGATGGGCGCCTCGCCTCGCGCGGCGGCGGCTTGCGCCTCTTCCAGGGCGATGCGCATGTTCGCGAGGTCATGGTCGATCATCCCCCGCACCGAAGCGACGACGACGCGCAAGGTCAAGGCGCCCTGGGCGAGCGGATCGCCAAGGTGCTGGCGCGCGCGGGCGTGGCCTCGCGGCGGGAGGTCGAACGGCTGATCGAGGCCGGCCGGGTGGCGCTGAACGGCCAGGTGCTGACGACGCCGGCGGTGAAGGTCTCGGCCAGCGACGTGGTCACGGTCGACGGCAGGCCGGTAGGCGCGGCTGAGCCGGCGCGCATGTTCCGCTACCACAAGCCGGCCGGGCTGGTGACCACCCACCGCGACCCCAAGGGCCGGCCGACGGTGTTCGAGGCCTTGCCGAGCGGCCTGCCGCGGCTGATCTCGGTTGGCCGGCTCGACCTCAACTCCGAGGGCCTGCTGCTGCTCACCAACGACGGTGGTCTGGCGCGGGCGCTGGAGCTGCCTTCCAGCGGCTGGGTCAGGCGCTATCGCGCGCGGGCGCGAGGTCGGATCGACCAGGCGGGGCTGGATCGGCTGAAGGACGGGATCACCGTCGAGGGCGTCCGCTACGGCGCGATCGAGGCGCGGCTGGAGGGCCCCAAGGAGGGCGCCGCGAACCTCTGGATCTCGCTCAGCCTCACCGAGGGCAAGAACCGCGAGGTGCGCAAGGTGCTGGAGGCGCTGGGCCTCACCGTCAATCGCCTGATCCGCACGGCCTACGGCCCGTTCGAGCTCGGGAACCTGGCCAAGGGCGAGGTGGAGGAAGCGCCGCCCCATACGGTGCGCCAATTGGTGGGCGGCCACCTCGCACCCGCAAACCAGCCGAGCGGCGAGGCCATCTCCAAATACAAGCCTGGCTGGGCCAGGCCCAAGATCAAGCGTTCTGGATCTCAAACGGCGGGCGGGCGGCCCGCAGGGCCTCGCGGGCCGAAGCCGTCCGCATCACCTCGCCGAAGCTCCGGCGCTCGTCCGCCAGGCCCTCGGTCAGGGGGCGGTCCAAAGCCGCGCGGGTGAGGCGCTTGGCGAAGGCCAGGCCCTCAGCCCCGCGGGTCGCAAGCTCGGCGGCGATCTCCAGGGCGCGGGCCAGCGGATCGTCCACGCATTCGTGCACCATGCCGATCTCGAAAGCGTGGGGCCCGTCGAGCGTGATCCCGCGCAGGATCATCTCCAGCGCCTTGGCCTCGCCGATCACCCGCGGCAGGCGCTGCGTGCCGCCGCCGCCGGGGAAGATGCCGACCCGGGTCTCCGGCAGGCCGATGGAGGTCACGTCCCGGCCGATGATCCTGAGGTCGCAGGCCAGCGACATCTCGAACCCGCCCCCCATGCATAGCCCGTTGATCGCCGCGATCACCGGCTTGGGCGCGCTGGCGATCAGGTCCACCAGGCCCAGGAACCCGCCGGCCGCGCGTCCGCCGCTCGGCGCCGGATGCGGCGGCGGCGCGCCGGCCAGGGAGTCGCTGGCGGCGGAAAGCTCGCCCACGTCGTAGTGGCGCACGAAGATCCCCGGCATGCCGCCGGTGATGACGATCGCCCGGACCGCGGCATCGGCCACGGCCGCTTCCACCGCCGCCAGCATCTCGTTGGAGCCGGCCGCGGTCATCGTCCCGAAGGGCGGGTTGGCGTAGATGATGAGCGCCGTTGCGCCACGGCGTTCCTGGGTGACCAGCGTCATGGGTCTTCTCCTTCGTTGTTCCGCTCGGCCAGGCGCCGGGCGAGGGTCCGCGTGCGTCTGGCGACGGTGAGCGCGCCGCCCAGCGCGATGATCGCGAGGGCTATCATGAGGGTCGGTCCGCGCCAGCCCCAAAGCGGCTCGGCGGCGCTGACCAACGCCGCGACGGTCAGCGCCGCCATCCGGTGCGGCTTGGCCATCGGGCCGGAGAAGTCGGCGGGAAAGCCGAAGCCGCGGCCCAGTTCGCGCAGGTAGGCGGTGATCAGCGCCAGCGACGCGCAGATCCAGCCCAGCTCGACGCCGCCCGGAATTCCGGCGCCCCAGACCGAGTAGCCGGCGCAGGCCAGCAGGACCACGTCCGCGAACCGGTCCGGCAGCTCGTTCCAGATCGGGCCCGCCGCCGAGCCGCGGCCGTGCTCCACCGCCACCATCCCGTCCAGCAGATTGCAGAGGAGCCGCAGTTGGATGGCCGCGGCGACCCCGACCAGGATCAGCGACCGCGCCCAGCCCTCCGAAGCGCCCGCCCAGAGCAGCAGCGCGCCGCCGAAGACCGAGACCGCCACACTGGCGGCCGAGATCAGGTCCGGACCGGCGTCGGCGCGCGCCAGCGCCGCCGCCAGCGCCTGCGCCCAGACCGCGCCGCGCGATTTCAGGGGGCGCCGGTTAGCTGCGTCGGCCATCTCGTCCTCTCGCCAGCGCGGCGTTGTAGAGGATGGCATAGAGGCTCGAGACGCCCCAGGGAACCGCGATGGTGGCGGCGATCTCCGGCGTGCCGATCAGGCTGTGCACGCCGACCAGCAGGGTCAGGATGACGCTGGCGGTGATCAGGGGCGGCGCAATGTAGGCGATGGGGCCGCTGAGACGCGCGGCCAAAGCTTCCAGCGCCCGCTTGAGCGCCAGGGTGATCATGCCAGAGAGCGCGCCCTGCGCCAGAGCCGGCGCCACGGCCGCCGCGCCGTGCGTGCGATTGGCGAACAGCGCCCAGCCGCCCATGGCGACGAAGGCGAAGGCCACGTGAACGGAGGTTGCGCGCGCAAGCCTGGCAAGAGACAAACTCGACCCCGCCATGTCGGCTCCTTCCCAGCTCAGGCTCGAGGCCCTCGGCTTCGCTCTGCCCCCGATCGCCTGGCCCCTGGTCTGGGGACTTGGGGCCGTGCTCGTGCTGCTGACCCTGGGCGCGATCGCCGCCGCGGTGCTGCCGCGACTGCGACCCGGCCACGACTACACCAACCTGAGGCAACGAGTGAATTCCTGGTGGGCGATGGTCGCCCTGCTCACCATCGCCCTGGTGTTTGGCTGGCAGGCGACGCTGGCGCTTTTCGCGGTGATCTCGTTCCTGGCCCTGCGCGAGTTCCTGTCGCTGGCGCCGGTGAGGAGCGAGGACCGGCTGATCATCCTCGCCACCTACCTCACCGTGCCGATCAGCTACGGCTTCATCGCCGCCAATGAATATGGGATCTATCTGGTCTTCATCCCGGTCTACGTCTTCCTCACCGCGCCTTTCCTGATGACCATGATCGGCCAGACGCGGGATTTCCTGCAGCGCGCGGCGACCTTCCACTGGGGGGGGGGTGGCCTGCGTCTACAGCCTGGGCTTCGCGGTCTTCCTGATGCGCACGCCCGCGAACGAGCCGATGCCGGCCGGCCCGGCGGGGCTGGTTTTCCTGCTGCTGGTGGCCACGGAAGCCAACGACGTCGCCCAATACTGCTGGGGCAAGCTCTTCGGCCGGCGCAAGATCATGCCGACCGTCAGCCCGAATAAGACCTGGGAGGGGTTCCTGGGCGGCTGGGCGACCACCGCGGCGTTGATCTGGTTCGCCGGGCCGATCTTTGCGCCGCTGGCCGGCATGAACCTGGCGATCATGGCGGCCGTGCTGCCGCTGGCTGGGTTCGCGGGCGACGTCACCCTTTCGGCGGTGAAGCGCGACATCGGGGTCAAGGACACCTCGCACCTGATTCCCGGCCACGGCGGCATCCTCGACCGGATCGACAGCCTGACGTTCACAACCCCGCTCTACTTTCACCTGCTGACCTTCTTCGCCCTCCACCGATGAACCTCGCCAGGCTCGCCTTCCTGCTCATCTTCGCCCGGCCGCTGGCGCGGTTCCTCACCGGCGCCGACGTGATCGACCGCCAGCGCCTGCCGAGCGTCGGACCGGCGATCATCGCCGCCAACCACACCAGCCATGTCGACACCCTGCTGCTGCTGACCATCTTCCCGGCGCGGGTGATGAGCCGCGTGCGCCCGGTGGCGGCTGCGGACTATTTCCTCAAAGGACCGCTGATCAGCTGGTTCTCGCGCAACCTCGTGGGCATCGTCCCGATCGTGCGGGCGGGCGGCGGCCGGGGCGATGTCCTGGCGCCGATCCGCCAAGCCCTGGCGCAGGGCGACATCGTGATCGTCTTTCCCGAGGGCACGCGCGGGACGCCCACCGACGAGATCGGACCGCTGAAGTCCGGCATCTCGCGTCTGGCCGCAGCGTTCCCTGACGCGCCGGTGACGCCGGTTTGGATCGAAGGCGCCGGGCGGGTGCTGCCCAAGGGCGCGCACGTGCCGGCGCCGCTGAACTGCACGGTGCTGGTCGGCAAGCCGCTCTACGGCCGGGACGGTCGCGCGGCGTTGATGGAGGCCCTGCGCGCCAGCCTGATGGACCTCAAGAAGAAGGCTCCGCCGCAGCGGTGGCGGGATCGGCAGGATGCAGATCGGCCCCCGACAGCCGGCGCAGCGGACCCCAGCGGGCGGTGATCTCGGCCATCGTGACATAGGCCACGAAGAGGAAGACGTCCTGGAACAGCGAATCGAAGGTGACGCCGCTCGAGGGCGCAGCCTTGAGCGTCAGCGGCTGGATGAAGAGCACAATCAGGATGTTGTTGGCCGCATGGGCGCCGGTCGAGAACTCGATCCCGCCGAGGCGCAGGGTCATGTAGACGAATCCAGCGCCCATCAAGGCGCGGGTGAGGAACGGGTCCGGCGCAAACTCCCCGTGCACGGCCGAGAACAGGATCCCGTTCAGCGCCATCAGCACGACGACGTTGCGCGTCAAGACAGACGTCTGGCGCAGCAGCCAGCCGCGGAACACCACTTCCTCCGCCGCCGCCGCCGGGATCAGGAGCGCGATCGAGGCGGCGGCATAGCCGATCTGGCTGGGGAGGGTCGTGGCCAGCGTAAGGAGCGGCGGGCGCGGCGCCTTGGGGTCGAAAAGAATGCTGAGCAGCACCAGCGGTCCAACGGTCAGAAACGAAAACAAGAGACCGCTCGCCAGCAGCCGCCAGCGGAAGCGGGGCGCGGCGGTCAGGTAGACCATGATCCTGTGCCCGCCGAAGAGGGCGGCGACGCCAATGAAGACCGCGGCCCACGGTCCGTTGGTGGTCGCCGCCAGCACCAGCAGCATGAGAGCGCTTTTGAGGCTCGCGCCGTCGTTGGTGACCAGGGCGAGGATTCGCGACGGCAGGTCGCTTACCCCGCCGCTGGTCCCCACCCCCAGGGCGAAGATCACCAGCGCGATGACCCCTACGATCAGTCCCACGATCAGGCCGCCGCCGCCGCCGGCGACCACCGTCGCCAGGAATCGCCAGAAACTCCTGTCGCGGTCGTTGACGCTCGCCAGGAACGCCGAGTCAGACAGCCGCGCGCCCGTCTCGCTCATCAACCCGCCTCGTTTGCCCGGTGGCCCCTACATCCGCTAGAGAGCCCGGATTCCAAAGGACTTTCCCATGCGGATTGTTGCCGGAACCTTTCGTGGCCGCGCGTTAGTGGCGCCAAAGGGACACTCCACCCGCCCGACCTCGGACCGCACGCGCGAGGCGCTGTTCAACGTCCTGGAGCACGCGCCGTGGTCGCCGGGATTGGCCGGGGTGCGCGTGATCGACCTCTTCGCGGGCTCTGGCGCGCTGGGACTCGAAGCGCTGTCGCGCGGCGCGGCCTACTGCCTCTTCGTCGAGACCGACGAGGGCGCACGTGGGGCGATCCGGACCAACATCGAGGCCCTGGGCGCCGGACTCTTCGGGCTCACCCGCGTGCATCGGCGGGACGCGGCGAAACTGGGCCCGCGGCCCGCCAGCGACGGGCCGGCGTTCGATCTGGCCTTCCTCGATCCGCCCTATGGCCGTGGCCTCGCCGAACGCGCCCTGGCCGAGCTCGCGACCGGCGGATGGCTGACCAGCGGCGCCATCGCGGTGGTCGAGCGCGGCGCGGACGATCCCGCGCCCGGAGCGGCTGGCTACGAGCGCCTCGACGTGCGGACCTGGGGCGCGGCGCGCGTTGAGTTCCTGCGCTGGTCGCCGCCGGCGGTTTGAGGGTCAGCGAGGAGGCAAGCGGCGCCGCCTTGCGCCAGGCGCGTCCGCCTTCTAGCTTCGCCGCGGCGTCAAGGACGGGGGGAACGATGCGTTGGGTCCTGGTCTCTTGTGCGATTGCGCTTGCCCTGGCCGGCTGCGGCAAGCCGGCGGCCAATTCCGTGTCGGCCGACAACAGCGCCGCGCCGGCCGCGCCGACCGGCCCGACCGTCAAGGTGGCCGTGACGCTGACCCCGGCCGCCGCAAGCGCGCTCACCGCCGCCGGGCAGAACCTGATCATTTCGCTCGATCTGCTCGGGGACGCCAACGCCAAGGGTTTGGCCCTGCAGGACGAGCAAGGCGAGTTCTACCTCACCCATCAGGTGCGCTCGACCTTACCCGGCGCCGGAACCGCGACCATCGCCGTCCCCGCGTTCGACCCAGGCCTGCTCGTCAACCTCAAGGGCGGCAAGGCCTTCATGATGATCAACGTGGTCTCCGGCGAGGGGCATATAGCCGAGAACAAGCTCTACTGCTCCACCTACTTCGACAAGATCGCGCACGCCGAAGCGGCGGGCGTTCAGATCCAGTGCAAGCCGCTAAGCTGAGCCAGCCGACCTTTTCCTTGCTTGCCGCCGAGTACGCTCGGTAGGGTCGCTCGTGCGACGCGCTGGAAAGCGTGCCGACAATTTCGCGGGCAGCGCCGGAGAGACGAGCATGCAGCCATCGCTGTTCAGCGACCTACTGGTGATCGATTGCGCCAGCTTCATCGCCGGTCCCGTTGCCGCCACGGTGATGTCCGACTTTGGCGCCCGGGTGATCAAGATCGAGCCGCCGGGGCTGGGCGATTCCTACCGCAACCTGATGCGCATGCGCGGCGCGCCCGAGTTGATGGATTACTTCTGGACCCTGGATTCGCGGAACAAGGAAAGCCTGGCGATCGACCTGAAGCTGCCGGCCGCGCGCGCGGTGCTGGAGACGCTGATCCGCAAGGCCGACGTCTTCATCACCAACTTCCCGTTCCCGATCCGCGAGCGGCTGGGTCTGCGGGCCGAGGACGTCATGCCGCTGAACAAGCGGCTGATCTACGCCTCGCTGACGCCCTACGGCGAACACGGCCCGGAGCGCGAGCGCACCGGCTACGACACCACCGCCTGGTGGGCGCGCTCGGGGCTGATGGACATGGTCCGCGCCACCGGCGACACCGAACACGCCCTTTCCATGCCGGGGATGGGCGACCACCCGACGGCGCTGGCGCTCTTTGGCGCCATCGTCACCGCCCTTTACCGGCGCCAGATGACCGGCGAGGGCGGCGAGGTCACGACCTCGCTGATGGCCAACGGCATCTGGTCGAATTCCTGCCAGGTGCAGGCGGCGCTCTGCGACATCGAGTTGATCCCGCGCGGCGCACGCGGCCAGCGCGGCGCGCTCACCGAGGTCTACACCACCGCCGACGACCGCTCGTTCATCCTGGCCAGCCTCAACGCCGCGCGTGAATGGCCCCAGTTGGCCCGCGCGGTCGGCAAGCCCGAATGGCTGGAGGATCCGCGGTTCGCCACGCCCATGGAGCGGTTCCAGAACGCCTCGATACTGGCCGCGACCCTGCACGAGGTCTTCTCGCAGCAGACCTTCGCTCACTGGCGCGATCGGCTCACCGAGGCTGGAGTGACGTTCGGGATCGTCGGGCGGGTCACCGACCACATCTCCGATCCGCAGGTGATCGCCAACGACCTCCTGCCCGAGTTCGCCGACGGCTTTGGCCTGAAGACCGTCGACAGCCCCTTCCAGATCACCGGCGAGACCAAGCAGGCGCCCCGCATGGCGCCGGAGATCGGCCAGCACACCCGCCAGCTCCTGGAAGAGTTCGGCGTCAGCGCCGAGGACATCGAGCTTCTGACGGCGGAGCTCGGCTGACGGGTCAGTCGGCGCCCGCGTTCGCCCGACGTCGCTCGGCCAGCGCCGCCTGGATCTCCGCGTGCCGGCGCTTGTCCAGCCGGTAGCCCAGGAAGATGACGATCCCAACCGCGTAGATCGCCGCCACGCCAGGCCCATAGATGAAGCCGAGGTTGCGCAGCACGTCCGGCGCCACGTGGAAGTTCGCTCCGCCCCTGGCCGCCAGGGCGCTCGGGAAATGGATCAGGTCGGTGCTGATCCCGGCGATCAACACACCCAGCGCGGTCGCCGCCTTGGCTGAAAAGTTCAGCGCCGCGTAGTAGAGGCTCTCGCGGCGGGTGCCGAAGAGGTGCTCGTGCTCGTCAGCCGCGTCGGCCATGGCCGACTGGAAGGCGATGGCCACGGCGACGGTGATCACCCCCTGCAGCGCCGCGCCGGCCAGGACCAAGCCATAGAGCAGCGGTCCGGCCGCCGGCAGCAGGCCGGCGATCTTCATGAGCGGCAGGGCCGCCTGCAGCACGCACCAGAGGCTCGCGCCCCAGATCACCACGCTGCGCTTCTCCACCCAGCGAGTCAGCGTCAGGGTGAACGGCACGCCGATCACCGCGCCCATGGGTCCGGTGAGGGTGACGGCGTAGATCAGGTTGCTGGGCAGGCTCCAGAAGTAGTTCAGCATGTGCAGCAGCAGCACCGCCGCCACCCCCGCGCCGGTGAAGAGCAGCAGCAGGAAGACGAAGATCGCGTTGAACGAAGGGTTGCGGAAGATCTCGACCACGTCGTGGCCCAGCTGCACCAGCACGGGACGGCCGGTCCGCGCCACCCGGTGCAGCCGCTTCAGCGCCGGGAGGGTGGCGAAGGCGGTGAAGAGGCCGCCGATCAGCACCAGGGCGGCGATGGTCCAGGCGAACCCCGGATAGTTGGCCACCGCCAAATGCTCCTTCTGGCCGACATGGAAGAGCTGCTGGCCGATGGAGAGGCACGCCACGCCCCCCACCAGGCTGAACACGAACCGCGAGGAGACCACCCAGGTGCGCTCGCCGTAGTCGTCGGTGAGCTCGGCCCCCAGGCCCACGTAGGGGAGGAAGTAGGCGGAGTGCGAAGCCCTGAGCACGATCGAGACGGCGGTCACATAGGCGAAGAGCGGCCAGCCGCTGAGGCCAAGCGGGACCGAGAAGAGCAGGCCCAGCGCGATGGCCAGCGGCGCAATGGACGCGAACATGAAGGGATGGCGCCGCCCCAGCCGCGACCAGCTGTTGTCCGAGGCCGAACCCACCAGCGGGTCGGCGATGGCGTCGATGGCGAGCGCCACCGCGCCGGAGAGGCCGGCCAGCGTGCCGGAAAGGCCGCAGACGATCGTGAGATAGAAGAACAGGAAGACGGTCAGCGCCTGCATGGTGACGCTGTCCACCACCGTGCCGGAGCCGTAGGCGCCGATCATCGCCAACCCGACCTTGCCCCGGCGGAGCTCGGCGGCGCGGACGGCGTCGCTGTCGGCGCTCATCGCGGGGCCCGTCGGCGTGTTGCGGTGAGCGGCGCTGCGGCCGTTGTCACGTGATCGCCTCCCGCCGACGAGAACACCCAGCGTCCCTTTTCGTCGAACTGCGCAACCAGCGCAAACCGAGCATCGGCGACAGAGCGAGACAGCCGCCGCACGTCCGGTCGATGACCGCTACAGGCCGACGGAGCGGCAGAGGTTCCTCGACGGTTTCGCCCTGGCCGAGGAGAAGATCCCCGACGGCGCGAACCGCTGACGCGCGACGGACGCGATCAGGCGGTCAGGTCGAGCAGCTGAGCGGGCGGGCGTAGCGCCGATGAGCTGGCGGGGATCGGCAGTTGCGACGGCAGCTCGATGATCACCCGGCCGGTGTCCTTCTCGGTGATCTTGAAAATGAAGCCGGCGGCGTTGGCCGCCGGCTCCACGGTCGATTTCAGCATACCGCCGCCGTTCGCGCTCGCCGCCGGCGGAGGCGCGCCGTGCAGGTTGGCCGACGGGCTGAGCGGCATGATCATCGTCAGGCCTAGTGGATCGCGCTGCCGGCGGTGGACAGGCTGGTGTTGAGGTTGCCGCCCAGCGTGGTGACCGCGCCGATGATGACGACGGCGATCAGGGCGACGATCAGGCCGTACTCGATGGCGGTGGCCCCGGACTGGTCGGACATGAAACGCGACATGAACTTCTGCATGTTTGGCTCCTTTTGCGACAGGCCGCTCGGCGTATCGCGCTCGATATTGAGGTTTGTTGTTCCGAATTGGATCAGATGCTGCGGTGCGAACTGGTCGTTGCAAATACAAAACCAGTATCGACGCACCGTGTTGTGTATAATTTTGGATTAATGTGGAACGATCGATGTAATGACTTGGTAATAGTCAAGTCGCCGACGTCGCTCGCGCGCTGCTTCCCTCAATCCTTGGGAAGTCCGCGGCCGTCCTTATCGCCGCCCTAACGCCGACCGAACAGGCGCTCGATGTCGGCCAGCTTCAGCTCCACGTAGGTCGGGCGGCCGTGGTTGCACTGACCGGAGTGGGGCGTGGCCTCCATCTGGCGCAGCAGGGCGTTCATCTCCGCCGCGTTCAGCCGGCGGCCGGCGCGGACCGAGCCGTGGCAGGCCATGGTCGAGGCCACCGCCTCGAGCCGCTCCTTCAGCGCCAGCGCCGCGCCGTTCTCGGCAAGATCGTCGGCGATGTCGCGCACCAGGCCGGCGGCGTCGGCTTCGCCCAGGGCCGCGGGGGTCTCACGCACCAGCACCGCGCCCGGGCCGAAGGGCTCCAGCACCAGGCCAAGGTCGGCCAGCTCATCGGCCCGAGCGATCACCCGCTCGGCCTCGGCCGGGTCCAGCTCCACCACCTGCGGCATCAACAGGGCCTGGCGGGGAACGCCGCCGGCGGCCATGCCGGCCTTCATCCGCTCATAGACCAGCCGCTCGTGGGCGGCGTGTTGGTCGACGATGACGACGCCGTCGCGGGTCTGGGCGACGATGTAGGTCTCGTGCAGTTGCCCGCGCGCGGCGCCCAGCGGGAAGTCGATGGGATCGGCGCCCGGCCCGGCGAAGGCGGCGTCAGGCTCGGAGACGGCCGCGAAGCCCTCGACGCGCGCGGAGATCTGCGAGAGGCCGGGAAGGCTCCCGCCCGGGCTGGGCGTCCAGCCGCCGGCGTTCCAGGCGGAGAAGCCGGCGGCCGAGGCGCCGGGGCGGAAGCCGGCAAGGGCCTCGCCGGCGACGGTGGTGGAGGCGCGATGGCCGGCGCCGGCCAGCGCGTGGCGCAGGGCGCCGACGATCAGGCCGCGCACCAGCGCCGGGTCGCGGAAGCGCACCTCCGCCTTGGCCGGATGCACATTGACGTCCACCAGCGTGGGATCGAGCTCCAGGTAGAGCGCCGCGACCGGATGGCGGTCCCTGGCCAGGAAGTCGGCGTAGGCGCCGCGCAGGGCGCCCTGCAGCAACCGGTCGCGCACCGGCCGGCCGTTGACGAAGAGATACTGGTGGGCGCCGTTGCCGCGGTTGAAGGTCGGCAGGCCCGCGAACCCAGCCAGGCGCACCTCGTCGCGGGTCTGGTCGATGGTGAGCGCATTGTCGGCGAACTCGGATCCGAGGATCGCCGCCAGCCGCGCCAGGCGGCCCTCCGGCCCGGGCGCCTCCGCCGGCAGACGCAGCACGCGGCGACCGTCGAGGTCGAGGGAAAAGGCCACCGCCTCGTTGGCCATCGCCTGGCGCTTCACTTCCTCGGCGATGGCCAGGGACTCGGCGCGCTCGGACTTCATGAACTTCAGCCGCGCAGGGGTGGCGTAGAAGAGGTCGCGCACCTCCACCCGCGCGCCATGGGCGGCGGCGAAGGGCGCGGGCGCCGGCCGGCCGACGAGACCGCCTTCGACCAGGATCGCGTGCGCGTCCGCTTCGCCCCGCGGCCGGGCGGCGATCGAGAGCCGCGCCACCGCGCCGATCGAGGGCAGGGCCTCGCCGCGAAAGCCCAGGGTGGCGATGCGCAAGAGGTCGAACTCGCCGTCGTCGCTGGGCGAAAGCTTGGAGGTGGCGTGGCGCTCCACCGCCAGCGGCAGTTCGGCGCGCGTCAGGCCCTGGCCGTCGTCGGCCACCAGGATGCGGGTCAGGCCACCGCCGTCGGCCTGGATCTCGATGGAACGGGCGCCGGCGTCGATGGCGTTCTCCACCAGCTCCTTGACGGCGCTCGCCGGGCGCTCCACCACCTCGCCGGCGGCGATGCGATTGACGAGCTGAGGCGGCAGGCGGCGAATGGTCATGATCTGGGCCGAAAGAACGCCCTATAGGCCGATTCCGCAAGGCGCGCGGACGCGATGAAGCTCGGGCGGCCCCTGGTGCTGATCCTGGCGCTCGTCATCGCGGCGAACGCTTCGGCCGCTGCTCCGCCGATCGAGGATCCGCAGGCCAATGTGGTGCCGGACCTGGTGGTCCAGGCGCGCTCGGGCGGGCCGGCCTGGTGGCGGGTGTCGTCTGGGGCGGCGAGCGTGTGGGTGCTGGGCGTGCCGGGGGCGCTGCCGCGGGGGCTGAAGTGGGACCAGTCGGCGCTCGCGCGGCGGCTGAACAAGGCGAGATGGCTGATCGTGCCGCCTACCGCCAGCATTGGCATCGGCGACATCTTCGGCGCCTTCGCCCTGCAATCGAAGCTGAAGACGCCGGCGCCGTTCGAGGCGACCCTGCCGAGCGACCTGGCGGCGCGCTACCTCGCCGCCGCGGCGCTGCTGCGCCAGAAGCCCGGCCACTACGACCGCTGGAAGCCCGCGGTGGCGGGCCTGATCATGGTCGGCGACTTCCGTCGACAGGCTGGGCTCGACGGCGCCCAGCCGGTGGGCGCGATCCGCAGCGCCGCGGCCCGCGCCGGCGTGCGCGTCCAGCCGGCCGCCGCCTACAAAGCGCTGCCCATGGCCAGGAGCCTGGCCGCCGAGCTTTCCCAGCCGGTGAACCTCGCCTGCCTTGGCGACGCCCTGCAGGAGATCGAGGCCGGCGCGGCGCGGGTGCGCGTCGCCGCGGCGGCCTGGGCCAGCGGCGACGTGCGCGCGGCGCTGACCGCGGAGCGCGGCTACGAGCGGTGCCTGGCGGCGCTGCCCGACGGCGCGGACCTGGTCCGCCGCGGGATGGCCGACGAGGCTGGCGCGATCGCGCGGGCGCTGAGGACGCCGGGGATCACGGTGGCGGTGGTCGACCTGCGCTCGCTCTTGGCCCAGGGCGGCGTGCTCGAGCGCCTGCGCGCGCAGGGTTATGCGGTGAAGGCGCCGGACGCGGAG
>JBIOEF010000080.1:0-15463 GCA_044445785.1 Caulobacterales bacterium
ACCGCACGCCGCCGCCGGGGTGCGTGCCGGCCCCGCACTGGTAGAGGCCGGCGAGCGGCGTGCGGTAGTCGCCGTGGCCCAACACCGGGCGGGCTGAGAACAGCTGATCCAGCGTCAGGCGCCCGTGCATGATGTCGCCGCCGGTGAGGCCGATCAGCCGCTCCAGGTCGAGCGGCGAGAGCGCCTGGCGGCCGATCACCGAGGCGGCGAAGCCGGGCGCTGAGCGGTCGACGGTGGCGATCATCAGATCGGCGACCTCGTCCCTCACCTCGTCCCACGAGCGCTCGTCCGGCAGCTCGGGCGCGACGTGCTGGCAGAAGAGGCTGGCGACGTGCCGCCCCGGCGGCGCCAGGCTGTCGTCGAGGGTCGAGGGGATCATCATCTCGACGATCGGGGCCCGAGACCAGCCAAGCCGGCGGGCGTCTGCGAACGCCTCGTCCATGTAGCCGAGGCTGGGGGCGATGATGATGCCGGCCGTGAGGTGGTCGCCGGGCTCGGGGAGGCACGCGAACCTCGGCAACTCAGAGAGCGCTACGTTGATCCGGAACGTCCCGGATGCGCAGCGGTAGCGATCTATCCGTTCACGGAAGTCCGTTGGCAGCATGGCCGGATCGACCATCCGGCCAAAGAGCAGTCTCGGATTGAGGTTGGAGACCACCGCGCGAGCCCGCCACGTCTCGCCAATCTCGGTGACCACGCCCACCGCCCGGCCCCGTTCGACGATCACCTCGGCGACGGGCGATTCGATGCGGATCTCGACGCCCTCTGCGCGTGCGGCGGCCGCCATCGCGCCGGTGATCGCCCCCATGCCGCCGATGGCGTGGCCCCAGGCGCCCTTCTTGCCGTTCACCTCGCCGAAGCAGTGGTGCAGCAGCACGTAGGCCGAGCCCGGCGCATAGGGCGAGGCATAGTGGCCGACGACGCCGTCGAAGCCGAAACAGGCCTTGATCGGATCGCTCTCGAACCAGCCGTCCAGCCAGTCGCCGGCCGAGGCCCCGAAGAGCGCCAGCAGATCGCGCCGGCCGGTGAGGTCGAGCCCACCGAGGCGGCGGCCGACGCCGAGGGCATTGAGGAGCTCCGGCAGCCCGGCCGCGAGGCCGCCTTCGACGACGTTGGGCGGCGTCTTCAGCACCAGCGCGCGCAGCACGTCGGCGACTGCCCCCAGCCTGGCGCCGTAGTCGCCGAGGCGTTCGGCGTCGCGGGCCGAGAACTTGGCCACCTCGGCCGCCGTGCGGCCCTCGCCGGTGATGAGATAGTCGCGGTCGTTCAGCGGCAGGAAGTTTTGCGCCCGCCGCTCGACGATCTTCAGGCCATGACGGGCCAGCGCCATGTCGGCGATGACCTTGGGATTGAGCAGCGACACGGCGTAGCTGGCGGTGGAGTTGCGGAAACCGGGATGGAACTCCTCCGTCACCGCCGCCCCACCGACGATGTGGCGGCGCTCCAGCACGGTCACCTTCAGCCCGGCGCGGGCGAGGTAGAAGGCGCAGGCAAGGCCGTTGTGGCCCGCGCCGATGACGACGACGTCGGTCTGGCTCATCGGCGAGGCGAGGCGACGCTGCGCTTCGCCGGAGATCTCCTCTTCGGTGTCGTCGTCCACCGCGCTCCGCCCCGTTCCGCGCCGTAGCTCACAGGCAGCCTTGATAGCCCAGAAGCCGCCAGACTCCGACTTCGGCGCGTGGCGACCTCAGATCTCGCCGAAGTCCTTCGCGCGGTCGCCCAGCAGGAAGCGGGGGCCAGGGCCGGCGCGGTGGGCGCGGTCGCCGGGGTTGTAGAGGGCGCAACGGTCGAGCGAGAGGCACCCGCAGCCGATGCAGCCGTCCAGCAGCTCGCGGGTCTTCTCCAGCATGGCGATGCGTTGGTCGAGCGCGCTCCGAACCCGCTGGCTGATCGCCTGCCAGTCCTGCCGCGTCGGCGGGCGGCCCTTGGGCAGCGTCGCCAGCTCGGTCTCGATCTCGCCCAGCGTCAGCCCCAGGCGCTGGGCGATCAGCGCGAAGGAGAGGCGGCGGATATCCGAGCGCAGGAAGCGGCGCTGGTTGCCGCTGGTGCGGATGGCGCTCACCAGGCCCCGCTGCTCGTAGAAGCGGATCGCCGAGACCGAGAGCCCGGTTCGCTCTGACAGCTCCCCGATCGAGAGCAGCGATGTCTGGGTCACGATGGCCTCCAAAAAAACTTGACCTCAAGTTAGCTTTAGATCGTACGAGCGGCAAATGGAGCGCGATTTGGCGCCCGCGAATAGGAGCTGCCTCAGATGAGCGCACTACGCATCGAGCACGTGAACGTCACCGTCACCGATCCCGAACGGGCCGCCAAGCTGATGGAGGCTTTGTTCGGCTGGCGCGTCCGCTGGAGCGGGCCGGCCCTGGCCGGCGGACATACGATCCACGTGGGATCGGACGATCAGTATATCGCCCTCTACACGGGACGTGGCGCCCACTACACGGCCGACGACTTCGCCAAGGGCCGCCCGCTCAACCACATCGGCGTCGAGGTCGATGACCTGGGCGACGCCGAGGCGCGCGTGGTGGCGGCCGGCCTGACGCCCTTCTCGCACGGCGACTATGAGCCCGGCCGCCGGTTCTACTTCCTGGATCCCGACGGCATCGAATACGAGTTGGTCAGCTACCGCCGAGGCTGATGCGCACCGCTTCCTGGCTTCAGGCCTCGTCCGGCGCCCGCGTCAGCCAAACCATGGCCGCGCCAATCGCGGCGACGGCGGCCAGCACGGGGCCGGCGGCGTCGAAGGCCGTGACCAGCTCGCGGGCGTCGACGAAAAGGCCTGGCCCGGCCGCCGCCAGGATGCCCAGGACCGCCGCCCCCGCCGCGCAGAGATTGGCGACGTCGATCACCATCCGTCGGCGTGCGATGCGCTCTTCGACACCCAGTTCGAAGGCGAGATCCCGCGCCGGGGCGGCCGTCCGCTTCCAGAGCTCGGCCAGGCGACGTTCGGCGTCAGTCATCGGTTCGGGCATCTTCGCCTCCAAGAGCCTTGATCAGTTTAGTGCGCCCGCGCTGCACGTGCGACTTGATCGTTCCCAGCGGCAGCCCCAGCGCCTCGGCGGCCTCGGCGTGCGAGAATTCGCCGCCGAGGCACAGCGCCACCGCCGCCCTTTGATCCGCGGGCAAGCTCGCCAGCGCAGCGTCCAGATCGAGCCGCGCTTCGGCGCTTGCCCCGCAAGACGCCGCCGCCACGGGTTCCAGGCGCTCGTGCCTGGCCCTCTCCCGTCCGCGCGAGCGTTGCAGGCTCAGCTGCTTCTTCCAGGCGATGGCGCAGAGCCAGGATCGCACGGAGGCCGAGCCCCGATAGCGCCAGAGGCTGGACCAGGCGGCCAGGAACGTCTCCTGGGCGATGTCGTCAGCGTCCTCGGGGCTGTCGCAGGCGCGGCGCAGGAAGCTGCGGACGGCGCCCTGGTGGCGCTCGACCAGCGTTTGGAAGGCTAGCTGCGAGCCGCGCCTGGCCGACGCGACGAGGTCGGCGTCGGTCGAGTGCAAGGTCAGTCGATCCGCCAGAATGTCGCCAGCAGCGCGCTGAGCACGCCAGCCACCGTCAAGGCGCCGGCGATGATGGCGACGATCAGGAAGGCGTCGTTGTCGCGGTGGGCGTGCTGCCACGCGTAGCCGAAGCCGACCGTGACCGCGCCGGCGAAGATGGCCCAGTTCCAGCGCCGAAGCGGCTCGTGCGCGAACCGGAACTCGGCCCTGAGCTGCCGCCGCTCGGCCCGTCGCGTCCACCGATCGTCCGTGGTTGGAGCAGCGGCGCCGGTGGCGGCGTTGGCGGCCGCCTCGGCCGCGCCGCGCCACCGCGTCCAGCGCCCGCCAAGTGCGGCGAGCACCTCCGGCGGCGGCTCGCGCCCCTGGGCCGCGTAGACCTTCAGCGCTTCGATCGCGTCGCGTCGCTCCCGGTACCTCAGATAGCGGGTCCAGGGCGCGAAGATCGCCTGGATCAGCGGCGCGGCGAATACCGCCAGGATGATGATCACCCACCAGTTTCTGTCCCAATCAAAGTTCACGGCCGATCTCCATCGATGCGGCGCGGCTGTCGCCCGCGACCCTAAGTGACTTAGTCGCCCGCCAGGGTCCGATCGGATGCATGATCGACGCGATTCCTTTCATTTCGAGGCCGCCGGCCCCAAACCGTCGGCCACGCCGTTCCCAACGCGCCCGCCCAGCCCTAGAAGCGCGCGATGATCGAGCTGCACTACTATCCCGACAACGCCAGCCAGTTCCCGCACATGCTGCTGCGGGAACTGGGCTGCCCCTTCGAGCTGAGGCTGGTCGACCGCGACCACGGCGCGCAGAACAGCGCCGCCTATCTGAAGCTCAATCCG
Organism: Caulobacterales bacterium; assembly: GCA_044445785.1. Taxonomy (GTDB): domain Bacteria; phylum Pseudomonadota; class Alphaproteobacteria; order Caulobacterales; family Caulobacteraceae; genus Acaudatibacter. The sequence goes on from JBIOEF010000080.1 coordinate 4,329, forward strand.
AACGGCAAGATCCCGGTGCTGGTCGACGACGGCGAGGCGATCTTCGAGACCGCCGCCATCGGCCTCTATCTGGCCGACAAGTTCCCGGCGGCGGGCCTCGCGCCGCCGCCCGGCGCGCCGGACCGCGGCGCTTACTACAAGTGGATGGTCTACCTCTCGAGCACGCCGCAGGCGGAGTACCGCGCCTGGTTCTATCCGCACGAATTCGTCGACGACCCGGACCTGGCCAAGCACGCCAAGGCGGCCGCCGGCGAGCGGCTGGCGGGGATCTTCGAACGGATCGCCGCGCAGCTGGGCGCCGGACCCTGGCTGCTGGGCGAGCGCTTCTCGGCGGCCGACCTCTATCTGCTGATGCTGATCCGGTGGGGCGGGCGCTTGCCGCGGCGTCCGCGCGATCATCCGGCGCTCGCCGCTCACGCCCAGCGGGTGCTGGCGCGGCCGGCGGTGCAGGCGACCTTCGCCGCGGAGGGAGTCACGGCGCCGTTCTTTTGACGTCGTGGCGTCGGAGCGGTTCGCCCGCTCGCCGCCGCGCCACGTTTCGCTTGCCCCTCGCTTGACGGCGTCGCTAGGGTTTGGCGCCCGACCGGGGGCGGGTTCAAGGCGGCATGTCAGAGATCTTCATCTCCTACGCCCGTTCGACGGCGGCTCAGGCCGAGCAGATCTGCGAGGCTCTGCGGGCTCTGGGATACGACGTCTGGCGCGACGACGAGCTGCCGGCGCATCGTGACTACTCCGAGGTGATCGAGGAGCGACTGCGCGCCGCCAGGGCGGTGGTTGTGGTCTGGTCGGCCGAAGCGGTGAAGAGCCAGTGGGTGCGGGCCGAGGCGGACGTGGCGCGTGAAGCGGGGACCCTGGTGCAGTTGAGCCTCGACGGCGCAATCCTGCCGCTGCCGTTCAACCGCGTCCAGTGCGCGGACATGGCCGGGTGGTCTGGCGATCTGGAAGCGCACGGCTGGCGCAAGGTCGTCGCCAGCGTCAGCGACCTGATGGCCGAGCGCGGCCTGCCCTCGCGTGTCGGCCAGTCGCACGCTTCGGCCGCCACGCCGGTCGAGCCGCTGCTGGCGGTGCTCGCTTTCGACAATCTCTCGGGCGACGCCGAGATGGCCTACTTCTCCGACGGCGTTTCGGAGGAGATCCTGCAGACCGTGGCCCGCGGCGCCGAGCTGAAGGTGATCGGCCGCGGCTCCAGCTTCCAGTTCCGCGGCGCCGATAAGGCCGCGGCGCATGTCGCCGCGACGCTGAAGGCGACGCATGTGCTCGACGGCTCAGTGCGCCGCAGCGGTTCGAAAGTGCGCATCGCCGCCAACCTCATCGAGTGCGCCCGCGAGACGACGCTCTGGTCCGACCGCTTCGACCGCGAACTGTCGGACGTCTTCGCCCTGCAGGACGAGATCGCGGCGGCCGTGGCGGCCGCCCTGAAGGTCGCCTTCGCCCCGGCGACGCCGGCCGAGACCGTCGATCCGACGGCCTACAACCTCTATCTGAAGGCCCTTGAGATCCGGAACCGGGGCCTGCTGGCGCCCGCAACCGTGCTGTCGGTGATCGAGCTCCTGGAAGAGGCGACGGTGCGAGCGCCGCGGTTCGCTCGCGCCTGGGCGTTCCTGGCGACCATGCAGGCCGACCGTCTGCGATTCGAGACATCCGATCAGCCCTACGCTGTGACGCGCGTCCAGATCGTCGAGGCCGCCGAAACCGCGCTGGCGCTGGACGCCAACCTGGGGAGCGCCCATCAGGCGCTGGGACAGCTGGAACCCTTCGGCCATTTTGCCCAACGAGAGGCGCTGCATCGCAAGGCGCTTTCGGTCGCCACGAACGATCCGACCGTGCTCACCAATGCGTCTCTCTTCCTCGCCGAAGTGGGTCGAATCCAAGAGGCGCTGGAGCTTTCCAAACAGGCCTACGACCTCGATCCGATGTATCCGTGGGCGGTGACCTGGTACGCGGCGTTGCTGGAGTTCGCCGAGCACAAGGAAGCGTGTCTGGCGCTCTGGGCCAACCTCACCGCCCGCTGGCCGGACAACGAACTGATCATGTGGGGCGCGGTCGTGTCCGCGGCGAATTTTCGCGAATGGATCTGGTTCGACGAACTGGTCGCAGCAGCCCAGGAGCGCGGATTTAACAGCCCGACAATGCGCCGGGCGATCACCGCCGCGATGGCGGACCGCGTGCCCGATTCGGCCGCACGGGCGCGGACCCTGGAGCGAGCCCGTGACAGGCTGGAGCGAACCGGCGTCCTGCCGCTGATGACGTTCACGGCTTTGTACAAATTGGGCCATCCCGATGAGACGTTCGAGCTGATCGATCAGACGACGTTCGCCTACATGCTTGATCCGGAACAGCCTTCGCCGAATGGCGCGGAGGGCCCTTCGGGGATCTTCAATCCCGTCTACAGCGGCGCGATGATGCGCGACATCCGCTTCGTCGGCCTGTGCGCGAAACTGGGGCTCGCCGACTATTGGGCGCAGACCGACCGCTGGCCCGACTGCGCCGAGGCGCTTGCCGCCGACTACGACTTCAAGGCCGAGGCTCGTCGGTTGGTCGCGGCCAGGTCGCCCGCCGCCTAGGGCCGGACCGGCGCGTGCTTTCGCCGGCCGGTCACGCCGTGGCCGCCGGTCACGTCGTGGACGGTTTCGGTCTGGAAGGTGAAGGCGTGGACGGCGCCCCACTTCCGGTGGGAACCCGGCGCGACGCACCGTCCCGTCTTGTGGTCGAGGACCTCGGGCTCGTGACAGCCGGCGTGGGCAACCGACGAGGCAGGGGCCGGCGAACCGCGCGCCGCCGGGCTGGCGCCGCCGGCTAGCAGGACGGCCATCGAAACCACGGCCGCGCCCAGGAAGAGCTGGCTGGCGACGCTCCTAGCGGTGCGGGGTCTCAGCGCCATGCCTAGTGGGACTTTTCCTCGATCAGGGTCGAGCCGGTCACCCGGTTGATCCGCCGCTTGAGCGCGGCGCGCCGGTCGTTCTGCTTGTAGACCGCGCGCGCCAGCTCGACGAAGCCGGGGCCGAAGTCCTGCCGCGCTTCCATCAGGCGGATGTCGTCCTCGATCTCCCAGAGGGCGGTGTTGACGGCCGAGAGGTCGCGGGTGACCTCGGCGACCTCGTCGGGTAGAGGCCCCAGCTGCGCCAGGGCCGTGTTGAGGGCGCTGAGCTCCGTCCGTACGTTGGCGAGCTTGGCCGGATCGCCGATCCGCTCGGTCTTGATCTGGAGGATGGTGATCTTGTCGATGAGCTCGCCGATCGAGACCGGCGCCAGCGGGGTCTTGCTCATGGCCGGACGTCCCCCGCCGGGCGCGACATCGGGGTTGCGCGCGCCGTTCGCGTCGAAGCATAGCGCCAGGCCCGCGATCAGCCGCGCATCCTGCACCTCGCCCGCGGCGATCGCAGCCCGCAGATCGGCCAGCGCCACCGGCCGGGTCTTGATCTCGTGCGCCTCGTCCTTGGCCAGCGGGGCGCTGTAGAGGTCCTCGGCGAAGACCACGTGGCTGACCACCTTCAGGTATTTCGACCAGGGCCGCAGCGCGCCGACGTAGCTGAGATGGTGGGCGCCGCGGCCGGTCTCTTCGCGCAGCTCCCGCTGGGCGGTCTCGATCAGCGCTTCATGCGCCTCCACCACACCGCCCGGCAGCAAGAGCACGTTGGTGTCGAAGGCGGGCGAGGGCTCCTCGATGAGCAGGATCCGCCCCGTCTCGTCCTGGGCGATCACCAGCACCTCGTCCGGGCAGACGATGATCTCGTCCCACTCGGTGGCCTGAGCGATGGTGAACCATGCCGATCGGGCGACGATGTCCATCCTGCCTCCGGTCGCGCCGCGGCGGCCCAGGACTCACAGCATAGAACCAAGCGGGCTGCGTCGGTAGCTTGGCCGGTACGCCACAGCGGCGGCGCGGGCCGGCGCTAAGCCTGGCGGTTCAGGGTGATCGCGGTGGCGGCGGCGCGGCGGGCGTTGCCTGGGCCATAGCCGGCGTTGGCGCCGCGCTTGATGGCGATCTCCTCGGCGATGGCTTTCACCAGGCCCTCGGTGACGGTCTTGGACGCCGCCAGCGCGCGGCCCTGGCGATCCAGCACCGCCTCGAAGGCTTCGGTGGCCTGCAGCAGACGCCGGCGGATCTCCGGCGGCGCATCGTTGACGATCGCCGGCTGGGCGCGCGCCTTCACCGAGGCGGCGCGGTAGAGATTGGCCAGTCGCGTTACCTCCGGCAGACCCGCCGCGGCGTCCTGCGGCCGGTGCGCCTCGAACGCCCGCGCCTGGTTGGCCAGCAGCCCGGTCAGCCGCTCGGTGAGCGTCACCAGGGCCTCGAGACCGGAGGTGTCGGCGGTGTCGGACTTGCTCATGATGGTTTCTCCGTAAGGCCCTGCATCTTCAGCATTTCCTTGGCCACTGCCGCGGAGAGGCCGATGCCACCGGCCTTGGCCATCTGCTTGGCCATGGCTTCGGCGAGGAACGACTTCCACATGTCCTCGCCCGCCCCGCCGCCGAAGGGCGCGGCGGCGCCAACGCCCTCGAACATCGTCGAGATCATGGTGGAGAGGAACGAGGCTTCGAATTTCTGGGCGGTCTGATTGATCTGGCCGCGCTTGGCCAGCTCTGCGGCGCTGAGCCCCGCCGGCTGGCCCAGCACGTCGGCGGGCGTGGCGATGAAACCCAGATCGCTCATCACATCACCGCGATGTCGGCCTGCAGGGCGCCGGCCGCCTTGATGGTCTGCAGGATCGAGATCATGTCGCGCGGCGTGACGCCCAGCGCGTTCAGGCCCGAGACCAGGCTGGCCAGCGAAGCGCCGCTGTTCACCACGATCAGGCGCTTGCCCTTCTCCTCGTTCACCTTCACCTGCGATTGAGGGTTGGTGGTGGTCTGGCCCTGGCTGAACGGGGCGGGCTGGCTCACCTGCGGCTTTTCCTCGACGCTGATGGTCAGGTTGCCCTGGGCGATGGCGACGGTGGAGATGCGCACGTTGGCGCCCATCACCACCACGCCGGCGACCTCGTCGATCACGACCTTGGCCGGGCCGTCGGGGTCGACCTCCAGGTTTTCGACGTCGGTGACGAAGCTGACCATGTCGCGGCCGGGCGGCGGCTTGATGGTGACGATGGTGGGGTTCTCGGCCTCCGCCGTGCCGGGGAAGGCGTTGTTGATCGCGTCGGAGATGCGCCGGGCGGTGGTGAAGTCCGGGTTGCGCAAGGTCATGCGCAGTTGGGTCATGCTGGCCAGCTGGAAGCCGATCTCGCGCTCGATGATCGCCCCGTCGGCGATCCGGCCGGCAGTGGGTACGCCCTTGGTGACGGACGAGCCGGACGCGCCCGACGCCGACACCGCGCCGGTCTGCACCGTACCCTGGGCGACCGCATAGGCCTGGCCGTCGGCGCCCAGGAGGGGGGTGACCAGCAGGGTGCCGCCCAGCAGGCTCTTGGAATCGCCCATGGCCGAGACCGTGGCGTCGATTGGCGAGCCGGTGGCGGAGAACGCCGGCAGGCGCGCGGTGACCATCACCGCGGCGACGTTCTTGGTGTTGAGGGTGGCGCTGGCGTCGCGGGTGTTGACCCCCAGGCGCTCCAGCATCGATTCCAGGCTCTGCTTGGTGAAGGGCGCGTTGTTGAGCGAATCGCCGGTGCCGTTCAGGCCAACGACGATGCCGTAGCCCACCAGCATGTTCTCGCGAACGCCCTCGAATTCGACGATGTCCTTGATCCGGGAGCCGGCCATCGCCGGACTGGCGAAGAGGCTCGCCAAGGCGGCGGCGAGGAGAGCGAGGCGGAACGGATGACGCATCAAGAAAGGGCCCCAGAAGTCAGCGAAGCCCTCCATGCCAGAACCGCGCCACCGGTCTGGTGACGAAACATCAATCAAAACAAATGCATCGTTCCGGACGGCGAAGGCGCCGGCGCAGCCCCGGCAGAATTTGCCCGGCATTAACCATGCCGCAAGCAAGCCCGCAGAGAGTGACGACGTGCCAAGGGCGTTCGGAGTTAACCAATGAAGGTGAGCGGGCCGAGCGGCGCCAGCCCCGCCGGCGCCCCGACAGGCGCCCGGCCGGCGGCGCCGGCTGGCGGCTTCGCGCCGATCCTCAGCCCCGCCGCGCCGGAGACCGCCGGCGTCGCCACCGCTTCCGGCATCGCCCAGGTCGGTTCGCTGGAGGCCCTGATCGCGCTGCAGGGCGTCGGCGGACCGCTGGAGCGCCGCCGGCGCGCGGCGGGCCGGGCCGGCGGCATCCTGGACGCATTGGAGGGCCTCAAGATCGACCTCCTGGAGGGCCGGCTCTCGCCTGGTTCCATCGAGGCGTTGACCCGAGCCGTCCACGAGCAGCGCGTGCACACCGAGGACCCCAGGCTGGAGGGCCTGCTTGACGAGATCGAGACCCGCGCGGCGGTCGAACTGGCCAAGCTGGAGGTCGCTTCCCATGCGGCGTGAACGCTCGCGTCACGGGAGCTTCATTGCCGGGCGAGCCTTTTTTGCTATAAGCCCGGCGCCCGACACAACGAAGCGGGACCTTGTTAGGGGCTTATGAGGCGTCGATGCGTGCCACTTCCGCGGTGCTGAAAGAGACGGACTATCGTCCTTCCGAGGGCGAGCCGTTCATGAACGAGCGGCAGCTCGAGTATTTCAAGGGCAAGCTGCTGAATTGGAAGGAAGACATTCTTCGCGAGTCGCGCGAGACCGTCACCCACCTGCAGTCCGAGACCGAGAACCATCCCGACCTGGCCGACCGGGCCTCCTCCGAGACCGACCGGGCGCTTGAGCTGCGCACCCGTGATCGCCAGCGCAAGCTGATCGCCAAGATCGACGACGCCCTGCGCCGGATCGAGGACGGCGCCTACGGCTTTTGCGAAGAGACGGGCGAACCCATTACCCTGGCCCGGCTGGAGGCGCGTCCGATCGCCACTCTCAGCCTCGAAGCCCAGGAACGCCACGAACGCCGCGAGCGCGTCCACCGGGACGACTAGGGTCCACGCCGGGCGTGGGTGAGCGCCCGCGCCCTACGTCGTCCCCGCCTGGTCGACCCAGGCCACCAGATCGGTGAGCACCTTCGAGGTCGCCTGGTCGAAGGCTTCGGTGATCGGTCCGACGCGGTTGTCCGAGGCCGCGATCGACGCTTCGAACAGCCGATCGCCCACCAGCGCGTGATCCATGCCTTTGTTGAGCGTGGCCCGCAGCCGCACCACGATCGTCGGCGCGGCGCCCGCGCCGTGATCGTAGCGGGCCTCGAAGCGCAGGACGTCAACCTTCATCACATAGTCCGGCCGCCAGGCTTCGCCGCGCTCGATCAGGCGCGCCGGACCGCCGGCTGAGTCGAAGGCGTGCTGCACGGCCGTGTGGAACATCAAGGGCGCGGCGACCGCCCAACGGGCGTCCTTGATGTAGGCGACCTCGTTGCCGTTGATGGTGAGGATCCGGTCGGTGGACGCTGTCCGGTCGAAACCCAGCGTATCGTCGAGCACCGCGAAGTGGGTGTCCGACGGCGCCTGTGCGGCCGTGACCTGTTCGCCGAAGCGGTAGAGCGGCGCCGGCGTCGCCTTGGGGAAGAGCGTGATGCAGCCGCCCAGAGCCAGGGTGGCGGCGGCGACCGCAAGGACGCGGGTGGCGGGACGGATCATGGTTTCACCTCGACTTCCTTGGCCGGCGGCTTGTTGAGCAGCCCGCGCGGGTCCTGCTCGACCTCGTTGAGCAGACGGTCGAGGTTGTCGGTCGCCGTCTGCAGGCTGGAGATGGCGCCGCTCAGCTGCGGCAGTCCGTTGGCGGCGAACTCTGACGTCGGGCCCTGCAATTTGCCGATCATCACCCGCACGTCGGCGGCCGCGCCCTGGATCTGGGTCGAGGCGTCGATCAGCTTGGCGATCAGTCGCTTGCCGTCGCCCGTCACCAGGCCCTGGCTATTCTTGGCCAGGTCGCGGATCTGCTGGGCGGCCTGGTCGGCGCTTTGCACCGCGTGCTGGGCGTCGCCGATGATCGTCTTGCGCTGCCGCAACTCGGTGGTCACCGACTGGACATCGCCCATGATGGTGTCAAACTTCTCGATGTTCTGGTCGGAGAGCACGCGGTTCACCCGGTTGAGGGCTTCCACCGCCTTCTGGATCATGGTGCCGCCCCCAGCCAGCAGATCGGAGATCGAGCCGCCCTGGGAATAGATCGTCGGATACTCCTGACCCTCCGGGACCGGGAGGGTCTTCAGCAGGGGCTTCGCAGCGGTGCCAGCGGTGATCTGCAGGTAGTTGACCCCGGTGATCCCCTGCGGCTCCAGGGTGGCGTAGGAGTCCTGGCGCACGGGCGTGTCGGACTGAACGCGCACGGTGGTGTTGATCAGGTTGGGATCCTTGGCGTCGAGCTTGATGTCGGAGACTTCGCCGACCTTGATGCCGTTGAACGAGACCTCGCCGCCTTTGGACAGGCCGCTGATCGGGCCATGAAAGACGACATTGTATTTGTCGAACTTCGCACTGAGCGCGAAGTTGGTCAGCCAGAAGATGAACACGATCAAAGCCATCAAGAGGACGGTCGAGATCAGGCCCACCAGGGCGTAGTTGGCGTTGCGCTCCATCAGTGTGCTCCTCGCGCTGCCGCTTCGGCCTTGCGCGCTTCGGCCGAGGCGCGTCCACGCGTGCCCAGGAAGTATTGTTGGATCCAGGGGTGGTCGGATTTCTCCAGCTCGCGGACGGGGGCCATGGCCACCACCTTCTTGTCGGCGAGCACCGCCACCTGGTCGGTGATCGTGTAGAGGCTGTCTAGGTCGTGGGTGATCATGAAGACGGTCAGGTCGAGGCTATCGGCCAGGTCGCGGATCAGCTCGTCGAAAGCGGCCGAGCTGATCGGGTCCAGACCTGACGTGGGCTCGTCCAGGAACAGCAGCTCAGGGTCCAGCGCCAGGGCGCGGGCGAGGCCCGCGCGCTTGATCATCCCGCCTGACAGCTCCGACGGCTTCAAGGCGCCGCTGCCGCCGGGGAGGCCCGCGAGCGCGATCTTCAGATCGGCCAGCTCGCTGATCTCCTGGTGGGTCAGGTTGGTGTGCTCCTGCAGGGGAACGGCGACGTTCTCCTTGACCGTCAGGTTCGACCAGAGCGCGCCCTGCTGGAAGAGCACGCCCCAGCGCCGCTCGATCGCGGTCCATTTGCGCCGCGTGGCGTGCTGGATGTCGGCGCCGAAGATCTTCACCGTCCCGCCCTCGGGGCGCTTCAGTCCAATGATGGTGTTGAGCAGCACCGACTTGCCGGTGCCCGAGCCGCCGACCACGCCCAGCACGTCGCCGCGGCGCACGGTGAGGTCGAGGTCCTTGTGGATCACGTGGTCCTCGAACGCCGAATAGAGGCCCCTGACCTCGATCGGCGGGCCTTCCTCGTCAACCTCGTCTTCGCGCAGCGCCGTCATATGTTCAGCTTCATGTAGATGAGGGCGAAGACGGCATCGACGAGGATGGTGGCGAAGATCGCGTGGACCACCGCGGCGGTGACGCGCCGGCCCAGGCTCTCCACGTCACCCCCGACCTCCATGCCCTGCCGGCAGCCGATGCCGGCGATGATCACCGCCAGGACCGGCGCCTTGGACATGCCGACCCAGAAGTGGGTGGCGCCGACGTTCTCCAGCAGCTGGGAGAAGAAGAACGTCGGCCCAAGGCCCAGCTGCGTCCAGGCGACCACCAGGCCGCCCGCGAGGCCGGCGACGGTGGCGGCGAAGGTCAGAAGCGGAATGGTCATGAAGAGCGCGAAGAAACGCGGAAACACCAGGGCGTCGAAGGGATCGACGCCAAGCACGCGCATGGCGTCGATCTCCTGGTTCATCTTCATCGCCCCGATCTCGGCGGCGAAGGACGAACCGGACCGGCCGGCGAGCAGCAGGGCGGTGATCAAGACGTTGAACTCGCGCAGCACCGCCACCCCGATCAGCTCCACCGCGAACACCTGGGCGCCGAAGGTGGAGAGCATGTTGGCGCCCAGGAGGCCCACCACCGCGCCGATGAAGAAGGTGGTGGTCATGATGATCGGCAGGGCGTCCAGGCCCGACCGCTCGGCTAGCGCGAAGCACGCCGCCCAGCGCACCCGCCGCGGATTGGCGATGGCGCGCCCCGTCGCCACCAGCAGGTGGCCGAAGAAGACCATGGTGTCGAAGGCTTCGAGGCCGAGGTTCACCACCCCGTGGCCGATCCGGTCGAAGAGCTCGTGGAACGAGCGGCGGCGCACGACGGGCGTGCCCTCCGCCTTCACCGCCCGGTCGACCAGCTCAAGCAGCCGGGTCAGCTCCGGCTTGGCGATGAACCGTGTTCGACGCCTGGCCGGATCGGCCGCCCTCAGCACCTCATAGGCGCCGGCGGTGTCGCAGCGGCCGATGCCCGTCAGATCGACCGTGACCTCTCGCGCGCCGGCCAGCGCTGATTCGAGACGCTCGTTGGCCTCGCCCATGCGCATGGCGGTCCAGTCGCCGGTCAGGACGGCGGTCGGGCCTTGCTCGGTCTGCCGCAGGCTGAAGTCGGCCGGCTGGTCCATTGGTCGATGAAAGTCCCCCTGTTTGGCGACCCTAGCAGACGAAATACCAATCCTGGAACGGGTTAGACCAGCGCAGGCGATGAATAAGCGAACGGCGCCCCAATCTCGCCACCGGATCGCCCAACATCAGGTCGCGACTCGCGTCGTCCTCCAGTAGGAATGCGGGGGGAGTGACGAGATGCGCACCATCGCGGTCATCGCGCGCAAAGGCGGGTCAGGCAAGACCACTCTCGCGGTTCATCTGGCCATCGCCGCCCATCTTCGAGGCCGCAAGACCCTGCTGGCGGACGCCGATCCGCAACGCTCCTCGAGCGTCGTGCTGAAGAACCGCCGCGGCCCGGGTCCCGAGTGGATCGAGACCTCCGGGCCCAAGCTCTTCGCCTTGCAGGTCGCCTCGATGCGCTCGAACGTGAATGCGCTGATCATCGACACCGCCGCCGGGGCGGAGGACGATCTGGCGCACGCCATCGTGCTGGCGGACCTTTCGCTCCTGGTGATCCGGCCGACCTACCTCGACTTCGCCGCCGCCATCCGCACCGCCGACGTCATGCGCCAGCTGCGCCGGCCGGGCCTGATCGTGCTCAACCAGGCGCCGACGGCCCGCGAGGGCGTCGAGCCGCCGACGGTGAAGAAGGCGCAGGAGGCGCTGCGGCACATGCGCCTGCCGGT
>JBIOEF010000081.1:0-15383 GCA_044445785.1 Caulobacterales bacterium
GCCGAGCGCCAGGCCCCCGCCCGGCAGGCGCCCATCCACCCGCTCATCGCCGAACGCCAGCACCTCGCCCGTGGGCGCGGCCAGCCGCTCCAGCACGGCGATCTGCGCGCGGGCGGCGGCCAGACGGGCTTGGCGAGAGAGGGACATGTCCATTCAACTTATTTGTTCTTATTTTGTTCTAATCCCAAGACTTGGAGAGTCAAGCCGGCGCCCTATGGTGCGAACAAGCGTTTGAAGGAGACCCCATGGCCGGCGAGTTTCGCAGCGTGTTGATCGCCAATCGCGGAGAGATCGCGATCCGCATCGCCCGGGCGCTGGCGGAGCTGGAAATTCACGCCGTCGCCGTCTTCGCCGAAGACGACGCCCGCTCGCTGCACGTGAAGGCCGGCGAGGAGACCGTGGCGCTGAAGGGCGTAGGCGCGAAGGCCTACCTCGACATCGACGCCCTGATCGCCGCCGCCAACACCGCCGGGTGCGACGCGATCCATCCAGGCTACGGCTTCCTCTCTGAGAACCCCGCCTTCGCCAGGGCCGCCGCCGCCGCCGGGATCGCCTTCATCGGCCCCAGCCCCGAGGCGCTGGAGACCTTCGGCGACAAGACCCGCGCCCGCGCGCTGGCCGTCGACGCCGGCGTTCCGGTGATCGCGGGGTCCGAGGGCCGCGCGGACCTGGCCGCCATCCAGGCCTTCTTCGCGGCCCTCCCCAAGGGCGCGGCGATGGTGATCAAGGCGGCGGCCGGCGGCGGCGGGCGAGGCATGCGCGTGGTGCGAGGCCCCGGCGAGATCGAGAGCGCCTTCGCTTCAGCCGCGCGGGAAGCCGAGGCCGCGTTCGGCGATGGCGGGCTCTACGCCGAGCGCTACCTGGAGCGCGCCCGCCACATCGAGGTGCAGATCGCCGGCGACAGCGCGCGGGTGATCGCCATCGGCGACCGCGACTGCAGCCTCCAACGGCGCCACCAAAAGATCCTGGAGATCGCCCCGGCCCCCAACCTCGACCCGGCCCAGCGCGCCGGGATCGCGCAGGCCGCCTGGCGCCTGGGCGCCGCTGGCGGCTACCGCAACCTCGGCACCGTCGAGTTCCTGGTCGACCTCGACGCCGGCGACTTCGCCTTCATCGAGGCCAACGCCCGCCTGCAGGTGGAGCACACGGTGACCGAAGAGGTGACCGGCCTGGATCTGGTCAAGCTGCAGATCGCGCTGGCCGCGGGACGCACCCTGGCTGACTGCGGCCTGGCCGCGCCGCCGCCGGCCCAGGGGTTCGCCATCCAGGCGCGGGTCAACCTGGAGACCCTCGGCGCCGACGGAACGGTGCAGCCTTCCGGCGGCCTCATCGGCGCCTATGAGGCGCCGACCGGACCCGGGCTGCGGGTCGATGGCTACGGCTACGCCGGCTATGCGACCAGCCCCAACTACGACTCGCTGCTGGCCAAACTCGTCGCCCGTGCGCCCACTCTGGCGGCCGCCGCCAAGCGAGCGGAGCGGGCGCTGGCCGAATTCCGCATCGAGGGCGTGGACACCACCATCCCGATCCTGCGGGCCCTGCTCAAGCGGCCCGAGGTCGTGGCCGGCGAAGCGACCACCAACTTCATCGACGCCAACGCCGCCGAGCTGGTGGCCGCGGCGGGCGAGCTCACCCATCGCGGCTTCCATCACGCCCTGGCCGGCGTCCCGGCCGCCGCGCGGATGCAAAGCGTGCCGGGCGCCGAGGCGGTCGCCGCCCAGCTGCAGGCCACGCTCGGCAAGGTCAGCGTCGCCGAGGGCGAACTCGTGCGACCGGGCCAGGAGCTGGCGATCCTGGAAGCGATGAAGATGGAGCACGTGGTCGCCGCGCCGCACGGCGGGCGCGTGGTCCGCATCGCCGCCGCCAAGGGCGAGGTGCTGCAGAAGGGCCAGCCGATCCTCTTCCTCGCGCCGGAGGACGTGGCCGGCGAAGCGGAGGTCGAGGAGTCCAGCGTCGACCTCGACCACATCCGCCCCGACCTCGCCGAGGTGAACGCGCGTTGGCGGACCACGCTTGACGAAGCGCGGCCCGACGCGGTTCAGCGCCGACGCAATCGCAACCAGCGCACCGCGCGCGAGAACATCGACGATCTCATCGATCCCGGCAGCTACCTCGAGTACGGCGCATTTGCGCTGGCCGCTCAGCGCCGCCGCCGCTCGGAAGCGGAGCTGCTGCAGATGAGCCCGGCCGACGGCCTGATCTGCGGCGTCGGCACGGTCAACGGCGCGCTCTTTGCGCCCGAGAAGGCGCGCTGCGCGGCGCTGGCCTACGACTTCACCGTGCTTGCGGGCACGCAAGGCCACATGAACCACCGCAAGACCGACCGCCTGCTGGAGATGGTCGCCAAGGAGGAGCTGCCGGTGGTCTGGTTCGCCGAGGGCGGCGGCGGGCGGCCCGGCGACACCGAAGGCGGCGGGGCCTCGGGCCTGGCGACTCCCAGCTTCCATTCGTTCGCGAGGCTCGCGGGCCTGGTCCCCAAGATCGCGGTAGTCTCGGGCCGCTGCTTCGCCGGCAACGCCTCCTTCGCCGGGATGAGCGAGATCCTGATCGCCACGCGCGATTCCAACATCGGCATGAGCGGGCCGGCGATGATCGAGGGCGGCGGCCTTGGCGTCTTCAAGCCCGAGGAGATCGGTCCGATCGAGGTGCAGAGCGCCAACGGCGTCGTCGACCTGGTGGTGGAGGACGAGGCGGAGGGAACGCGGCTCGCCAAGCAGACCCTCGGCTACTTCCAGGGCCCGCTGGCCGCCTGGACCTGCGCCGATCAGCGACGGCTGCGCCGGACGATCCCGGAGAACCGCCTTCGCGTCTACGACGCGCGCAAGGTGATCGAGCTGATCGCCGACGACGGTTCGTTCCTGGAGCTGCGGCGCGGGTTTGCGCCCGGGATCATCACCGGCTTCCTGCGCATCGAGGGCCGCCCGCTCGGCCTCATCGCCAACGATCCGACGCACCTGGGCGGCGCGGTGGATTGCGAGGGCGCGGACAAGGGATCGCGGCTCTTCCAGCTCTGCGACGCCTTCGACCTGCCGGTGATCTCTCTGATCGACACGCCGGGGTTCATGGTCGGGCCGGAAAGCGAGGTGGAAGGCGCGGTGCGCAAGACCTCGCGCCTCTTCATCAACGCCGCGACGCTGGGAACGCCGCACTTCGCCATCGTGCTGCGCAAGGCCTATGGCCTGGGCGCCCAGGCGATGGCCGGCGGTTCGACGTTGGCGCCCGCGTTCTGCGCCGCCTGGCCCACCGGCGAGTTCGGCGGCATGGGCCTGGAAGGCGCCGTGCGCCTGGGCTACCGCCGCGAGCTCGACGCCGAGACCGATCCGGAAAAGCAGAAGGCGCTCTTCGACAAGCTGCTGGGCAATCTCTACGCGGTCGGCAAGGCGATCAACGTCGCCGCCATGCTGGAGATCGACGCGGTGATCGACCCCGCCGACACCCGCGGCTGGATCATCCGTGGACTGAACAGCTGCCAGCCGAGGCATCGGCCGAGGCGGCGGTTCGTGGACGCCTGGTGATAGCCTCCCTCCCCCTCGTGGGGAGGGTGGACGCCGCGAAGCGGCGGACGGGTGGGGCTGTCGGACGCGTCAACGATATCCTTCGACGTCGGCGCGCCCCTTCGGACTCCCCCACCCTGACCGCTTCGCGGTCTGTCCCTCCCCACAAAGGGGGAGGGAGGTCTCAGAACGCCAGCGCCCTGGCTTCCTTTACGTGCGGCAGGGCCTTGATCTTGCCCAGCAGTGCGGCGTCCGGCGCCTGGTCGACGCCCACCAGCGCGATGGCGTCGTCGCCGGCCGAGACGCGGCCGAGGTTGAAGGTGGCGATGTTGACGCCCGCCTGTCCCAGCAGCGCGCCCAGGGCGCCGATGAAGCCGGGCTTGTCGAGGTTGTTCACATAGAGCATGGCCGGGGCGAAGGCGGCGTCCAGGTCCATGCCCTTGACCTCGACGATCCGCGGGCCGCCGCCGATCACCGCGCCGGCGAACGAGCGGCGGCCCATCTCGGTGGTGACGGTGATGCGGATCAGGCTGTCGTAGACCGGCGAGAGTTCCTGGCGCGATTCCGAGACGGTGATGCCACGCTCCTTGGCCACCGCCGGGGCGGAGACCATGTTCACCTCCGCCAGCATCGGGCGCATGAAGCCAGCCAGCGCCGCGGCCGAGAGCGGCTTGACGTTGAGCTTGGCCACCTCGCCCTCGTAGGCGATGTCGACGGCCTTGAGGCCCACGTCGACCATCTGGCCGGCCAGGCCCCCGAGCTTCTCCGCCAGCGCCACGAACGGCTTCAGCTTGGGCGCCTCGTCGGCGGTGACCGAGGGGCTGTTGAGCGCATTGGTCACCGCGCCGGTGAGCAGATAGTCGCTCATCTGCTCGGCCACCTGCAGCGCCACGTTCTCCTGGGCCTCGTTGGTGGAGGCGCCAAGGTGCGGCGTGGCCACGAAATTGGGCGCGCCGAACAGCACGTTGGCCTTGGCCGGCTCCTCGGTGAAGACGTCGAACGCCGCGCCGCCAACCTGGCCGCTTTCCAGCGCCGCGCGCAAAGCCGCCTCGTCAACCAGCCCGCCGCGGGCGCAGTTGACGACCAGAACGCCCTTCTTGGCCTTCGCAAGCGCCTCGGCGGAGAGGATGTTGCGGGTCTTGTCGGTGAGCGGGGTGTGCAGGGTGATGAGGTCGGCCCTGGCGAGCAGCTCGTCGAGTTCGACCTTCTCCACGCCGATCTCCACCGCCCGCTCGGGCGAGAGGAACGGATCGTAGGCGACGACGTGCATCCTCAGCCCGTTGGCGCGGTCGGCGACGATCGAGCCGATGTTGCCCGCGCCGATCAGGCCCAGCGTCTTGCCGTAGAGCTCGACCCCCATGAACCGGTTCTTCTCCCACTTGCCGGCCTGGGTGGAGGCGTCGGCGGCGGGAAGCTGGCGAGCCAGCGCGAACATCATGGCGATGGCGTGCTCGGCGGTGGTGATCGAATTGCCGAAGGGCGTGTTCATCACCACCACGCCGGCGGCGGTGGCGGCGGGGATGTCGACATTGTCGACGCCGATGCCGGCGCGGCCGATCACCTTCAGCTTCTTGGCCGCGGCCAGCACGTCCTTGTCGGCCTTGGTCGCCGAGCGGACGGCGAGACCTTCGTAGTCGCCGATGATCTTGATCAACTCGTCCTTTGAAAGGCCGGTGCGCACGTCGGCGTCGACCCCGCGCAGGCGGAAGATCTCCACCGCGGCGGGGGAAAGTTGGTCGGCGATGAGGACTTTGGGGGTGGTCATGGGTGCTCTCGATGGTTGGTGCAAAAGCCGTCTTCCCGGCCGGACCCCGGCCTTGCGCCGGGGGGAGAGCCGGGACCGGACCCGCCGCGCCCAGGACGACTTCCAGCTGGGCGGCGGCGCGTCCGGCCCCGGGTCTTCGCGCTGCGCGCTTCGCCCGGGGTGACGGGATCGGTGGTCAAGGGTTCAGGCCGGCGAGAGTTCGGCGGCGATGGTGGCGAAGGCCCAGTCCAGCCAGGGCGTCAGGGCGTGGAGGTCGTCAGCGTCGACAGTGGCGCCGCACCAGATCCGAAGGCCCGGCGGCGCGTCGCGGTAGCCGCCGATGTCGAGGGCGGCGCCTTCCTTTTCCAGGAGACTGGCCAGCTTCTTGGCGAAGTCGGCCTGGGCCTCGGGCGTGAGCGCAGTGACCTCCGGCGCCACCACCTTCAGGCACACCGAGGTGTTGGAGCGGATCGCCGGATCTTCGGCGAGGAAGCCGATCCAGGGAGTCTTGGCCACCCAGTCGGAGAGGACCTTCAGGTTCTCGTCCGCGCGCCGTTTCAGCTCGGCGAGCCCGCCGATCGAAGCGGCCCACTTCAGCGTATCGAGATAGTCCTCGACGCAGAGCATCGAGGGCGTGTTGATGGTGGCGCCTTCGAAGATCTCCAGGTTCACCTTGCCGCCCTTGGTCAGGCGGAAGATCTTCGGCAGCGGCCAGGCCGGCGTGTGGCTCTCCAGCCGCTCGACCGCCCGGGGCGAGAGGATCAGCATGCCGTGGCCGGCCTCCCCGCCCAGCGCCTTCTGCCAGGAGAAGGTGACCACATCGAGCTTGGCCCAGTCGAGGCTCTGGGCGAAGCAGGCGCTGGTGGCGTCGCAGATCGTCAGGCCCTGGCGGTCCTTGGCGATGAAGTCGCCGTTCGGCACCCGCACGCCGGACGTGGTGCCGTTCCAGGTGAACACCAGGTCGGCGCTCGGACGGACCTTGGAAAGATCGGGCAGCTGGCCGTAGGGCGCGTCAAGCACCTCCGCTTCCAGCTTCAGCTGCTTGACCACGTCGGTCACCCAGTCCTTGCCGAAGCTCTCGAAGGCCAGCAGCTGCACCGGACGGGGACCCAGCATGGACCACAGCGCCATCTCCACCGCGCCAGTGTCGGAGGCCGGCACGATCCCGATCAGGTAGTCGGCCGGGACCTGCAGCACGGCGCGCGTCTGGTCGATCGCGGCCTGAAGCCGGGCCTTGCCGAGCTTGGAGCGGTGCGAGCGGCCGAGCACCGCTGACCTCAGGTTTTCAGGGGACCAGCCGGGGCGCTTGGCGCACGGGCCGGACGAGAATTCGGCGCGGGCCGGCCGCATGGCCGGCTTGGCGAGTGTGTTCACTGCGATGTCTCCCATCCTTGCAGATGGGCGGCGCCCCGTTGGGAGGGCGTGGCCCGGCGCGCAAAAACCCTAGTTCGCGCCGGCGATCAAGCGGATTTTCCCTAAGCGGGCGTTGAGAGCTTCTGGCGCCGCGCTTCCCGCTCGGCGTCTTCACGGGCCAGCGCCACGCGGCGGCGCCAGGCCAGCACCGTGCCGATGACGATGGCGATGGAGATGCCGGTGGTGTCGAGGTTGTTGATCCAGGCGTGCAGCCGGTCGAGCGGCCGCTCCATCACCAGATAATAGGCGTGCAGGCTGAACTGCACCGCCTGCAGCAGCATGGTGACCCCCAGCCACGGGCTGGCGAACCGAACGACAAGGATGAGAAGTCCGACCGCCCAGAAGAAATCGGCGGTCAGCTGCAGCACTTCGCCCACCTGGGCCTGCAGCGTCACCCGCACCAGCGGCAGGGCCACCGCGTTGACCGCGCTGACCGCGCCGGCGATGCGCGTGGCGGTGTCGCCTCTCCAGAACGCAAACAGCGCCGCAACGACGGCGCTGGAGATAACCAGAAGAGGAAGTAGGGTATACATGAATTGCGCCTCTACCCGGTGTTAGAGGCGCAAAACAGTTAAGTTATCGCAACTTGGATGGTTAGGCGACTTCGCGAAGTTCGGCCGTCGGTTCGGCCTTGTTCTCGACGTCCATCCGCGTGCGGATGCCTACGCGCAGGCGCAGCTCATCCAGTTCGCCGTGGGCTTCGACCATCGCCGTGCGCGCCGCGGACAGGGCCGCGATCGCCGCAGTGATCTTGACCATCGACGCGTCGGTGGCGGTGGCGGAGACATTCAGTTCCTTACGGCCACGAATGCACTCACCCATCAACTCGGTCGCCTCGGCCAGCGCCGCATCGACCGCCGCTTCGGTCGCGCGCAGCTTCGTCGCCACACGCCGAGCAACCAGAACCTTTTCCACTTTAATCCCTCTCGATCCCCAAGGAATGATTCATCATGAACGAAACCTTACCGTGTGTCTACGCCAAAAAGAGGAGTCGCGGAAGCGAAGCGTTAGGAATGGGCAGGTATAGGGGGACTAGCCTGCGGTAAAACCGCGCACGTTAACTAAGTTGAGCCCGTCGATGCGAGAGCGTTCCAGCCCGCCCTTCCAGGCGCGGGTCGCCAGTGTGGCGATCATCACGACGGTGGCGGTGCTCGTCGCGGCGTGCGTGTCGTTCATGCTTCAGCAGTGGAGCGTGACGCGACAGGAGACGCACGTGACGCAGGGCGTGCTGGCGCAAATGGTCGCCTCGGCGGCTGGACCGGACCTGGCCAAGGGCGACGCGAGCGCCGCCGCCGGTGATGTCGCCGCCGCTGGCGCGGACCGTGACCTCGTCGACATTCGGCTCGTCGACGCCGCCGGCCACACGGTGGCCTACTACAAGAAGCCTCCCGCCAAGACCGGGACGGCCCAGAACGCGCCTGTCACGGCGTTTGCTCAGCCGGTCGTGCAGAACGGTCGAACTATCGGCCAGGTTGTTCTGCGCGGTCATGAACCGACGATCCTCACGCTGCTGCCGCGGTTCCTGGCGCTGACAGGCGCGCTCTTCTTCGGCGCCAGCGGCATCGCCCTCTTCGTCGCCCAGAGCCTCTCGCGGCGGGTGACGGCGCCGATCGAGCGCCTCTCCATGGCGATGGCGCAGGTGGCCTCCAGCGGCCAGTTCGAGCGCGTCGTCCCGCGCGACGCCGACGACGACGTCTTCCAGCGCCTGACCGACAGCTTCAACGACCTGCTCACCCAGCTCGACGCCAACCACAAGGAACTGTGCGAGACCCTGGAAGACCTGATGGAGGCGCGCGACGCGGCCAACGCGGCCAACGTCGCCAAGTCCCAGTTCCTGGCCAACGTGAGCCACGAGATCCGCACGCCGCTGAACGGCGTCCTGGCGATGGCCGAGGTGATGGACCGCGGCGACCTCTCCGAACCGCAGCGCGAGCGCCTGTCGGTGGTGCGCCAGTCGGGCGAACAGTTGCTGGGCGTGCTCAACGACGTGCTTGACCTCTCCAAGATCGAGGCCGGCAAGCTGGAACTCGCGTCCCAGGATTTCGACATCGACCGCGTGGCCCAGGCGGTGCACGACGGCTTCTCCGCGCTGGCCCAGGAAAAGGGTCTCGACTTCCAGGTGGAGATCGCGCCGGAGGCCAAGGGCGTCTGGCTCGGCGACAGCGACCGGCTGCGGCAGATCCTCTCGAACCTGGTCTCCAACGCCATCAAGTTCACCGGCGCCGGCACGGTCACCGCCCGCTTCGAGCTGGCCGACGCAGGCGGGCTGCGCCTCTCGGTCACCGACACCGGCATCGGTATCGCCCGCGACAAGATCCTCACCCTGTTCGAGAAGTTCACCCAGGCCGACAGCTCGACCACCCGTCGCTACGGTGGCACGGGCCTTGGGCTGGCGATCTGCCGCGAGCTCTCCCAGCTGATGGGCGGGCAGATCTCGGTGATGAGCGAGGAGGACAAGGGTTCGACCTTCATCGTCGAGCTGCCCTTCCCGCGCGGATCGTCGGCCGTCGAAGCCGAGGCTGTTCCGGCGCCGGCGGACGTGCGTCAGCGCAGCGTGCGGGTGCTGGCCGCCGAAGACAATCTGGTGAACCAGAAGGTGCTGAAGGCGATCGTCGAGCCGATGGACGTGGAGCTCTCCATGGTCGGCGACGGCCGCTCGGCCGTGGAAGCTTGGCGCGAGGGTGAGTTCGACGTCATCCTGATGGACATCCAGATGCCGGTGATGGACGGCATCGCCGCCGCCAAGGCGATCCGCGCCGCCGAAGTCAGCGAGCGGCGTCAACGCACGCCGATCCTGGCGCTGACCGCCAACGCCCTGGTGCATCAGGTCGAGGAATACCTGGCCGCCGGCATGGACGGCCACGTGGCCAAGCCCATCGAGATCTCCAAACTGTATGAAGCCATGAGCCGCGCGCTCAGCGCCCAGACCGAGGCGGAAGCCGCCTGATCGCTCAGGCCGCGGTTTCCCTCGCCGCCGTCAACCGCTCAAGCAACAGCGCCCGCTTGCGCGCCAGCAAGGCCTCTCGGCGTCCCGGCGCCAGATCGAGCGGGGTGCTGAAGTTGCCCTTGTGCAGCCAGTCGCCGATCCACTCGAACCGGGCGATGTCGATGCTCGCGCCCGGATCGACCGCCTCGAACGAAACCCCGGTGTCGAAGACCTGCTCGGCGTCCAAACGCCGATAGAGCCTGGCCCAGTTGCCGCCCCCTGTATCCAGGCCCGCGGCCCAGTCGAGTGAGAAGTCGAGGTCAACGGCCTGGACGGCGTCGAAGCGATAGAAGCAGAACCCGGCCCACAGGTTCCAGCGACCGGTCTCGCCTGCCCGGCGAAGCCGCCCCGCCACGGCATGAGTCGCCAGCGGCTCGAACGGGTTGGCGGACTTCATCGGAAAGATGTCATGGTCGATGAAGCCGAAGGCGGCGGGCCGCGCCAGACGGACCAGGTTGCGCCAGGTCCAGGTCATGGCCAGCCCGTGGGAGCGCCCGCCGTCTTCCGGCTTGGTCCAGGGGCCGCGCGGCAATCTCAGATAGCCGCAGCCGTTGAGACGCGCGATCGCTTCGATGCGCCGCGCGGCCTCGTCGTCGGAGGAATTGTCGGCGATGAGGTGATAGCAGTTCGACACATGACGGGCGATCAACGGCGCCTGCCAGCCGACCACCTCGGAGTCATTGAAGGCGATGGTGATGATCACGCGCCGCCCGGCGATCGAACCCTTCAGCGACCCCAGATCCCCGCTCGCCGGCGGACGGCGCAGATGCAGGGCCATCCGCGCCTGGTACCGGGCGTGCTTGTAGCGGTCGACGAGGGGCCGCAGCCTGCGCCGCTCGCGCGCCGTATATTCTGACCAGGGACGTGGCATCGCAACAAGATCTCACTCAGCGCCGATTGCATAGCGCAGCGGTCGAGCCGGCCGCCACCCCCCCGCCATCGCCGGGTCGGGGCGATGCGCTTAGAGACTGATACGCAGCCTGCTCTCAAGGGTCGTCACGGCCGACCCGCCGATCAGCACCCGATCGCCCGCCAGCTCGCAGGCGATGTCGCCGCCGCGGCCTGGATAGGCCTGGTGGAACCTGACATGCGCCCTGCCAAGCTTGGCCGAAAACAGGGGCGAGAGCATGCAGTGCAGCGATCCGGTCGCCGGATCCTCCGGGATGCCTGAACCGGGGGCGAAGAAGCGGTCGACCACATCGTAGTTCGCGCCGGGCTCGGCCAGCGCCGCCACCCCGACGTTGCCGCGCCCCTGGGTGGCGGCCGAGGAGATCGGCTGGATCGCGCCGATGTCGGGCTTCAGGTTCCGCACCTGCGCCGCGTCCGCCAGCACCGCGACCAGGAATTGCGCGACCCAGACTTCCTTCGGTTCGACCCCCAGCGCGGCCGCCAGGCCCGCCGGCGGATCTATCCGATGCGGGGCGTGGGCGGGAAAGTCCATCCGGTAGCCGCCCGCCGCGCGCGCGACGATCAGCGGACCGGACTTGGTCTCGAAGGTCACCGCGGCGACGTCGAGGCCCAGCTCGGCCAGCAGCACGTGACCGCTGGCCAAGGTCGCGTGGCCGCAGAGCGGCACCTCGATCGCCGGGGTGAACCAGCGCAGGCCAAAGCGCGCCGGATCGTCGGTCTTGATCAGGAACGCCGTCTCAGCCTGGTTGTTCTCCGCCGCCAGCGCCTGCATCCGTTCTGCCGCCGGCCAAGCGTCCATCGGCTCGACCACGCAGGCCGGATTGCCCCTGAAGGGCGCGGCGGCGAAGGCGTCGACGGTCCACTGGCGCACGGCGGTTTTTCCTTCTATGGCGACGCCCCCACGAGGACGATTGATGCCCCACGAAAGCAGAAGCGCGGACGGCTACACGATCATCGACGCGATGGCGAGGTTCGATCTTGCGCAGCAGGGTGGCGCTAGCTGGCGATGGTCAGTTCCGGCCAGCGCGCGATCACGCTGGCGGCCGTGCGCTCAAAGCCGTTGGTCTTACGGATGGGGTTTGGCCGCAGCCTCAGGCCGAAGAGGTCGTCCAGGCCGAACGGGGCGATGACGGTCAGCCGCTCGTCCGGTTCCAGCCGCACGGCCACCGCGAAGGTGGTGCTGGTGAACCGGCTGAGCGCCTCGGCGCTGGAAGTGAGCGGGGCGTAGGCCTCGCCGAACTTCCCCTCGAACCACAGGTGCACCCGCGCCTGGTTGCGCACCTCCACCAGGTCGCGCAGCGGCGGCTCGAACGCGGCGGCGGCCTGGCGGATGACCACGTCCTCGGCCTCGTAGGAAAGATCGGAGGCGTCGAAATAGGCCAGGTCATAGTCCCTGATCCCGTAGTCCGGATCTCGGCCCGTCAGGTGGTTGATGACCCGCTGGTACACCGCGCCGGAAACCATCAGCCAGTCGGGCATGTCGAGATCGCGGGCGCGCTCCAACACCTGCATCAGGCTGGGCGCGGCCCTGACGATGGCCTCCAGTCGCGAACTGAGGTCACTCATAGATCCACCGTGAGACCGTCCTCAGCCTTGCGAGTTCCGCTCGGCGCGGGCGCGGCGAGCATCTCGTCCCCCATGTGGGTGAGCAGCACCTGCCGCGCCCCGATCTCGGCCAGGCGCGCGACAAGGTCATCCACATCCATGTGCCCGGTCACCTTGCGGCCCTTGAACGAGGCCTCGCAGATGAAGGCGTCGGCGCCGCGCGCCGCCTGGATCAAGGTGTCGGTCCAGGCGGTGTCTCCGGAGTAGGTGATCACCCGGCCGTCCGCCTCCAGACGCAGAGCGAGCGACGGGGCGCCGCTGGAATGATCGGCCTGGAAGGGCGTGACGGCGACCCCGTTGACCTCGTCCCGCCGGCCGATCTCCAGCTCGTGGATGCGCAGCTCAAAACGCGGGGGTCTCTCGGACGATCCCGGGAACAGGACCTCGCGCGCGGCGGTGAGGCGCTGGGCGACGCCCACCGGCCCGACGATGGTGAGTGGCGTTTGGCGCCGACTGATGTGCTGGGCGTCGAGCAGCAGGAAGACGAGGCCGCCGAAGTGGTCACCGTGCAGGTGGCTGACGAACACCGTCTCGATCGCGTTGGGCGTCACGCCGAACGTCCGCATGGCCACCAGCGAGGAGGCGCCGCAGTCGATGAGGAAGTCGCCGCCCGCACGCTCAACCAGGAAGCAGCTGTTGAAGCGTCCGCCGCTGCCGAAAGCGTCGCCGCTGCCCAGGAAACGCAGGCGCATGCTCAGCGCTCCTCGTTCCGCGTCGGCCAGGCGTGATCGATGGGTCCGGCGCCGGCGCCAAAGCCCGGCGCGCGGCGGATGGCCTCGGCGGTGTAGGCCCAGGCGCGGGCGACGGCGTCCTGCAGGGTCAGGCCCTGGGCCAGGCCCGTGGCGCAGGCCGAGGCCAGGGTGCAGCCGGTGCCGTGGGTGTGGCGCGTCTCGATCCGCTCGCCCTCGAACTGGGTCTCGCCGCTGGAGGTGATCAGGAGGTCGATCACCCTCGCGCCTGGGATATGTCCGCCCTTCATCAACACCGCGCGCGCGCCCGCGGCCAGCAGGGCCTCGCCGGCCGCGCGCAGGTCGTCGGTGGTCGCCACCGGCCGGCCGGTGAGCGCCGCCGCCTCCGGCGCGTTGGGCGTCACCAGCGCCGCGCGGGCGATCAGCCGCCGCAACGGCGCAATGGCCTCGTCCGCCAGCAACCGCGCCCCGCCCTTGGCCGTCATCACCGGATCGACGATGAGCGGGATCGCCGGCCAGCCGTCCAGCGTCTCGACCACCGCCCGCGCCGCGTCCGCCTCGCCCAGCATGCCGACCTTGATCGCGTCGGCGCCGATGTCGGCCAGCACCGCGCGGATCTGGCCGGCGATGATCGGCGGGGGGATCGGATACACGGCCGCGACGCCGCGGGTGTCCTGCACGGTGACGGCGGTGATCGCGCTAGCCGCATAGCCGCCCAGCGCCGTGACGGTCTTGATGTCCGCCTGGATCCCGGCCCCGCCGCTGGAGTCGGAACCGGCGATGGTCAGGACGCGGCCGAGCGCTTCAGGCATGCTCCGAGGCTTGGCTGATCGCGGCGGCCATCGCAAGCGCCTGGGTGGTCGCCAGCACGTCGTGGACGCGAAGCGCCGCTACGCCCGCCTTCGCCGCCGCCAGGGCGATGGCGATCGAGCCGCCGACACGCTCGTGCTCCGCCGCCGCCCCTGTGACCTTGGGGATGAAGCTCTTGCGGCTGGCGCCCACCAGCACCGGAAAACCCAGCGCGACCAGGCGGTCCAGGTTCGCGATCAGCGCCAGGTTATGGCGCTTGGTCTTGCCAAAGCCGATCCCGGGATCCAGCCAGATCTTCTCCCGCGCAACGCCGGCGTCCATGGCGGCCTGGGCGCGCGCGGCGAGGTAGGCGATCACCTCGGCGACCACGTCCCCATAGCGCGGCGCGGCCTGCATGGTCGCGGGCGGGCCTTGCTTGTGCATCAGCACCACCTCGCAGCCGAGGTCCGCCGCCACGGCCAAGCTCTCTGGCGACCCGGTGAGCGCGCTGACGTCGTTCCAGAGGTTCGCGCCCGCCGCCACCGCCGCGCGGGCGACGGCGGGCTTCATGGTGTCGATGGAGAGCGGGATGTCGGTTTCGCGCCGGATCGCCTCGATGGCCGGGACGACCCGGGCGATCTCCTCGGCCGCCGCGACCGGCAGGGCGCCTGGCCGGGTGGATTCGCCGCCGACATCGAGGATCGCCGCCCCTTCGGCGATCAGCCGCTGCGCGTGGGCGAGCGCGGCGGCCGGCTCAAGGCAAAGTCCGCCGTCGGAGAAGCTGTCGGGCGTCACGTTGATGATCCCCATGATCCGGGGACCGGGAGGCACGGTTCAGGCCGGTTCCGGCGTCGCGCCGGGCGGGATCGAGATCGGCTGCGAGACCGGGCGCGGCGCCAGCGGGACCGAGGCCCTCGGCCCTGGCGGCGCCTGCACCTCGGTGTCGTCGCGGCGGGGCGGGATGCCCTTCAGCACATTGATGATCTCATCGCCGCTCAGCGTCTCGAATTCCAGCAGCGCCTTGGCCAGGGTGTGCAGGTCTTCCAGCTTCTCGGTGAGGATCCGCCGCGCCTCTCCGTGGCCGGCCTGGGTGAGGCGCTTGACCTCGGCGTCGATGATCTTGGCGGTGTCCTCGGAGACGTTCTGGTTGCGCGCCACCGAGTGGCCCAGGAACACCTCTTCCTGGTTCTCGCCGTATTCGACGACGCCCAGGATCTCCGAATAGCCCCACTTGGTGACCATGGCCCTGGCGAGCTTGGTCGCCTGGCTGATGTCGTTGCTGGCCCCGGAGGTCACCCTGTCGTGGCCGAAGATCAGCTCCTCGGCCACCCGGCCGCCGTAGAGGATGGCGAGACGCGAGGTCATCTGCTCGAACGTCATCGAAAGCTTGTCGCGCTCCGGGAGCTGCATGACCATGCCCAGCGCCCGCCCGCGTGGGATGATCGTCGCCTTGTGCACCGGGTCGGTGGCCGGCACGCTCAGCGCCACCAGGGCGTGGCCGCCCTCGTGGTAGGCGGTCATGCGCTTTTCTTCCTCGGTCATGACCATGGACTTGCGCTCGGCGCCCATCATCACCTTGTCCTTGGCCTCCTCGAAGTCGGCCTGGGTGACCATGCGCCGGTTCTTGCGCGCGGCCATCAGGGCCGCCTCGTTGACCAGGTTGGCGAGATCGGCGCCGGAGAAGCCGGGCGTGCCGCGCGCCACCACCTTGACGTCCACGTCGGCGGCCAGCGGCACGTTGCGCATATGCACGC
>JBIOEF010000082.1:0-14686 GCA_044445785.1 Caulobacterales bacterium
CTCCGACGGCGCGGCGCCAGCGCTCAGCGGCGCCCCGACCAACCCCGCCCCCGCCAGCCGCAGCAGGTTCCGGCGCGGGATGGAGAGGCGCGGCAACCCTACCGCCCGAATTTCTGGAACTTGATCCGGTGGGGGATCAGGCTGTCGGCGCCCAGGCGTCGCTTCTTGTCTTCCTCATAGGCTTCGAAGTTGCCCTCGAACCACTCCACGTGGCTGTCGCCCTCGAATGAGAGGATGTGGGTGCAGAGCCGGTCCAGGAACCAGCGGTCGTGGCTGATCACCACCGCGCAGCCGGCGAACTGCTCCAGCGCATCCTCCAGGTTCTGAAGGGTCTCGATGTCCAGGTCGTTGGTGGGTTCGTCCAGCAGGATGACGTTGCCGCCCTCGGTGAGGGTCCTGGCCAGGTGCACGCGGTTGCGCTCGCCGCCGGAGAGCTGGCCGACCTTCTTCTGCTGGTCGCCCCCGCGGAAATTGAACGAGCCGACGTAGGAGCGGGTGTTGATCTCGCGGTTACCCACCTTCAGCACGTCCAGGCCATGGGAGATCTCCTGCCAGACGGTCTTGGCGGGATCCAGGCTGTCGCGGCTCTGGTCGACGTAGGCCAGCTTCACCGTCTCGCCCAGGCGGATGGTCCCGGCGTCCGGCTTCTCCTGGCCGGTGATCAGCTTGAAGAGCGTCGATTTGCCGGCGCCGTTGGGCCCGATCACGCCGACGATGCCGTTGGGCGGCAGTTTGAACGAGAGGCCCTTGAAGAGGATCTTGTCGCCGTATTCCTTCTCCAGCCCGTCCACCTCCAGCACCACTTGGCCCAGCCGCGGTCCGGGCGGAATCTGGATGGTGGCGAAGCTCTGCTTTTCCCGCTCCTGCTGGTTGACCATCTCGTCGTAGGCGGCCAGGCGCGCCTTGGACTTGGCCTGGCGAGCCCTGGCGGAGGCGCGCACCCATTCCAGCTCCCGGGCCATGGCGCGCTGGCGCGCCTCGCTCTCGCTCTGCTCCTGGCGGACGCGCTTTTCCTTCTGCTCCAGCCAGGCCGAGTAGTTGCCCTCGCAGGGGACGCCCTTGCCGCGATCCAGCTCCAGCGTCCACTTGGTCACCTGGTCGAGGAAGTAGCGGTCGTGGGTGACCAGGATCACGCAGCCGGGGAACGCCTCCAGGTGGTGCTGCAGCCAGGCCACCGATTCCGCGTCCAGGTGGTTGGTGGGCTCGTCCAGCAGCAGCATGTCGGGCTTAGAGAGCAGCAGCCTCGCCAGCGCCACGCGCCGCCGCTCGCCGCCGGAGAGATTGTCCACTGGCGAGTCGTCCGCAGGGCAGCGCAGGGCGTCCATGGCCATCTCGATCTTGGAATCGATGTCCCAGAGGTCGCCCGCGTCCAGCTTCTCCTGCAGCTGGGTCATCTCCTCCATCAGCGCATCGGAATAGTCTTCGCCCAGCTTGGCGGCGACGGCGTTGTAGGCGTCGAAGATCTGCTTTTCCGCGCACCAGGCGATCACATTGCCCCAGACGTCGAGCTTGGGGTCCAGGTGCGGCTCCTGCTCCAGGTAGCCCATCTTGGTCCCGTCCAGCGCCTTGGCCTCGCCGCTGAACTCCTTGTCGATCCCGGCCATGATCTTCATCAGGGTCGATTTGCCGGAGCCGTTGACGCCGACGACGCCGATCTTGGCGTCCGGATAGAAGCTCAGCCAGATGTTCTCGAACAGCTTCTTGCCGCCCGGAAAGGTCTTGCTCAGGCCCTGCATCTGGAAAATGTACTGCGCGGCCATTAGGGCTCCGGCGGGTTCGGCTTGAAGTGGGGAAGGTCGAGCGGGGGAGATAGCTAGCGGAGGCCGCGGGCGCAACGGCGGCGTTGAACGCCGCAGTCTGAGCCCGCTAGACGAACGTGATCGCGGTGCCCTGCGCGGTGGCTGCATCAGCGAGCATTGTCATATGCTGTCTGAAGGCTCGTACGTAAGGATCGTCGTCTCGCGCCAAGATATCGAGTTCCAACTTCAGCCTAGGCATCAAGTCTGCAGCCAGGGCATCACCGCAGTGCGTGCCCGAGTAGAGCACTTTTTCGACAAGCAGGGAGCTGGGCGGGAGCAGCCTCGCCACGCGTTCTCGCAAGTGGCCAATCATGGAGATGTTACCCAGTCGGGCATCGACGACGACGTCATCCAGTACGGCCGTGTCATCGCCAACGGGTCGCAAAACGACCGCATCCAGACCCATCAGGTGCCATCCTTAGGCGTTGAAGTTCAGCTTCAGGCCCGGTCTCGGCCACCGGCACTTGAAGAGCTTGCCCGTCGACGAGCAGGTGACCCAGGCGTCCTTCATGTCCGCGCCGCCGAAGCAGATGTTGGTGGTGATCAGGTCGGGGAAGGGGAAGTGCTCGGTGGTCCCGCCCGGGTCGAAGGCGGTGACGCCGCCGTTGATGATGGTGGCCACGCAGACCTTGCCGCCGGCCTCCACCGCCAGGCTGTCCAGCAGCTGGAAGCCCGGCAGGTTGCAGATCACCCGCCCCGGCGCAAAGCCGGCGGCCGCGCCCAGCACGCCCGGCGTTTCGATGTCGAACGCCCAGAGTCGCCCCAGGTTGGTGTCGGCGGCGTAGAGCGTCTTCTCATCCGGCGAGAGGCCCACGCCATTGGGCGAGATCATGTGCTCGCGCTGGCGGCTGATCAGCGAGCCGTCGGGCTTGGCGTAGTAGAGGCCGCCCCACTTGCGCCCGTCCTCGTCGCCGCAGCCGTGGTCGGTGAACCACATGCCGCCCTGCTTGTCGAAGACCAGATCGTTGGGCCCGTTCAGCCGCGCGCCCTCGCAGGCGTTCGGGCCATAGACGGTCTCGACCTTGCCGCTCTTGATATCGACCCGCTGGATCGAACCGCCGGTGTGGCTGGGTGGCGTCGGGCCGGGGACGTTGAGCCCGTTCAGTTTCATGAACTCGAACGAGCCGCCGTTGTTGGTGACGTAGATCGCTCCGTCCGGGCCTATGGCGCCGCCGTTCGGCCCGCCGCCGGTCTCCGCCACCACCGTCTTTTTTCCGTCCGGCGTCACCCGGGTCAGCCGCTGGCCCTCGATCTCGGTGAGGATCACCGAGCCGTCGTTCATGGCGATCGGCCCCTCGGGGAACTGCAGGCCTTCGGTGACGAGCTCGATATCCATGGTGATCCTCTCAAGAGGCGCGCCGTCTCTGGGTGGGTGTGCGGCGTCGCGGGGGGCGACTATAGCGGCGCAAAGCGTAGCCGCTAGAGCGGAGCGGGCCGAAATGACCGAACCCGCCCCCTCATCGCAGCTGCGGGTTTTGCGGCAGGTCAATGCGCAGGGGCTAGCTTCGCCGTCTCATGCTCAATGCGGGCCATGCCTGCTCGAAGCCTTGACCACGAACCGCTGCCGTTGGCGCTAGGAGATGTCATCCATGACCGTGTCTGGCGGTGAGTTGCTTGCCCGGTGTCTCGCCAACGAAGGCGTTCGCTTCGTCTTCGGACTGCCCTCGCCGGAAGTGGATCCATTTCTCGCGGCGCTCGAAGCCAACGGGATGCGTTTCGTCGCGATCCGGCACGAAGCGGCAGCGGCTTACATGGCCGCGGGGCTCTATCAGACGACCGGACAGGTTGCGGCGACGCTGACCAACCCTGGCCCAGGTACGGCGAACCTTCTGCCAGGCGTCGTCAATGCCCGGCATGAGGGAACGCCGCTGATCGCGATCACGGCGCAGCATCGACTCGACATTGTCTACCCCTCGCCGCCCAGCACTTTCCAAGGCCAGGACCAGCTCGACGTCTTTCGCCCCGCGGTGAAATGGGGCGCGCCGATCTTCTCCTGGGCGCGAATCCCCGACGTCGTCCGCATGGCCTTTCGGGAGATGTGGACTGGTCGGCCGGGTCCGGTTCAGCTCGAGGTGCCCGCACCCGTGATGTACGCTGCCGGCGAGGCCGCAGACGCGCCGATCTGGCCGCCGCAAGCCTACCGCTCGATGGGACCGCAGGCGAGCCAGTCGCAGATTGAAGCAGCGGCCCGGCTACTGACGGGAGCAGATCGGCCCCTGATCGTCATCGGCTCTGGCGTGGACCGGGCGAATGCGGGCGCGGCCGTTCTGGAGATCGCCGACCGGCTCGGGTGCGGCGTCGTCACCAGCATGGCCGGCCGCTCGGCCGCGCCGCAGGACCACGCGAACCACCTGTATGGCTATGGCGACGGCGCCGACGAAGCGCGGCGCGAGGCCGACGTGATCCTCGCCCTAGGCACGCGTCTCGGCAATCTCGACACGCCTTTCGACAAATACTGGGGCGACCACGCCAGCCAGAAACTGATCCAGATCGATATCGATCCTCGCAGTCTGGGCGTCACGCGCCCGCTGGCCATGGGCATCGTCTCCGACCTTGCGAGCGCGTTGGAACAGCTCGCGCAAGCGATTGGCGCGGTCCGTAGGCGTCCGAACGCCGCCGCGGACCTTGCGCGCTATCGTCAATCCGAAGCGAATTGGCGTGAGGTCCAGTTCGCGCCCGTGGACGCGTACAACGGCCCCGGCCTCCATCCCGGCCAGGTGATGCGAGCGGTTGGACACGCCTTCGGACGCGATGCGATCTATGCCACCGACGGCGGCTTCACCAGCCTTTGGGCGCACTTCATGCTGCCGCCGACGCGCGCGCGGTCGTACCTGAACATCCTCGAGCTCGGAATGCTCGGCATCGGCATTCCTTCCGCCATCGGCGCCAAGCTCGGCAGTCCCGACCGCCAAGTCGTCTGCGTCACAGGTGACGGGGCGGCGGGATTTCACTGTATGGAGCTGCAGACCGCCGCGCGAGAAGGGGCCAAGCTCACGGTGGTTGTCTTCGCCGAGGGGTCGTGGTCGATGGAGATTCCCAACGAGCAGATGCTCTACGGCCGCACGTTCGGAACGGAGATGGGCGAGGTGCGCTGGGATCGCGTTGCCGAGGGCCTGGGTTGCACGGGGTTCTACGTCGAAAGCATGTCAGATCTCGAAGGCGCGCTCGCGGCCGCGCACGACGCGCCAGGACCGTCGCTCGTCTGTGTGCGGACGAGCCTAGCGGCCAACATGGCCGTGCCGCTCGCGACTCTCCGTCGTTTCGGCGAGGTGTACCAGGGTCCCGGCGGATGAACGTCGTCAGGTCCGGCGGCCGGCGCAGTTACCGTCGCCGTTCCAGAATCCGGAAGACCGTCGGGTAGTCGTCCTCGGGGCCGGCGGGGACGGCTTCGCGATCGACTTCCTTCCAGCCGGTTTCGCCGATCGCCGGCATGATGACGTCGCCCTGGGGATCACCCTCGACCTCGGTGAGGTAGATCCGCTGGGCGCGCGGGAGGGCGAGCGCGAAGAGCGCGGCGCCGCCGATGACGCAGACTTCCTCCACCCCGTCCTCCTCGGCCTGCTCGCGGGCGATCTGCACCGCCTCGGAGAAGGTCTCGCAGACCAGCGCGCCCGCCGGCTCGAACGAGCCGTCGCGGGAAAGGACGATGTTGGTGCGGCCCTTCAGGGGGCGGCTCGGCAGGCTCTGCCAGGTCTTGCGCCCCATGATCACCGGCTTGCCGAGGGTCAGGCGCCGGAAGCGTTGCAGGTCGGTCCGCAGGCGCCAGGGCAGCGCATCGCCCCGCCCGATGACCCCGTTCCTCGCCCGCGCCACCGGGCCCAGCGTCAGATGGACGGGCAGGCTCGCCCTCACTATAGGCTGAGCGGCCGGGGCGGCGAGGGGAGCTTCGATGACCAAATATCTTCGTCCTATCCTGATCGGCCTGGCGGTGGGCTTTGCGGTGTCGTTCTCGCTGGGTCTGCTGATGGGCGCGGCCCATATCGAGGACAACTGGACCCCGATGTGGACCGGCGCCTTCATAGGCTGCGCCGTCGCCTTCATGCTGGCAAATCTGGCCGGCAACCGCAAAGTCGACAATGCCAGCGCCGCCGAGCGGGCCGAGGCGCTGAAGCTCGAGCCGCCGGCCGGCAAGGCGCTGCTGGTGGTCTATCGCAAGGGCTACGTCGGCAAGGCCGTTGGGCTGAACCTCAGCGTTGACGGCAAGGTCGTCGCCCAGCTGAAGGCGCCGCGGTTCACGGTGGTGGCGGTGGCGCCCGGCCCGCACGCCGTCACCGCCGCCTTCGGGGGCCTGGCCGGCGGCAACACCCCAGCCGAACATGCGCTGGAGGCGGTCGCCGGCGGCGTCACGGTGCTCCGCGCCGGCCTCAGCATGGGGATGATCAAGAACACCGTCACCTTCACGCCGCAGGACGATCTGGCGGCGGTGAAGGCGCGCCTGGCCAAGGTCACCATGGTGAGCGCCGAAGCGGCGGCGGCCTAGCGCCTAGACCGCGATCGGGGCCTTGATCGGCTTGTGCGACTGGTAGCCTTCCAGGACGATGTCGGCCTCCTCGAAGGCGAAGAGGTCGGACTTGTCGGCCAGGCTGAGCGTCGGGAAGGGATAGGGCTCGCGCGCCAGCTGGCGCTTGGCCTGATCGAGATGGTTCAGATAGAGGTGCGCATCGCCCAGCGTGTGCACGAATTCGCCGGGCTGCAGCCCCGTCGCCTTGGCCATCATCAGCGTCAAGAGCGCATAGCTGGCGATGTTGAACGGCACCCCTAGGAAGACGTCGGCCGAGCGCTGGTAGAGCTGGCAGGAGAGCCGGCCCTCGGCGACGAAGAACTGGAAGAGGCAGTGGCAGGGCGGCAGGGCCATGTCGTCCACGTCCGCCGGGTTCCAGGCGCTGACCACGTGGCGGCGGCTGTCGGGATTTTCGCGGATCGAGCGCTGCACCGCGGCGATCTGGTCGATCACCCGCCCGTCCGGCGCGGCCCAGGAACGCCATTGCTTGCCATAGACCGGGCCCAGGTCGCCATTCTCGTCGGCCCACTCGTCCCAGATGGTGCAGCCGCGCTCCTGCAGCCAGCGCACATTGGTTTCGCCAGTGAGGAACCACAGCAGTTCGACGACGATGGAGTGGAAGTGCAGCTTCTTGGTGGTCAGCAGCGGGAAGCCCCGCGCCAGGTCGAACCGCAGCTGCCGCCCGAAAACGCCCAGCGTGCCCACGCCCGTACGGTCGCCGCGTTCCACGCCGGTGCTTAGTATGTCACGGAGCAGGTCGAGATATTGCGACTCGGGGTGAGCCGCCGGCCAGGTCGAAAACTGTTCGCTCAAACGGGCGGCCGAGGCGTTCAAAGGTGATTCGCTCCAATACCAGCGACCAGTCTGTACCGCTAAATATGGCGCCGATCAGTAGTAGAACCGCTAACGCTTGGGGGCGAATTGGTCGCAACTGTGGACGACGCGCGTCAGCCGGCGAAGCCGCCTTCGTCCAGGAACGCCTGCTCCTCTTCCGTCGTCGTGCGGCCGAGCGCTGGGTTGCGGTGCGGGAAGCGGCCGAAGCGGGCGATGATCGCAAAGTGGTCCCTGGCCCATTTGGCGGCGTCCGGATCGCCGGTGTCGCGCGCAAGCGCCTCGTGCAGCTCCAGCCCCAGCGTCTGGTCGGCCAGGTCCTCGGAATGCATGAACGGCAGGTAGAAGAAGCTGCGCAGCTGCGCCTCGACCGCGCGGTCATGCCCGCGCGCCACCGCTTCGCCCGCGGTCTTGCGCGCCAGGGGGTCGGTGGCGAAGGCGTGGGCCGAGCCGCGGTAGAGGTTGCGGGGAAACTGATCGAGCAGGATCACCAGCGCCAGCGCGCCCTCGGCGGTCTCGCTCCAGGCGTCGTACTCGCCCCGCGCTGCGGCGTGATGCACCGGCTCGAACTTCAGGCGGATGGCGTCGTCGAAGGCCGCGTCCTTGACGAACCAGCGCTTGGGCCCGGCGGCCAGCCAGAACTGGGTGATGTCGGCGGGGTGGGCGGCCATCAACCGATCCAATCGAAAATCATCATCAACGGGCAATTCTGAACGCGAACACTTGATCTGGTTCAAGTGCGGTTCATTCAGGATGTTGCAGGCTGGCAAGAATGGTAGATGGGCGGCGCGAGGGCGCGCCCGCAAGGAGCTGGATCATGAAATACCTGATGACGGCGGCGATGGCGCTGGCGCTGGCGGCTGGCGCCGCTTCAGTGCGCGCCGATCCGCAGGACAACAACGGCGATCAGCATCAGTCGCAAGGCGGCCACAACGGCGGTCAGGGCCAGGGGGGTGGCCAGGGCGGCGGCCAGGGCCAGCAAGGCCATCACCACGACTCCACGGGCGGCCAGCACGGCGCGCAGGGCCAAAGCAGTGTGCAGGGCCAGAGCGGCGGGCACGGCCAGAGCGGCGGGCAGGGCCAGAGCGGCGGCGTCACGGGCGCCTACGGCCGTGTCATAACCGGCGTGGTCGTCCCCCGTCACCACGACACCGTCCAGTCCTACGGCGGCGAAGGCAGCCAGGGCGGCCAGGAGAACGGTCACAACGGCCGCGGCGGCCAAAGCTTCAACGGCGAGCAGGGATCCAACGGAGCTGTGGCCGGGGTCGACGTCCATCGCCATCACGAGGGCGGCGCCCTCTACTACAACGGCGGCCAAGGCGGCGAAGGTCAGAACGAGCACTCGAGCGGCGCCAGCCACTATGGCTGGACCGGCGCGCTTCCCGGCCAGAACCACGACCTGCGCGACCGCGACCGCGGCCGCGACTGGTTCGACACGCGCGAGTTCCCGCGCGAGTTCCGCGCCGAGCATCGCTTCCACGACCACGACGACTACGGCTACCCGCCCGGCTGGTATGCGCGCACCTGGTTCTTCGGCAACTTCCTGCCGTTCGGCTGGTATACGTCCGACTACTACCTGACCTACTGGGACTATGACCTGCCCGAGCCGCCGATCGGCTGCGAATGGATCCGCGAGGGTCACGACGCGTTGCTGGTCGACGTCTGGACCGGGCGGGTGGTGAGCGTCTACAGCGGCATCTTCTGGTAGCGACCGCCCGCCGGCCTTGACCGGCCGGCGGAATCGTCGAGGCTGCGCGGCCTCATGACCGCGCAGCGCCGCATCGGCTTCGTCGGCTTCCAGGGCGTCAACGCCTTCGACCTCACCGGGCCGACGGAGGTGTTCGCCACCGCCAATGCCCAGGCCGGCGAGCGCGTAGCGCTCTACGAGCTGCACGTGGTCGCCCCGGACCTGGCGCCGCTCACCACCGAGTCCGGGTTGGTGGTCATGCCGGCCGAGCGGTTCGAGGATGCGCCGGCGTTCGACACCATCGTCGTCTGTGGCGGCCCCGGACTTCGCGAGCCGTCGACGAACCAAGCGGTGGCCGCCTGGCTGCGGTCCAGAGCGGACACGACCCGCCGCATCGCCAGCGTCTGCACCGGCTTCTACGGCCTGGCCGCCAGCGGTCTTCTGGACGGGCGCCGGGCCACCACCCACTGGCGCTGGGCCGCTCACGCCCAGGCCAGCTTTCCGGCGGTGAAGATCGAGCCGGATCTCATCTATGTGCGCGACGGCGCCTTCTACACCTCCGGCGGCATCAGCGCCGGCGTCGACCTGGCGCTGGCCCTGGTGGAAGAGGATCTGGGCCCCCGCATCGCGCTGGCCGTCGCCCGCGAGATGCTGGTCTACATGAAGCGCACCGGCGGCCAGTCGCAGTACTCCGAGCCCCTCAAGGCCCAGTCGCGCGCGCCCAGTCGACTGGCGGACCTCACCGCCTGGATCGCCGGACATCTGGACGCCGATCTCTCGGTGGAGACGCTGGCCGACCGCGCGGCGCTCAGTCCCCGGCAGCTCTCCCGCCTCTTCAAGGAGACGCTCGGCGTCTCGCCGGCCACCTACGTCGAGCACCAGCGCCTGGACGCCGCCCGCGAGGTCCTGACCAGCTCGGCGCTCAGCATCGACGCCATCGCCGCGCTCAGCGGTTATCGCAGCGCCGACGTTTTCCGCCGCTCCTTCGAGCGCAGCTTCGGCGTCTCTCCCTCCCAGCATCGGCGGGTGTTCTCACCTGCGGAGATGTCCGAAAACGTCGGAGAGACGTCGTAGCGGACGGACCGCGACCAGCCTAGGTTGAGCCCCGTCATCGGTTTGGAGCCCTCCATGAATCTCGCAGCGATCGCCATCGCCAGCGCTCTCACCTTCGCGGCCACCGCCGGCATCGTCGCGCTCGCCGACACCGCCGAGCCGGTGGTTTCGCTCTCGCCGACGGTGGCCGAGCGCTACGACGCCCAGCAGCGGCTGATCTTTCCCAGCGAATACCGCATGTGGCGGTTCCTGAGCTCCGGCGTCGACATGAGCTACTCGCCCATGGCGATGGGGGGCGGCCACTTCTTCGACAATGTCTTCGTCGATCCCAAGGCCTACGACGACTTCTTCAAGACCGGCCATTGGCCCGACGGCACGGTGCTGATCACCGAGGTGCGCGGCGGCGAGACCAAGGGCTCGATCACCCAAAAGGGCGTCTTCCAGAGCGGCCAGCCGATGGGCTGGGAGGTGCATGTGAAGGATTCGGCCCGGTTCGGCGGCGACGGCTGGGGCTTCTTCGGCTTCGAGCAGCCCACCACCGCGGCGCTGATCCCTGCCACCGCGGCCTGCTATGCGTGCCACCGGGAGCACGCCGCGGTCGACACCACCTTCGTCCAGTTCTACCCGACCTTGCTGCCGATCGCCGAGAAGGCGGGGACCATCTCGGGCGCCTACGCCAAGGAACTCCAGAGCCTGCAGCACGCCCACTGAAGCCGGCCGCCACGTCCCTCGCCTTGACGGGCCAGCAAAAAACCTATCGATAGCGGCCCTTGCTCGGCGGCGCCCCTGCGCTTAGCCCCCCTCAGACGGAGACGAGGACCATGCGCGTCTATTACGATCGCGACGCCGATCTTGCCCGCATCCTGGACAAGAAGATCGCCATCGTAGGCTATGGCTCCCAGGGCCACGCCCATGCACTCAACCTGCGCGACTCCGGGGTCAAGAGCGTCGCCGTCGCCCTGCGCCCCGGCTCCGCCTCCGCCAAGAAAGCCGAGGCCGAGGGGCTGACGGTGATGACCGTCGCCGCCGCCGCCGCCTGGGCCGACGCGATCATGATCCTGGCGCCGGACGAGTTGCAGCGCGGCATCTACATCGAGGAGATCGCCCCCAACATCCGCGACGGGGCGGCGCTGCTCTTCGCCCACGGCCTCAACATCCACTTCAAGCTGATCGAGGCCAAGCCTTCCATCGACGTCCTGATGGTGGCGCCCAAAGGCCCTGGCCACACCGTGCGCGGCGAATACCTGAAGGGCGGGGGCGTGCCGTGCCTGATCGCTGTCGACCAGGACGCCACCGGCAATGCGCTGGACCTGGGCCTCGCCTACGCCTCGGCGATCGGCGGCGGGCGCTCGGGGATCATCGAGACCAACTTCCGCGAGGAATGCGAGACCGATCTCTTCGGCGAACAGTCGGTGCTGTGCGGCGGCCTGGTGGAGCTGATCCGCGCCGGGTTCGAAACTCTGGTCGAGGCCGGCTACGCGC
This sequence comes from Caulobacterales bacterium, assembly GCA_044445785.1. Classification (GTDB taxonomy): domain Bacteria; phylum Pseudomonadota; class Alphaproteobacteria; order Caulobacterales; family Caulobacteraceae; genus Acaudatibacter. Next base: position 11,354 of record JBIOEF010000082.1, read on the forward strand.
CGGAGATGGCCTATTTCGAGTGCCTGCACGAGGTGAAGCTGATCGTCGACCTGATCTACGAGGGCGGCATCGCCAACATGAACTATTCGGTCTCCAACACCGCCGAGTTCGGCGAATACGTCTCGGGCCCGCGCATCGTCACCAGCCAGACCAAGGCGGAGATGAAGCGCATCCTCGCCGACATCCAGGAAGGGCGCTTCGTGCGCGACTGGATGCTGGAGGTCGCCGCCGGCAAGCCGACCTTCAACGCCATCCGCCGCCGCAACGCCGAGCATCCGATCGAGGAAGTCGGCGAGCGCCTGCGGGCCATGATGCCCTGGATCGCCAAGAACAAACTGGTCGACCAGGCGCGGAACTAGACTGGGGCGGCCGTCCAGTCCTCAAGGTCCAGGCCCTCCACACGGGCGAACTCACGCTTGTTGGCGCTGACCAGGGCCAGGTCGCGTTCGAGGGCCTGCGCCGCGATCAGCAGATCATAGGGCCCGATCATCTCGCCGCGGGCGGCGAGCGTGCCCTTCACCAGTGCCGCCCGTTCGGCGTCGCGCGCATCGAAGTTGACGACCGTGACGCTGGCCAGGAACCGTTCGAGCGCTTCGAGCTGGAACGCCCGCCGCCTGGAGCGCTCGGCGCCGAAGCGGAATTCGTAGAGCGAGATCGTCGAGAGGAAGAGCGGCGCTTCGTCCACGACCGCGTCGCTGAAGCGAACGTCAAGCCGGTCCGATCGACCGAACACCAGATCGATCAGGGCGTTGGTGTCCAGCATCCAGCCGTTCAATCGAAGGACTTCCAGTCACGCTCCTGCATGGCCGGCTGATCCGGCCGTTCAAACCCTTCGGGGGCGGCCAGCGCCTGGATCTCGGCCAGCCAGGCGCGTACGGACGCGCGGTCGCGGGCGGGCGCTTCTGGGATGGGCTCCAGGATCACCCTGTTGCCATCCTTGCGCACGCGCACCTTTTGGCCAGGCATTCGGAACTCCTTGGGCAACCGGACCGCCTGACTTCCCCCGACTTTGAAAAGCTTGCCCTCGGCCATGCGGCATCCTCTATAGCTATGCAAAGTTATACACAAAGGCCGCCAAAGGTCCAGACCAGTCTCAGCCGGCCAAAGCCGCCAGCTTCAGCGTGGTGTTCCAGTTGCGCGCCGTGCCGCGCATGCCGAGCTTGCGCTCGATGACCTGCCCGGTCAGCTTCGAGGTCCCGACGCCGTCGGGGTAGACGATGTAGAGTTCGCGCCCGTGCGCGTGGATGACCTCGCGCCCGAGGGTCGCTTGGCGCAGCGCCATGACGGCCTCGGCGCCCGGCGCGCCTTTCAGCGGCATCACCACCAGGTGGGCGGGGTCCGCTTGCGCCTCGCGCGGGAACGGGTTGGCGGCGATGATCGCGGCCCAATCCGCGGCGCTGCGCACCAGGAAATCGGTGCGAAGGCCCAGGCGTCGCTCGGCCTCGGCCTCGAGCAGCGCCTCCAGCGCCGCGCCGATGACCCCATCCGCCTCGAACACCAGGTTGCCGCTCTGCAGCAGCGAGCGCGGCTCCCCGAATCCAAGTGCGGCGAGGAACGCGCGCAGATCCGCCATCGCCACCAGTTGGCGTCCGCCGACGTTCACCCCGCGCAGGAGAGCGATCTGCACGGTCATCGCCAGGTGAGCGCCGCCTCGCCGCGCAGGATAGCCTCGGCCTGGGCGCCATGCTTTGCGCCGCCGCGTTCGTGCAGGACCAGCGGCGGCAGGAGTTGCAGGGGCGCGCGGCCGCCCCGCACCGCCCGCACGATCACCCGCTTGGCCGGCGCGTCGGCGAAGGGATGGATCGGGCGGATCTGAAACGAACCGGCCTTTTCGCCAAGCAAGGCCAGGATGTCGGCCAGGCGGTCGGCGCGGTGGATCAAGGTGATCGTCCCGCCGTCCCTGACCGCCGCCACGAGAGCGCCGCACCATGCGGTAAGGCCCCCGTCCGCCATCCAGGCGCCCGACTTGGCCGGATCGGGCGCGCGCAGCGCCGCCGGGTCGTCGAAGAACGGCGGATTGGCCAGCGCCGCATCGAAGGCGCCGCGCCACGTCGCCGCCAGGCCGGTGTCGATATCGCCCGCATGGACCTCGACGCGCTCGCCAAGGCCGTTGAGCGCGATGTTGGCCCGGGCGAGCGCCGCCGCCGCCGAATCCCGCTCGATCCCGACGAACCGCGCATCCGCCCGCCTGGCCGCCGCCGCCAGCAGCACCGCGCCCACGCCGCACCCGGCCTCCAGCACCCGCTCGCCCGCGCCGGCGTCGCAGGCGGCCGCCAGCAGCGCGGCGTCGACGCCGGCGCGGTATCCCTTGGCTGGCTGACGCAGCAGCACCCGACCGCCCAGGATGCGATCTTCGGTGACGCCCGCGTCTGTTTCGTCCATCCGTGGAGTCCCGGAGCCTTGTGCTCGCCTTGACGCTCCCCTATCGCGTCACCATTGTCGCCGGCAACGGCGATCACCAGTTAAGCCGGGGCCAAGGAGCTAGTCTTGGACGCAGTCAAGGCGGCCATCGTTCGACCTGCCGGCTCGGTTGACCGCCTGTTCCGGCTGGCCAGGGCGGACATGGACGGCGTCGACGCCCTGATCCTGGCGCGCATGCAAAGCCCGGTAAGCGTGATCCCGCTGCTGGCCGAGCATCTGATCGCGGCGGGCGGCAAGCGGCTCAGACCGCTGCTGACGGTCGGCGCGGCGCGCCTGGCGGGCGGCCGGGGCGATGCGGCGTTGAAGCTGGCGGCGGCGGTCGAGTTCATTCACACAGCGACGCTGTTGCATGACGATGTTGTCGATTCCTCGCAGCTGCGCCGGGGCAAGGTCGCCGCACACCTGATCTGGGGCGCGCCCTCCAGCGTGCTGGTGGGCGACTTCCTCTTCGCCCGGGCCTTCGAGCTGATGGTCGAGACCGGCTCGCTGCGGTCGCTCGAGATCCTGGCGCGCGCCTCGCGCGTCATCGCCGAGGGCGAGGTGCTGCAGCTGACCCGCGCCCACGACCTGAAGCTCTCCCAGGCCATGTACCTGGAGATCATCAGCGCCAAGACCGCCGAGCTCTTCGCCGCCGCCGCCGAGGCCGGCGCCGTTTCGGCCGGCGCCGAGGGCGAGGAGGCGGCCGCGCTGCGCGCCTATGGCCATAGCCTGGGTCTCGCCTTCCAGCTGGCCGACGACGCCCTCGACTACAGCGGCGTAGCCGAGACCCTTGGCAAGAACGCCGGCGACGACTTCCGGGAAGGCAAGGCGACGCTGCCGATGCTGCTGGCGATCGCCCGCGCCGGCCCGCGCGAGGCCGACTTCTGGGAGCGCGCCATCGGCCGCAAGGAACAGACCGAAGCCGACTTCCGC
>JBIOEF010000083.1:0-14635 GCA_044445785.1 Caulobacterales bacterium
CCCCTCCACCGCTTCGCGGTCCCCCTCCCCCGCAGCGCGGGGTAGGAGAGGTTGGACGTGCTGGCTCACGGCAGCGTTCCCGTGAACTCCACCTCCACCGGGCCGGTCATCAGCACGTGGTCGTCCTCGCGGCGCCATTCGATGAGAAGATCGCCGCCGTCCATCTCCACCGTCACCTTGCGGTCGACCAGGCCCCGGCGATTGGCGGCGACCACCGCGGCGCAGGCGCCGGTGCCGCAGGCCCGGGTGACCCCGGCGCCGCGCTCCCACACGCGCAGGCGGATGCGGTCGCGGCCCTTGATCTGGGCGAAGCCGACGTTCACCCGGTCCGGGAACAGGCGATGGTGCTCGATCATCGAGCCGACCTCGCGCACCGGGGCGTTGTCGGCGTCCTTGATGAAGAACGTGACGTGGGGATTGCCCATAGAGACGCAGCCGGGCGTGTGCATCACCGGATTGTCGATCGGCCCCACCTGCAGCTCGATGCCGCGCGTATCCATGGGTTCGGCCAGCGGGATCTCGCTCCAGTCCAGGCGGGGCTTTCCCATGTCGATGGTGACCACGCCCTTGCCGGCGCGGGTGACTTCCAGCACCCCGGCGGGGGTCTCGATGGTGGTCGTGTCCCGGCCGGTGGCCTCCATCAGCAGCCAGCCGACGCAGCGGGCGGCGTTGCCGCAGTGCTCCACCTGGCCGCCGTCGGCGTTCCAGATGCGCATGAAGGCTTCCGCTCTGGGCGACTTTTCGATGGCGATCAGCTGGTCGCAGCCGACCCCTGCCTCGCGATCGGCGATGGCGCGCACGTCCGCCCCGTCCGGCGCGAAGGGCGCGCTGCGGGCCTCGACCACGACAAAATCGTTGCCGAGCCCGTTCATCTTCAGGAACGGACGGCTCATGGGAGACGCCATATAGACGCTCGCGGCTGGACTCGCACCCTCCCCTCGGGGCAAGCAGGCGCCATGCGCCTATCCGTGATCGCCGCCATCGCCGCCTTCGCCCTCCCCGTATTGGCCGAGACCCCGCCCGTGACCGCACCCGTAACCGTTCCCGCCGCCCGGCCCGCCGACGCCGATCCGTTCCTCTGGCTCGAGGAGGACAGTCCCCGGACGATGGCCTGGGTGGAGCAGGAGAACGCCCGCTCGCTGGCCGAGCTGAAGGGCGATCCGCGCTACGAGCCCTTCCACCAGGATGCGCTGAAGATCGTCAACGCCACCGACCGGATCCCGGCGCCGGAGCTGATCGGCAAGACGGTCTTCAACTACTGGCAGGACCCGACCAACGTGCGCGGCCTCTGGCGGCGGACGACGGCGGAGAGCTACGCGACCGCGGCGCCGGCGTGGGAGACGGTGATCGACCTCGACGCCCTCTCGACCGCCGAGAAGGCCAACTGGGTGTGGAAGGGCGCCAACTGTCCGCCCCCGCACTATCGCCGGTGCCTGATCTCGCTCTCCGACGGCGGCGAGGACGCTTCCACCGATCGCGAGTTCGATCTGGCGTCGAAGTCGTTCGTGACCGACGGCTTTGTGCTGCCGCGCGGCAAGCAGACCGCCGACTGGATGGACGACGACACCCTGATCCTCTCGCGCGACTGGGGCGCCGGCACGATGACCGCGTCCGGCTATCCGTTCGTGGTCAAGATTCTGAAACGCGGCCAGAACCTCGCTCAGGCGACCGAGGTCTTCCGCGGCAAGCCCGAGGATGTCTCGGTCGATCCGGTGGTGCTGCACGACGCCGAGGGCCACACGGTGGTGCTGATCGTCCGGGCGACGGATTTCTTCCACACCGAGGTCTATCGGCTCGACCCGGATGGCGCGAAGCACCTGACCTTGCCCGAAAAGGTCACTCTCCACGGGCTGCTGAAGAACTTGCTGATTTTCACCACCGAGCAGGATTGGACAGCGGGCAGTCACACCTACAAGGCCGGTTCGCTCATCGCCATGCCCGCGTGGGGGCTGACCCCACCGGAGCCGGACACGATCGTGCTAGGTGGGGTGTCGCCACTGATTCTCGCCCCGGGTCCCCGCCAGTCGATCGAGCAAGTCGCGGTCACCGCCGATCGCGTCGTGGCGGCCGTCTACGACAATGTACGCGGAAATCTCGTGAGCTTCACCCCGGACGGCGAGTTTTGGCGAGCCCGTGACTTGCCGACCGCGCCCAATTCCTCCGTGGGCATCGCCACCGCCAGCGACGTGGACGACACGCTCTACTATTCCGTCGAAGGATTCCTCCATCCAACCCACCTGTCGCAGGCGGACGCCAAGGTCGGCGACGCCATCGGCGTCAAGGACCTTCCCGCTCGCTTCGACGCCTCTGGCGACACCGTTGATCAGTACGAGGCGACGTCGTCGGACGGAACCAAGATCCCCTACTTCGTGGTCCGCCCCAAGGACATGAAACTGGATGGCGCCAACCCGACGCTGCTCTACGCCTACGGAGGGTTCCAGGTTTCCGAGCTGCCGACCTATTCGGCCGCCATCGGCAAGCTGTGGCTGGAGCATCGCGGCGTGTTCGTGCTGGCCAACATCCGCGGCGGCGGCGAATTCGGGCCGGCCTGGCACGAGGCGGGCCTGAAGACCAAGCGGCAGCTGATCTACGACGACTTCGCCGCGGTGGCCAAGGACCTGATCGCGCGCAACATCACCTCGCCCCGGCGCCTGGGCATCCAGGGCGGCTCCAACGGGGGCCTGCTGATGGGCGTGGAATTCAATCAGCATCCGGAGTTCTGGCGCGCGGTCGACATCCAGGTGCCGCTGCTGGACATGCTCCGCTTCGAGAAGATCGGCGCCGGCGCCTCGTGGGTCGGCGAATACGGCAGCGTGGCCAACCCGGACGAGCGGGCGTTCCTGGAGAAGATATCGCCCTATCATAACCTCAAGGCCGGCGTCGTTTATCCCGAGCCGTTCTTCGTCACCTCCACCAAGGACGACCGGGTGACCCCCATCCACGCCCGCAAGATGGCGGCGAGGATGCAGGCGATGGGCCTGCCGTTCCTCTATTTCGAGAACACCAACGGCGGCCACGCCGCCTCCGCCAACCTGCAGGAACGCGCCGAACGGGTGGCGCTGGAGTTCACCTACCTGACGCGCAAGCTGATGGACTGATGGACGCCGCGGCGATCCTGGCGCGGTATGATACCGACATGCGCGCCGACCCGCCGGCGGAAGTGGGCGTCGAGCGGACGTGGGCGGACGGAGTGCTGCGCACCACCGGCGCCTACAACTTCATCGGCTGGTGGGATTTCCCGGCCGAGCGGGCGCCGGCCATCGCCGCGCGCGAGGCGGCGTTCTTCCGCGCGCTGGGCGGCGAGGTGGAGTGGAAGGTCTACAGCCACGATGCGCCGCCGGGCCTGCAGGCGCATCTGGCCGGCGCCGGCTTCGAGGACGACGGGCCCGAGACCTTCCTGGCGTTCGATCTGGAGGGCGGCGATCTTCCGCTCGAAGCGCCCGCCGGGATCGAAATCCGCCGGGTGAGCGACGCGGCGGGGATCGCCGACCTGGTCACCGCCAACACCCTGGCGTTCGGCGCCCGCGAGGACTGGCGCCAGGCGGCGCTGGAGGCGCGGCTCGCCGATCCCACCGTCGCGCTCTACGTCGCCTACGCCGGCGGCGAGCCGGTCTCGTCCGGGCGGCTGGAGCTGGCCCCTGGCCGCGCCTTCGCCGGCCTCTACGGCGGTGGGACGGCGCCGGCGCGTCGCGGCCGCGGCGTCTACCGCGCCCTGGTCGCCGCCCGCGCGGCGGAAGCCCGCCGGCGGGGCGTGCGCTGGCTCACCGTCGACGCCCGCGAAACCAGCCGCCCGATCCTCGAGCGCCTGGGCTTTATGCCGCTGGCGACCATCCGCGGCTGGGTGCTGCGGTCACCGGGTTAGCCGCTTTCTCGCCCGATCCACCCCTCACCTCACCTCTCCCCACCCTTAGGGCGGGGCGAGGGCTACTGAAAGACTGGCGGCGGCTTTACGATCCCACCGCCTCTCCGCCCCTTGAAGTATCCCTCTCCCCGCGAAGTGGGGAGAGGTGCGGCGAGGGGTGTCGCCGCGACCAGGACGCAGAGGGCGCGAAGCGCCTGGATTGGACACCAAGCTCACGAAGGACACCAAGGGCCGACGCGTCCGCGCCAATCCCTTCGTGACCTTCGCGTCCTTCGTGGTCTTCGTGTTTGATCTTCTCCGCGTACTCCGCTCGACCTCCGCGTCCTCCGCGGTTAAACCTTCTCCTTGAACACCCCCGCCAGCAGCCGGCCCTCCGCCGCGCGGGACGAGCCGGCGCGCCAGGCGATGACGATCTGGCGGGAGGGATGCTCGGCGGCCAGGGGGCGGACGACGACGTGGGCGGCTTGCGCCAGCCCCGCCTCAACCGCCATCGCCGGCAGGAACGAGACCCCAAGGCCAGAGCCTACCATCTGCACCAGCGTCGGCAGGGAGGTGGCGGCGAACCCCTCCTCCGCGCGGGCGCCGCGGGGCGTGAGGCCGCAGGCGGCCAGCGCATGCTCGCGTAGGCAGTGGCCGTCTTCCAGCAGGATCAGGTCCTCGCCCTGCAGCCGCTCGGGCGAGACGCGCGTCTCGGCGGTGAGCGGATGGTTGGCGGGAAAGGCGGCGAAGAGCTCGTCCTCCTCCACCGCCTCCCAGTCGAGGCCGGCCATGTCGTAGGGCATGGCGATCAGCGCCGCATCCAGCGCGCCGGCCTTCAGGCTGGCGATCAGCCGGTTGGTCAGGTCCTCGCGCAGGAAGAGCCGCAGCTTTGGATACCGAGTCCGCAGCGCCGGCAGCGCGCGCGGCAGCAGGAACGGGGCGATGGTCGGGATCACCCCCAGGCGGAAGCGGCCGGCGAGCGGCTGGCCGGCGCCCCTGGCCGCCTGCACCAGATCCTCGGCCTGGGCGAGGATGGCGCTGGCCCGCGCCACCGCTTCCTCGCCCGCCGCGGTCAGGATGACGCCGGAGCGGCCGCGGTCGACCACCGGCGCGCCCAGGATCTTCTCCAGCTCCTGCACCCCGGCCGAAAGCGTGGGCTGGGTGACGTGGGCGGCCTCGGCGGCGCGGCTGAACGAGCCGTGCTCGGCCAGGAGCTTCAGGTACTGCAGCTGGCGAAGGGTCGGGAGCATGCGCTCAAGATAGGCGCGCTCGATGCAAACGCCAGGATCGATCGAGATTCTCGAGGGTCCCGGCGGCGTGACGATCGCCGCCTTCGGCGCTAGATCAGTGTCGGCTTGACGCGGCGCGTCTGGCCGGCGTTGAAGGAAGTCCGAACCACGAACCTCACGAACCTCACGAACAAGATTCTACCGCGGAGAGCGCGGAGGAGACGCGGAGTTCGCTGAGGCCCAGGCCAGTCGACGAAGTCGTGCGACTCTTCTCTGCGCGCTCCGCGCTTCTCCGCGTCCTCTGCGTTAAAGCCTTCCTTGTTCGTGTGGTTCGTGAGGTTCGTGGTCAATTTCTACCCCGACCCTGCTCCAGGGCGGGCCTTGGTGGAGTGATGATCGCATGCCCCAGTCAACCGAGATCGCAGACAATCCGGTCCTGGCGCCCTGGGGCGGACCCCATGGCGGCGCGCCGGCATTCGACCGCATCCAGACCGCGCATTTCCGGCCGGCGCTGGAGTCGGCGATCGAGGAAAAGCGGGCCGAGGTGGCGGCGATCGCGGCTGATCCCGCGGCGCCGACCTTCGCCAACACCCTGGAGGCTCTGGAGGCGACGGGCGCGCGCCACCGCCGCGCTTCGGCGCTGCTTGGCATCTACACCTCGACCCTGAACACGCCGGAGATGCGCGCGGTGCAGCGCTGGGCCTCGCCGGCGCTGGCGGCGCTGCGCGACGAGATCACCCTGAACGGCGCGCTCTTCGATCGGATCACCGCGGTCTACGAGGCGCGCGAAACCGCGGACCTCACCGAAGAGCAGCAGCGGCTGGCCTATGTGATCTACGACCGGTTTCGCCGCCAGGGCGCGGCGCTCTCGGCGCCGGACAAGGAGAGGTTGGCGCAGATCAACCAGGAGCTGGCGGTCCGCCAGACCCGCTTCAGCCAGAACATCCTGGGCGACGAAGAGGGCGTAGCCCTGGTGCTGGACGCCGAGGCGGACCTGGAGGGCCTGCCGGAGTCGCAACGGGAGAGCGCCGCCGCGGCGGCCGAGGCGCGGGGGCTCGCCGGCAAATGGGCGATCGCCAACAGCCGCTCGGCGATGGAGCCGTTCCTGGCCCACAGCGCGCGCCGGGACCTGCGCGAGAAGGCCTTCCGCCTATGGACCGCGCGCGGCGATGGCGGCGCCAACGACAACCGCGGCCTGATCACCGAGATCCTGGCCCTGCGCGCGGAGAAGGCGAAGCTGCTGGGCCATCCCACCTTCGCCCACTGGATCGCCGACGGGCAGATGTCGAAGACGCCGGAGGCGGCGCTGAAGCTGCTCACCGCCGTCTGGGGTCCGGCGCGGGCGCGGGTCGCCGAAGAAGTCGCCGAGATGGAAGAGATCGCGGCGGCGCAGGGCTCGAACGCCCCGATCGCCCCCTGGGACTACCGCTATTACGGCGAGAAGGTGCGCAAGGCGAAGTTCGACCTCGATGACGACGAGGTGAAGCCATACCTGCAGCTCGCCAAGCTGATCCAGGGGATGTTCTGGGCCGCCGGCGAGCTCTTCGGGCTGACGTTCGAAGAGGTCAACGACCTGCCGGTCTATCATCCGGACGTCACCGTCTATGAGGTGACGCGCGACGGCGAGCGGGTGGGGCTCTGGTACTTCGACCCCTTCGGCAGGGCCGGCAAGTCGTCCGGCGCCTGGATGAACGAGTACCGCACTCAGCAACGGCTGGGCGGCGTGGCGGTGACCCCGATCATCTCCAACAACGAGAACTTCGTGCCGCCGGCGGCGGGCGAGTCGGCGCTGATCTCCTGGACCGACGCGGTGACCTTGTTCCACGAGTTCGGCCACGGCCTGCACGGCCTGACCTCCAACGCCACCTACCCCTCGCTCGCCGGCACGGCGGTGCTGCGCGACTTCGTCGAGCTGCCGAGCCAGCTCTTCGAGCACTGGCTGCCGACCCGCGAGCTGCTGGCCAGGTTCGCCGTCCACTACCAGACCGGCGAGGCGATGCCGCAGTCCCTGGTCGACAAGGTGCTGCGCGCCGACACTTTCCACCAGGGGTTCAAGACGCTGGAGTACCTGGCCTGCACGCTGGTGGACCTGAAGGCGCATCTGGAAGGGCCGCGCACGATCGATCCGGTGAGCTACGAGCGCGAGGCGCTGGATCAGATCGGCATGCCGGCGCAGATCGTCCTGCGCCACCGGATGCCGCATTTCTCGCACATGTTCTCCTCCGAGAGCTATGCGGCCGGCTACTACAATTACATCTGGGCCGACACGCTCACCGCCGACGCGGCGGAGGCCTTCGCCAGCGCGCCCGGCGGGTTCTACGACAAGGCCACCGCCCAGCGGCTGCAGGCGGAGATCCTCAGCATCGGCAACACCCGCGATCCTGGCGAGGCGTTCCGCCGGTTCCTGGGCCGCGACGCCAGGATCGACGCCCTGATGCGCGACCGCGGCTTCGCCCCGGCGCTCCCCTGAGGCGCGCGGCCGCCCGCAGCGCCGCCCAGGTGGCCGCGCGCCCCTCGATCAGGCTATGGTCCGCCCGCACGGGTTGCGAGGGGACATGACCGGTCAAGGAGGGCCATGGGGCGGCGGGCCATGGGACGCGCCGCCGTCGCCGCCGCCGGCGCGCAAGCCGATCCCCATCGGCCTCTTCATCTGGCTGGCGCTGATCTTCGGCGCCGCGCTGATCTTCTGGGGCCTGACGCAGGTCTTCCCCAGCCAGTTCGAGACGGTGGACTGGCCCTACGCCCTGCAGGCGCTGGGACTGCTGGCGCTGATCTCCAGCGGCCTGGTGGCGGCCAGGCGGATCCGTTGGGGACGGACGGTCCGCTACATGGCGATGTGGGCGGGCGTCGGCGCGGCGCTGGTGGTCGGCTTCACCTTCCGCGGCGACCTGGTGGCGGCGGCGCTGCGGGTGCGGGCCGAGCTGATCCCGGCCTATGCGGTGACCACCTCGGCCCACTCCATGGTGATCACCCAGAGCGCGGACGGGAACTTCTACGTCATGGGCGCGGCGAACGGCGCGCCGGTGCGGTTCCTGGTGGACACCGGCTCGAGCGAGATCGTGCTCAGCCCCGCCGACGCGCAGCGGATCGGCATCGACGTGGGCTCGCTGAAGTTCTCCAAGCCTGCGGAGACCGCCAACGGCGTCGGCTACGGCGCGTCGGCCACGCTCGGGCGCCTGGAGGTGGGCCAGGTCCGGCTCTCGGACGTGCCCGTCTCGGTCAACCAGGCGCCGATGAGCGCCTCGCTGCTGGGCATGACCTTCTTCAAGCGCATGGACTCCTTCGAGATCCGCGGCGACCGCCTCTTCCTCCACTGGCGGGGCTGAGCGCGCGGTTTGGCTAGGGTTGGGTCCGTTTGCCGGGCGTTGGTCCGACCGGCCCCGAGAATTTGACCTTTGCCCCGTCGGCCAGACGCGCCCGCCTAAGCCGGCATTGCCTACGCCGCCAACTGCAGGCCCAGCACCAACGTCATGGCGGCCAGCGAGACCAGGTGGTCGGCGAGGATCAGGCGCGCGAGCCGTGTCTGCTCGGCCGGCGGATCGGCGGCGGCCCCCAGGCGCACAGCGTTGCGGACGGTTCGCGCCAGCGCCAGGCCCATGCCGACCAGCGCCGCGGCCAGCGACGGCCAGCCGATCCACCAGGGCGTCTCGCCGCGGACGATGCCGGCGATTATCGCCGCCACCGTGGCCAGCATCACCAGCGAGACCACCCGCCCCATCGGCGAAGCCTCGGTGGTGACCCGCCGATAGTAGGCGCAGATCGACGCCAGCGCCGCCTCGGGCGCCACCGCCCCACCGCGCCGCGCCTGCACGTCGAACATCAGGTCGAACCAGAGCACCGCCATCAGAAACCCGGCGCCGGCCGCGGCGAAAGCGTGCATGCGTGAGCCCCCAACCTCGATGCGGCCAGCATGTCGAGCGATCCGGCGCCGCGTCAATCGCCCGGCGAGAGCCGCGGTCTGCGCTTGCCAGGAACGACCATGGGGCTAGGTTAGCTTCGCTGGAGCGGCCGGCGGGGGGATCCAGCCCTGACCATGGGGCGTGGCGCCGACGGAACACTCCACGATCGCCGTTGAACTATCAGGGGAGACCGATGAACAAGATTCAACATCTTTTGGCCAGCGCCGTTTCAGCGATCGCCGCCTTCGCGGGCGGCGCCTCAATGGCGACACCGACCAGCAATGGCGCTGCTGGGGCAAGCCCGACCGGCTCGCCGACCGCCGATCCGCAAACCTTCAAGGTGTCGGCCGCGGCGACGAACCAAATCCAGGGTCACACGGTGAGCGGGGGCGGACCGGTCAAGAAGCCGGCGGATCGTTTCAGCAACGTGTTCGAGCAGGGGCCCAAGTTCGGCGATTCGCAGCACAACAAGACCAAGCTGCAGCTGGAAGCCCACACCAAGCCGCCGGCTGGCCACGCGCACGGGCAGCATAGCAAGCACCAGCCCAAGCCAAAGCCCTAGGGTTGTCGGCGCGACAGCGACGGCTCACTCGTCCCGCGCCGGGCGACCAGTGGGGTCCCGCTCACGCCATGCCAAGGGCCTAGTCATGCCAATCTCCAGGCGCCCGCAGATCGTCATCAAGGTTTCCAAGTACTGCAACCTTCGCTGCGACTACTGCTACGAGTTCCCGCACCTCGGCGACAAGCGCCGCATGAGCCTGGATAACATTCGGGCCCTGTTCGAGAACGTGAAGAACAGCGCCGCGGCGTTGTCGCTCACGAACGTCGATTTCATCTGGCACGGCGGCGAGCCGATGATGATACCGATCGAGTTCTACCACGACGTGGCCAGGATCCAGGCTGAGGTGCTGGAGGGTGTGGAGTTCAAGTACATCAACGCCGTCCAGACCAACCTGACCGTGCTGACCGACCGGCATTTGGCGCTGCTGAAGTCAGGGTTCTTCAACGACATCGGCGTGTCGTTCGACGTCTACGGCGACCAGCGGGTGGACACCCGCGGCCGGCTGAAAACGGATACGGTCCTGAACAACCTGCAGAAACTGATCGACAATCAGATCGGGTTCGGCGCGATCGCGGTCCTGGCGCGCAACACCCTGCCGTACGTCAACGAGATCTACCGGTACTTCGACAGTCTCAACATCAACCATCGCTTCCTGGCCTACTACCGTGGCGTGGACGATGACCAGGTGCAGCGCAACGGCATCGACTTCGACGAACTGGTTGGCGCGCACAAGTCGATCTTTCGGGAGTGGCTGGCCTCAGAGACGGCGACGCCGGTCGATCCGATCGATGACTACGTGCAATTCGCCGTGCGCCACGTCTCCCAGGCGCCGGTCGAGCCCTATGACGTCTCCGAGCAGGAGCGGGTCTTCATCGTCGACGTCAACGGCGACGTCTTCAACGTCATGGAATCCTACGATCCGGAATTCTGCTACGGCAATCTGTTCTCCCAGCCCCTCACCGAGATCGCCGCCTCGGACGGTCGGCGGCGCGCGAACGCCCAGTCCAAAGCGCGCATGCGGAGCCTCTGCGGGAGCTGCCGCTACCTGGGCGCCTGCCCAGGGGTCTTCGCCAACAACGCTTCGGACCTGGAGTGGGATCTGACCAAAGCGCGCGGCTGCCCCATCGTGCCGGTCCTGGACGACATGGTGGGCGCCTTCGAGCAAACCAATCTGAGGGACCTGATCTTGAGAGCGAGCAACGGCGAAGCCGCCGCCGACGCCCATCCGGCCCTTGGCGTCTCCTGACCGGCGCCAGGCGGCGATGGGTGGGCGCGACGCGAGCAGCGATGCGGCCGGCCTCGAGCGCCTGGCCGCGCGGGGACGGCCGCTGGTCCAGCTCTACGTATCGCCGGCCTGCGCGCGGCTGGCGGGCAGGATCGAGCTCAGCGCCGGCACTCGAGGGGTCACCCGCGCCGAGATCCGCGAGGGCGGCTACGAAGCGAAGGCGCGCCTGCCTCTGCTCCCCTGGCGCGCGCCGAACGCCGATGAGATGGCGAAGCTGGTGTCGGCGGCCCCGCCGGTCGACCTGTCAGGCGCGGTTTGCCTCGTCAGGCCGCCGGGCGCCTTCGCCCAGCAGCGCCGGAGTGTCTTGCGAAAAAGCCAAGGGGCCGACGCCGACGCCCTCACCTGGCTCGGGCGCGTCTGCAGCCTGGGCGAACCTCTGGGCTGCATCGGGGCGACGTCGAACGCGGCGAACCTGACGACGGTGACCTTCGATCACGCCGCTGGGGGCCACTACATCGGCCTTCACGTGGACAACTGGGACGGCCTTGACCTGGAGGTGCGGCGCCGCTCGACCAACCGCATCTGCGTCAACATCGGCGAGGACGACCGCTACATTCTCTTCCTGCCGATCACCCTCGAGACCATGGGCGAAATGCTCGCCGAGGCGTTTGGCGAGGCCTGGACGCCGGCAGGACGGTTCACACTGATCGGCCGCGAGTTCATGACCCTCCATCCCGACACGCCGGTGGTCCGCTGCCGGATCGCGCCTGGCGAGGCCTACATCGCTCCGACCGAGAACCTCGTCCACGACGCGTCGTCGGAAGGGCAGCGGACCTTGGATGAACAGTTCACCGTGCGCGGCCACATCGGCTTGCGCCGATCCCCCAGCCTTGGCCTGCGGGCGGTCTGGGGCGCGCTGAGGGGCCTGGGCGGTCGCGAACGTTGATCGGCGGTCGTCGTCCGCGCGGACATGACCGTTGTCACGAGGCGGAGCGAGGGCCGGGGTTCTTGACCCGATGATGGCCCGGGCGCATAAGCGCGCCCTTCCGGCGCAGCGCCAGCCGCGCCTCCACCGCCACGACCCCCGACAAGAGTTCGGGACGAGGGCGGCGAGGACCTCCGTCCGCGTCACACGCGCACGGGGGCGTTTGGCGCTGTGCGTATGGGGTGAGACTTTGTTCGACGGCCTGACCGAGCGGCTATCTGTTGTCTTCGACCGGCTCTCCGGGCGGGGCGTGCTTTCCGAAAAGGACGTGGACGAGGCGCTGCGCGAGGTGCGGGTCGCGCTGCTGGAAGCCGACGTCGCCCTGCCGGTCGTGCGCGACTTCATCGCCAAGGCCAAGGAAGCGGCGTCCGGCGAAGCGGTGATCCGCTCGGTCAAGCCCGCCGACCAGGTGGTGAAGATCGTCTACGACGGCCTGGTGGACATGCTGGGCGGCGAGGAGCCCGAGCCCCTGCGCCTGGCGCTCAATCCGCCCACCGTGATCCTGGTCGCCGGCCTGCAGGGCTCCGGCAAGACCACCATGACCGGCAAGCTGGCGCTGCGCCTTTCCAAGACCGAGCGGCAGAAGGTGCTGGTGGCCTCGCTGGACACCCGCCGGCCGGCGGCCATGGAGCAGCTGGCGATCCTGGCCAAGCAGGCGGAGGTGGCGAGCCTGCCGATCCTGGCCGGCCAGGGCGCGGCCGACATCGCCCGTCGGGCGCTCTCGGCGGCCAAGCTCGGCGGCTACGACGTGCTCTTCCTCGACACCGCCGGGCGCACCACGCTGGACGAAGCGATGATGGCCGAGGCGGCCGAGATCGCCCGCATCGCCCAGCCCACCGAGACCCTGCTGGTCGCCGACAGCCTGACCGGCCAGGACGCGGTGCGCACGGCCAAGGCCTTCCACGAGCGGCTGCCGCTCACCGGCCTGGTGCTCACCAGGGCCGACGGCGACGCCCGCGGCGGGGCGGCGCTTTCCATGCGCGCGGTCACCGGCCTGCCAATCAAGTTTCTCGGAACCGGCGAGCGGATCGAGGCGCTGGACGTCTTCGACGCCCGCCGCGTCGCTGGCCGGATCCTGGGCCAGGGCGATGTCGTGGCGCTGGTGGAGAAAGCCGCCGCCGACCTGGACCTGGCCAAGGCCGAGCAGATGGCCAAGAAGCTGGCCAAGGGCAAGTTCGACCTGGACGACCTTTCCGACCAGCTGGCGCAGATGGAGCGCATGGGCGGCATGGAGGGGGTGATGGGCCTGCTGCCGGGCGTGCAGAAGATCAAGAAGCAGCTGGCCGAGGCCAACATCTCCGACAAGATGGTCGGGCGCCAGCGCGCCATCATCGGCTCGATGACCAAGGTCGAACGCAAGAAGCCCGACATCCTGCAGGCCTCGCGCAAGCGCCGCATCGCCGCCGGCGCGGGCGTCGAGGTGTCCGAGGTCAATCGACTCTTGAAACAACACCGGCAGATGCAGGACGCCTTCAAGTACATGGCCAAGGACGGCGGCAAGGGCTTCGCCCGGGTCGCCGGCATGATGGGCGGCGGCGGCATGGACCGCCTGAAGAACCTCGGCGGCGGACGCATGCCCGAGCAAGGCGCACCCGTCGGCCTGCCGGGCCTCGGCGGCGGCGCGCCCAATCCCAACGCTTTGCCTGGCCTAGGCGGCCCGGCCCCGTTCAACCCGTTCAAGAAACCCTAGAGACGCTAAGAGAAAGACCGAAATCCTATGCTCAGAATTCGCCTGGCCCGTGGCGGCGCCAAGAAGCGCCCCTACTATTCGATCGTGGTGGCCGACAGCCATTCCCCGCGCGACGGCCGCTTCATCGAAAAGGTCGGGACCTACAATCCGCTCTTGAAGAAGGACGATCCCAAGCGGGTCAGCTTCAACAGCGAGCGGATCAGCCAGTGGATCGGCAAGGGCGCGCAGCCCACCGACCGCGTGGCCCGGTTCCTTTCCACGGAGGGCCTGGCCAAGTGGACGCCCAGCAACAACCCCAAGAAGGGCGAGCCGCACACCAAGGCCAAGGAG
The DNA here is from genome assembly GCA_044445785.1 of Caulobacterales bacterium. Taxonomy (GTDB): domain Bacteria; phylum Pseudomonadota; class Alphaproteobacteria; order Caulobacterales; family Caulobacteraceae; genus Acaudatibacter. The sequence continues at coordinate 13,762 of JBIOEF010000083.1, forward strand.
CGCGTCACCGCCCGCGCCGAACGCGCCGAGGCCGCCGCCAACGCGCCGCCGCCTGAGCCGCAAGCCGTCGCCGAAACGCCGGTTGAAGCGGCCGCCGAGGAGGCCGTCGAAGCCGCCGCCGAGGTGGTGACTGAAGAGGCGGCGCCGGAAGCTGCCGCCGAAGCCGCGGCCGAAGAACCAGCGGCTGAGGAAGCCGTCACCGAAGCGACCGCCGAGGCTGTCGCCGAAGAGAACGCCGCTGAGGTCGAAGAAGTCGGGGCCGAGGGCGCCGAGGACCAGGCCAGCGAGGCGGCCGCCGAGGACTAGCCCTTGGCCGACCGCCTGATCCTCGTCGGCCGCGTCGCCGGCGCGTTCGGCGTCAAGGGCGAGGTGCGGATCACGTCCTATTCCGACGATCCGATGGCGCTCGTCCGCTACCGGGACCTGAGGGGCGTGGACGGCGCACCGGCGCTCACCCTCACCGGCGGTCGGCCGGCCAAGGGCGCATTGATCGGCCGGGCGCGGGAAGTCGAGACCCGCGAGGCCGCTCAGGCGCTGCGGGGGCTGGAGCTCTACATCCCAAGGGCCCTGCTGCCGCCGCCGGAGGGCGAGGACGAGTTCTACCTGACCGACCTAGTGGGCCTGGAAGCGCGCGCGCCGGACGGGACGCGCCTAGGCGTCGTCAAGTCGGTGCAGAACTTCGGCGCCGGCGACCTCCTGGAAATCGCCCCGGACGCCGGCCCGACCTGGTGGCTGGCGTTCACGGCGGAGAACGCGCCGGACGTGAAGATCGCGGAGGGTTGGCTGACCGCGGTGCGGCCGGCGGAGGCGGAGTAACCCCTGCCTCCCTCCCCTTCATGGGGTGGGACAGACCGCGAAGCGGTCAGGGTGGGGA
>JBIOEF010000084.1:0-14337 GCA_044445785.1 Caulobacterales bacterium
CAGCCGGATCGTCGGCGGCCCCTCGTGGCTCTTCTTCATCTTCACCGTGAACACCTCGTCGGCGCGCCAGTCGGCCACCGCCGCGACGCAGACGGCGGCGTCGGCGGGCAGGGCGGCCCTGCAGGCGGCCAGCATCTCCTGCGCCGTCTCGACGTCGACGCGGGTCACGCCGGGCGGGGCGGAGATCGCCACCGGCCCCGAGACCAGCGTCACCCGCGCTCCCAGCGCCGCCAGCGCGCCGGCGATGGCGTAGCCCTGCTTGCCGGACGAACGGTTGGTGATCACCCGCACCGGATCGATCGGCTCGGCTGTGGGCCCGGCGGTGATCAGCGCGTGCTTGCCGGCGAGCGGGCGGGCGCCATCGCCCGAAAGCGCCGCCATGATCGCCTCGAAGATCGCCGCCGGCTCGGCCATCCGCCCGGGTCCGAACTCGCCGCAGGCCATCGCGCCCTCGTCGGGCCCGACGAAGCCGACGCCGTCGGCCTTCAGAGTCGCCAGATTGCGCTGGGTCGCCGGATGCAGCCACATGCGCACGTTCATCGCCGGCGCCATCAGCACCGGCTTGTCGGTGGCCAGCAGCGTCGTGGACGCCAGATCGCCAGCCAGGCCGTGCGCCGCCTTGGCCATCAGGTCCGCGGTCGCCGGCGCCACCACCACCAGGTCGGCCGAGCGCGAGAGCTCGATGTGGCCCATCTCCGCCTCGTCGGTGAGGCTGAAGAGGTCGCCGTAGACCCTGTCCTCGCAGAGCGCGCCCAGCGAGAGCGCGGTGACGAACTGCGCGCCCGCCTCGGTGAGGATCGGGCGGACCGCCACATCCGCCTTGCGCAACAGGCGCGCGAGCTCGAGCGCCTTGTAGGCCGCGATGCCGCCGCCGACGATCAGGAGCACGCGCCGCTCGGTCACGAAAAGGCCCTCCCAAAGAGGTCACCGCTGTTTACTCGAAGGTTCCCTCTGGACAAACCCCGCCGATTGTTCTTTCTTTGTTCCGGTGATGCGCCCTGAGGGCGAAAGATGGGGAACAGAGAGATGAGGGTTGTCTTCATGTACGGGGCGGCGGTCGTCGCCCTCGCGCTCGGCGCCTGCGACGCGGGCGCTCCGGCGAGCGCCAAGGCGACGCCGCCGGCGGCTAGCGTGCAGCAGGCCGCAGTCAGCGTCGATCCGCGCGACGCGCCGGTGCCGCTGGTGGACGGCAAGCCGATGTGGGCGGCGAACCGCAAGCACACCGCCCAGGAGAACGCGGACTATCAGTTCGGCAAGAACGGCAAGGACTTCGCGGACAAGACCGAGGCGCAATACGTCGCCCAAGCCCACGCCTTCGCCGACTCGCCGCCCACCGGCGTGCAGAAGCTCGACCGTCCCAACGGCGATGCGCTGCTCTATGACGCCAAGTCCAACACCTTCGCGGTGGTGGCCAAGACCGGCGCGCCCAGGACCATGTTCAAGCCTCGCGAGGGCCTGGCCTACTGGAAGCAACAGCAGGCGCGCGAGGCCGACCGGGCCAAGAGCGACGACAGCGCTTCCCAAGGCTAGCACCCGCTCCGCGCCGGAGCGGGAACGAGCGGTCGGTCACTGCAGGCCGGCCATTCGGAAGGTGACGACCAGCAGCAGCGCGAGCGACGTCAGAGCCGCGCCGAGGAAGAACCAGACCGCCGGGTGAGTGCGCTCGTCCGTCGCGGCGGCGGGCGCATCTTGCGGGGCTGACGGCGGACTGATCTCCACCGGCGCCTCGGCCAGACGCGCGAGCGCCGAGACGGCCGCGCGAGCGTCTCTGGCGAACTCGCGGATCGTGGCGGCGGGCGAAAGCTCGCGCATGATCCAGCGGCGCACGACCGGCTCGGCGGCGGCCCAGATGTCGTGCTGGGGGTCGATCCGGCGGGCGACGCCCTCAACCGTGACCATGGTCTTCTGCAGCAGCACCAGCTCGGGGCGCAGCCGCATGTCGAAGAGCGCGGTGATCTCGAAGAGCTGGGCGAGCAGCCGGCCCATGGAGACGTCGCTGGCCTTGCGCCCGAACACCGGCTCGCCCACGGCCCTGAGCGCCTGGGCGAAGGCTGCGCGGTCGTGATGGGCGGGGACGTACCCGGCCTCGAAATGGGTGGCCGACACCCGCGCATAGTCCCGCTGGATGAACCCCCAGAGGATCTCGGCGAGGTAGCGGCGCTCGCCCGGCGCCAGGCGCCCGATGATCCCGAAATCGACGGCCGTCAGCTTGGCCGGCGCGGCGGCGAAGAGGTTCCCCTCGTGCAGGTCGGCGTGGAAGACGCCATGGTCCAGCGCCTGGGCGAGGAAGGCGCGGATCAGATTGGTCGCCAGCGCCGGGCGATCGAGGCCCGGGGTTTCCAGCGTGGCGGGGTCGGAGAGCGGGCCGCCGGGCGCCCACTCCACCGTCAGCACCCGCCTGGCGACGCCCTCCCAGACCACGGGCGGCGCGCGCATGTAGTCGTCGTGGGCCATCACCGCGCGCAGTTCGTCCGCGCCGGCGGCTTCGAAGCGCAGGTCCAGCTCCAGCTCCAGCGCCCGCGCCACCGTCTCTGCGAACGCCCGCGGCTCCAGCCGCCGCGCCGGCGGCGCCCAGGCCTCGGCCAGCCGCGCCGCCGTGCGCAGGGTGGCGACGTCGGCGGCGACGCGCCGCTCGATCCCCGGCCGCAGCACCTTCACCGCCACCTGCCGCCCGTCCGCCAGCGTCGCACGGTGCGCCTGGGCGAGCGAGGCGCCGGCCACCGCCTCGTCGAACGAGGCGAACACCGACTCCAGCGGCCGGCCGAGCGCGCGCGCGACCTCGGCCCTCGCCAGCTCCGTCGGAAAGGGATCAAGCCGGTCCTTCAGCCGCGAGAGGTCCTGGGCGAACTCGACGCCCAGGATGTCGGCGCGCGTGGAGAGGAACTGCCCGAGCTTGATCGCCACCGGTCCCTGACGCTCCAGCGCCAGGGCCAGCCGCTCGCCGGGCCGCCCGGTGCGCGACGCCCGCCCGGCGAAGATCCGCAGCACCCGGGCCGTGGTCCTGGGGCCGGCCGGCAGTTGCGCATCGAGCTCGCGCGGGAGCAACGCGTCGGCGCGGATCAAGGCCAGGGCCGCGCCGGCCAGACGCGCGTACGATCCCGACTGCGGCATGACCTAGATCGCCCAGCCCTGGTGAAGCGCCACCACGCCGCCCGTCAGGTTGGTGAAGGAGACGCGGGAGAACCCCGCCTCGCCCATCAGGCCAGCCAGGGTCCGCTGGTCGGGGAACCGGCGGATGCTCTCGACCAGGTAGCGATAGGCCTCGCCATCGCCGGCCACGCGCTCGCCAAGTCTTGGGATCACCTGGAAAGAATAGGCGTCGTATAGCGAGCGCAGGGCCGCGGCGCCCACCTTGGAGAACTCCAGGCAGAGGAACCGGCCGCCCGTTTTCAGCACCCGTCTGGCCTCGGCCAGGGCGGCGGCGATATCGGTGACGTTGCGCAGGCCAAAGCCGATCGCGTAGGCGTCAGCGCAGGCGCCCGGCAGCGGCAGGCGCTGGGCGTCGCCAACGGCCCAGGCGATCTCGGGCGGCGCGCCGCGCGCGCGTCCGGCGGTGATCATCGCCTCATTATAGTCGACCACCAGGATCTTCGCCGGCGGCCCGCCGCGACGATCCTGAGCGGCCCTGGCCAGGCGGGCGAAGCGCCGCGCCAGGTCGCCCGTGCCGCCGGCGCAGTCCACGATCACCTCGCCCGGCTGGGGATTGAGCCTGGCGGCGGCGGCGTCTTTCCAGAGACGATGGGCGCCAAGGCTCATCAGGTCGTTCATGACATCGTAGCGGCGGGCCACGCGGTCGAAGACGCCGCGGACCAGGCCGGGCTTCTCCTCCGCCTCGACGTCGCGGTAACCGAAAGTAGCGCTCATGGCCGGGTCGTCTTAGGCCCGAACAGCGCCTTGCGCCAGCTTGGGCGCCCGGTCGTGGTTCGGGCCGCGCTTGGGGGCGTGGCGTCGGCCCGCGAACTCCGCTAGGCACGCTCGATGCCTGAGTTGCCCGAGGTGGAAACGGTCCGGCGCGGCCTCGAACCTGTGCTGGCCGGCGCGCGACTGGCGAGGGTCGAGGCGCGCCGGCCAGACCTGCGGTTTCCCCTGCCGGAGGGGTTCGTCCAGCGCCTGGCCGGCGCGCGGATCGAGACGCTGGGGCGGCGCGGCAAGTACCTCCTGGCGCCCATCGATCGCGGCGAGACGCTGGTGATGCATCTGGGGATGACCGGCCGTTTCGAGATCGAGGGCGGACCTGTCGCCTGCCGCCCTGGCCGCTTCGCGCTGGCCGCCCCGCCCGACCCGCGCCACGCCCACGTGGTCTTCGAGACGGAGGCCGGCGCCCGCGTCACCTTCTACGACCCGCGCCGGTTCGGCTACATGGACCTCATCCCCACGGACGGGTTGGCCGACCACGCCTGGTTCAGCGGCATGGGTCCCGAGCCCCTGTCGTCTGGCTTCGACGCCGCCAGCCTCGGCCGCGCCTTCGCCGGGCGGCGCCAGGCGGTGAAGAGCGTGCTCCTGGACCAGCGATCAGTGGCGGGCCTTGGCAATATCTACGTGTGCGAGGCGCTGCACCGCGCCGGCATTTCCCCGGCCAGGCCGGCGGGCGCGCTTGGCAAGGCCAGGCTAGCGCCCCTGGCGGCCAGCATCCGCGAGGTGCTGCTGGAAGCCATCGAGGCCGGCGGCTCGACCTTGCGCGACTATGCCGCCGCCGACGGATCGCTGGGCTACTTCCAGCACAGCTTCGCCGTCTATGGCCGCGAGGGAGAGCCTTGCCTGAGGCCGGGCTGCGCCGGCGTCGTGCGGCGGACGGTGCAGGCCGGTCGCTCCACCTTCGCCTGCGGTCGGTGCCAGAGGTGAGGGCCGGCTGCGGCGCGATCGGCCGCCTCGCCGCGCGGCTTGCGCTCGCCCTCTGCCTCGCCCTTGGCGCGGCCGGCGCGAGTTCCGCCAAGCCGCCGATGTGGATCGTCCGGTCCAAGGGGGCGACCATCGTCCTCTTCGGATCGGTCCACCTGCTGCCGGCGGGCCTCGACTGGCGCCCGGCCGCCCTGGACGACGCCATCGGCAAGGCCGACGAGCTGTGGTTCGAGCTGCCGATCACCGCCGCCAGCGACTACGAAGCCAGCGTCGCCTCGGAAAAGCGCGGGGAGCTGAAGCCCGGCCAGAGCCTCTACAACCTGCTGGAGCCGGATCAGGCCGATAAGCTCAAGCGAGTGGCCATCAAGCTGCACCGCGTGCCGGACGTCATCGCCGCAATGCAGCCGTGGGACGCCGAACTCACCCTCTCGGTGGCCGAGGACGCCGAAAGCGGCGCCACCGCCTTCAACGGCGTCGAGGAGCAGATCCAGGCGATCGCCCCGCTCGCGGCGCGCCGGGTGGCGTTCGAGAACGCCAAGCAGCAGATCGACTTCCTCGCCGGCGCGCCGATCAAGGACCAGCTCGCCTCGCTGAAGGTGACCTTGCACGAGATCGAAGACGATCCAACGTCGTACCGGCGGGTGGTCGACGAATGGATGGCCGCCGATCTTGTGGGCCTGGAGCGTGACGCGATCACGCCGCTCAAGAGCGCCTCGCCGGTGCTCTACGACCGGCTGATCGCCGGGCGGAACCGCGCTTGGGTCAAGAAGCTGCGCAAGCGACTGAAGAAGCCCGGTCTGACGGTGGTGATCGTCGGCGTCGGCCACCTGATCGGGCCGGACGGCCTGCCGACCCTGCTGCGCGCCAAGGGCGTGGACGTCGAAGCGCCCTAGCGCTGGGCGTCGGCGTCGAGGACCGGCTGCCGGGCGTTCAAGTTTCGTGCGACCGGGCAGGGAAGTGCGATCGCCGCATTGACCCCCGCCGGGGGTTCGGCCTATACCGCCGCCTCTTTTTTCCCCGGCGCCTCGCTCTTAGCGCCGATCGCAAGGCAAGATTATCGATGGCCAATAACCCCGGCGCCAAAAAAGCGATCCGCAAGATCGCGCGCCGAACCGAGGTCAACAAGGCGCGCAGATCGCGTTTGCGCACCTATGTGCGCAAGTTCGAGGAGGCGCTGGAGGCGGGCGACGCCGGCGCCGCCAAGGCCGCGTTCATCCGCGCCGAGTCCGAGCTCATGCGCGCGGCCGGCAAGGGCGTGCTTCACAAGAACACCGGTTCGCGGAAAGTCTCGCGTTTAGCCGCTCAGCTGAAGAAGCTCGCTGCCGCCTAACGACTAGGCGATTAAGCGTAACCATTTGAAATCAATGTTAATTTTGTAGCGCGCAAAGCGCGCGCGCCGTCTATGCTTGCAGTCTATTATGCGACGCCTGCGACCTATTTACCCAGCCGCATTGTGGCCCAAATTGGATTTCCCCTTGCTCCGTTGGGCCCCGCATTTGTCAACATTTTTTTGTGCTTTTTTTAGCCGATTGACGTCCCGATTCGAGATTGACCCGACCTAGCGCGGGCGTAGTGTGAGGCTCTCGAAGGCATTTTCACATTGTACGGACTAAGCGACGGCGGCGGGGCGCCTGTTCCCGCCGAACGAGGGAGCGTGTCTGCGTTAAAGAACGTCGGCCGAACGTCGTGGGGGCGCTGCGGCCGGCCTCCGTCCGGCAAGGACGGAGGGGGTTAGATCGGGATGGGGCAATGGCGATCAAGGGATTGGCGGACATGACGTCCGTGACGCCAGCAGGCGTGGTTTGGGTGAAGGCGAGCCAGGCGCTGAAGAGCGAACTTGGCGACGACACGTTCGGGTCCTGGCTGGCGCAAGCTTGCCTGCGGGTCGCCCCGGACGGCGAGCTTTGCCTGGTCACGCCCACCGGCATCGCCAAGGACTGGATCCAACGCTACGCCTGGCGGCGGATCGGCGAGCTGTGGGCGGCCAACGATCCCGAGGGCCGGGCGCTCAATCTGAAATCGCGGATCGAGTTCGAAGCCGCCGGCGGCGACACCTCCGCCCGGCCGATCGAGATCGAGGCCGTCGAGCCGGTCTCCACCGACAGCCCCGCTTCCGCGCCGATCGTGTCGGGCCGGCCTGGCAAGACGCACGGGCTGCAGGAGCGCTTCACCTTTGACACCTTCGTGCCTGGCCCCTCGAACGAGTTCGCCTATGCGGTGGCACGGCGGGTGGCGTCGTGGGCCGACGGGCATTTCAACCCGGTGATTTTCCACTCGTCCTACGGCTTCGGTAAGACCCACCTGCTGAACGCGCTCGCGTGGGAAGCCATGCGCACGGCGCCCGAGAAGAAGGTGGTTTATCTCACCGCCGAGCGGTTCCTCTCCTCGTTCGTACGCGCGCTGATGGAAAAACAGGCCGCGGCGTTCAAGGAGGAATTACGCTCCGCCGACCTGCTCTTGATCGACGACGTGCATTTCATCGGCGGCAAGCAAAGCACGGAAGAGGAGCTCTTCCACACCCTGGCCGCGCTGATGGAAGACGGCCGGCGGGTGGTGTTCTCGGCCGACCGGCCGCCCTCGGCGCTGACCGAGATCGACGCGCGCCTGCGCTCGCACCTGTCGGCGGGCCTCGTCTGCGGCATCGAGCCGGCCGACCGGACGCTCAGGCTCGGCATCCTGCAGCGCAAGGCGGCGCTCCTTTGCCAGCAGCAGGGGATCGCCGCGACCGTCCGCTCGGAGATCCTGCAGTTCCTGGCCGACCGCTTCACCGACAGCGTCCGCGAGCTGGAGGGCGCGCTCAACACCCTGATCGTCCGCGCCGGCCCCGGCATCGCCGGCCTGACGCTGGAGGAGAGCCAGTCGTTCCTGCGCCCGCATCTGCGTGGCGGCGAAAAGCGGGTCACGGTCGACGACATCCAGAAGGCGACGTCCGAACACTACGGGATGAAGCAGTCGGACCTGATCTCCGAGCGCCGCACCCGCTCGGTGGCGCGGCCCCGCCAGGCGGCCATGTGGCTGGCCAAGCAACTGACCACGCGCTCGCTCCCCGACATCGGCCGGCGCTTTGGCGGGCGCGACCATACGACCGTGCTGCACGCGGTGCGGCGCATCGAGGCGCTCAGGGCCATCGATCCGCAGCTGGCCCGCGATCTCGAAGTGCTGACCAGGAAGCTGCGGGGCTAGAGCGCGATAGCCGAAAGTGGGAACTGCTTTCGGCGCCCATCGCGCTCTAGAAAGGCTCTAGCTCGCCCGCGGAGCGACGCCGTTGGCCTTGAAGAAGTCCAGGAGGTTGGTCCAGCCGTCCTTGGCGTCGGCCTCGTCGTAGCTGGGCCGATAGTCGGCGTGAAAGCCGTGGCCGGCGTCCTCGTAGACGAAGATCTTGCTCTGACTCTTGCCGGCCTTGGTCAGCGCCTCGCGCATCGCCGGGACCGCGGCCGAGAGCGCGTCCTTGCCGCCGTAGAGCCCGATCACCGGCCCATGCAACGTCGCCACGTGCTCGATGGGCCACCAGCGCGAGGGATCGGGCTTGGCGTTGGGAGCGGGGGCAAGCTGGCCGTACCAGGCGGCGCCGGCCTTGATCTGCGGGAAGGTCTCGCTGGCGTTCCACACCCAGCGCCCGCCCCAGCAGAAACCGGTGATGCCGATCGAGCGCGCATTGGCCCATGGCGCGCGCTCGACGTACTTCAGCGTGGTCCCGATATCGCCCATCACCTGCTCGTCGCTGGCGGCGTTGACGATCTTCAGGATGTCCGGGAAGCTGGTCAGCGGGGCGGGGTCGCCCGCGCGGTCGAAGAAGCCGGGCGCGATGGCCGCATATCCCAGTTTGGCGAAGCGGCGGCAGATGTCGCGGATGTATTCGTGCAGGCCGAAGACCTCGTTGACCACGATCACCACCGGGTGGCGACCGGGCGCGGCGGGGCGGGCGATGTAGCCGCGGATCGATTGGCCGGCGGTGGGCAGCATCACCGTCTCGGTGGTGAGCCCGGCCTCGTCGGTGTGGATGGGCGCCGCATCCGCCGACAGCGCGGCGGCCGCATAGCCGGCGAAGAACATCGCCGCGATCCCGCGGCGCGAGAGGTGGAGGTCTTCCGGCTCTGGCCCCTCGGGACGGGTCAAGGTCAGCATGCGGCGCCTCCGGAGCCTGTTGTTCAAGTAACGCGCAGAACAATGGTCGGCGTGACGGGCTCTGTCAAAGCTCAGCGGGCCTGGCGCGGCGCAGGGTCAGATTGATCCGCCCGCCGCCCGGGACCAGCCGCGACGAGCCGGCGAGGATCCGGTCGACGCCGTGGTAGGCGAGCCTGGCCTCGCCCGCCAGGATGCAGACGTCGCCCGACGCCAGGCGGATCTGGCCGGTGGGGTCGCCTCGCCGCACGCCGCCCAGCCGGAAGAGCGCGGTGTCGCCCAGCGAGATGGAGAGCACGGGAAAGGCGAAGTCGGCTTCGTCGGCGTCGCGGTGCAGGCCCATGCGCGCCTCGCCGTCATAGCGGTTGACCAGGCACGCGTCGGGCGGCGTCGCCGGATCGCAGAGCTCCGCCCATAGGGCTAGCAGCGTCGGCGGCATCGGGGGCCAAGGCCGCCCGGTGACCGGATGGCCCGGCTGATAGCGGTAGCCCCGCGCGTCGGTGACCCACCCCAGCGGTCCAAGCCCGGTCATGGCTACGCTCATGGGCTTGCCTCCGGGCGTGACCGGTCGATAGAACGGCGCATCCTTCGCCAGTCGAAGGACGTCGTCGACGAGCGCCCGCTGGGATGCGGCGCCCAGGCGGCCGGGGAAGAGACGAAAGCCGGGCGGGGTCACTTGGCGACAATAGCATCGCGCGCGCTCACACGCCGCGCCCAGATCGACGCGCAAAGCCCTTGCGAGCGTCGCCCAGGACCCCATATCGACCTCGAAGCGGCGATTTCCGTGAAGGGAAGGCTCGCTCTGGGGCGTCAAGCCCGTCAAACATTAGAGAGACCGATCGAACTGGGAACGCGCGCATTCGGCGCTTCATGCCTGAAGGCCCCCGCAAGCGTTCGCCGCTAAAGGAGCGAGAGAAGAGTTCTCATGAGCAAGATTATTGGCATCGACCTTGGCACCACCAATTCGTGCGTCGCCATCATGGACGGCAAACAGCCCAAAGTGATCGAGAACGCCGAAGGCGCCAGAACCACGCCTTCCGTCGTCGCCATCCTGGACGACGGCGAGCGCCTGGTGGGCCAGCCGGCCAAGCGCCAGGCGGTCACCAACCCCAACAACACCTTCTTCGCCATCAAGCGCCTGATCGGGCGCCAGTACACCGACCCGATGGTCGAGAAGGACAAGGGCATGGTGCCCTACGAGATCGTCAAGGGCGCCAACGGCGACGCCTGGACGCGCGCCAACGGCAAGGACTACTCGCCCCAGCAGATCAGCGCCTTCATCCTGCAGAAGCTGAAGCAGGACGCCGAGGCGCACCTGGGCGAGAAGGTCGAGAAGGCGGTGATCACCGTCCCGGCCTACTTCAACGACGCCCAGCGTCAGGCGACCAAGGACGCGGGCAAGATCGCCGGCCTGGAAGTCCTGCGCATCATCAATGAACCCACCGCCGCGGCGCTGGCCTATGGCCTGGACAAGAATGAAGGCAAGAAGATCGCCGTCTACGACCTGGGTGGCGGCACCTTCGACATCTCGATCCTGGAGATCGGCGATGGCGTCTTCGAGGTGAAGGCCACCAACGGCGACACGTTCCTGGGCGGCGAGGACTTCGACCTGCGGATCGTCGACTACCTGGCCGACGAGTTCAAGAAAGAGCAGAGCGTCGACCTTCGCAAAGACAAGCTCGCCCTTCAGCGCCTGAAGGAAGAGGCCGAGAAGGCCAAGAAGGAGCTGTCCACCACCGCGCAGTACGAGGTGAACCTACCCTTCATCTCCATGAACGCGTCCGGGCCCCTGCACCTCAACATCAAGCTCTCGCGCTCCAAGCTGGAAGCGCTGGTCGAGGACCTGATCGTCAAGACCATCGGTCCCTGCGATCAGGCGCTGAAGGACGCGGGCCTGAAGAAGAGCGACATCGACGAGGTGGTCCTGGTCGGCGGCATGACCCGCATGCCCAAGGTGGTCGACGCGGTGAAGGACTTCTTCGGCCGCGAACCGCACAAGGGCGTCAATCCGGACGAAGTCGTCGCGCTCGGCGCGGCGGTGCAGGCCGGCGTGCTGCAGGGCGACGTCAAGGACGTGCTGCTGCTGGACGTCACCCCGCTGACGCTCGGCATCGAGACGCTTGGCGGCGTCTTCACGCCGCTCATCGAGCGCAACACCACCATCCCCACCAAGAAGAGCCAGACCTTTTCCACCGCCGACGACAATCAGAACGCGGTGACCATCCGGGTCTTCCAGGGCGAGCGGCCGATGGCGCAGGACAACAAGATGCTGGGCCAGTTCGACCTGGTCGGCATTCCGCCGGCGCCCAGAGGCGTGCCGCAGGTGGAGGTGACGTTCGACATCGACGCCAACGGCATCGTCAATGTCTCGGCGCGCGACAGGGCCACGTCCAAGGAGCAGTCGATCCGCATCCAGGCCAACGGCGGGCTCTCGGACACCGACATCGACCAGATGGTCAAGGACGCCGAGTCCCACGCCGCCGAGGACAAGCGCCGCAAGGAGCTGGTCGAGGCCAAGAACCACGGCGACGCGCTGATCCACTCGACGGAAAAGGCGCTCAGCGAACACGGTGACAAGGTCACAGCCGACGAAAAGACGGCGATCGAGACCGCGACGGCCGAGCTGAAGACCGCGCTGGAAGGCGAGGACGCCAGCGCCATCCAGGCCAAGACGCAAACCCTGATGCAGGCTTCGATGAAGCTGGGCGAGGCCATGTACAAGGCTCAGGCCGGCGGCGAAGCGGCGGAGCCTGGCGAGGCGCCGGCCGAGGAAGGCGTGGTCGACGCCGAGTTCGAGGAAGTCTCCGACGACAAGAAGTCGGCTTAGGGCCCGTGCGCTCCCCTGGAGGGCTGCGTGACGGTTTGACCCATGGCGCAGATACCCATGTTCGGGCACATCCTGACCTTGGGGAACGTCGCCGCCGCCTTCGCTGGCAAGATCGCCCGCTCCGCGCAACAAGGCTTGCAGCGGGGCGGGCGATGGCCCACTTCTCTTTGAAACGCCAGGGCTTCTGACGCTTCGATGCGAGATTACTACGACATACTGGGGGTGGACCGCGGGGCGGACGAGGCGGGCCTGAAGTCCGCTTTCCGCAAGCTCGCCATGGAGCACCACCCCGACCGCAACGACGGCTGCGAGGAGGCCGCCGGTCGGTTCAAGGAGCTGAACGAGGCCTATTCGGTCCTCTCCGATCCGCAAAAGCGCGCCGCGTACGACCGCTTCGGCCACGCCGGCGTCAATGGCGCGGGCGGCGGCGCGGGCTTCGCCGACGTCCACGACATCTTCAACGAGGTGTTCGGCGACGTCTTCGGCGACATGTTCGGCCGCGGCCAGCGCCGCCCCGCCGGTCCCATGCGCGGCGGCGATCTGCGCTACGACCTGGAGATCAGCCTCGAGCAGGCCTACGCCGGCGCCGAGGTGGAAGTGAAGATCCCCGCCGCCCTCACCTGCGAGACCTGCAGCGGTTCAGGGTGCGCGCCGGGCTCCAATCCCACCGCCTGCGCCAGCTGCAACGGCCACGGCCGCGTGCGGGCGAGCCAGGGCTTCTTCACCATCGAGCGCACCTGTCCCAGGTGCGGCGGCGCCGGACGGATGGTGCTGGACCCATGCAAGAGCTGCCGGGGCGCCGGCCAGATGCGCTCCGAGCGGACGCTGCAGGTCCGCATCCCGGCCGGAGTCGATGACGGCGCGCGCATCCGCCTCTCGGGCGAGGGCGATGCGGGCCAGCAGGGCGGCCCGCGCGGCGATCTCTACATCTTTCTCTCGGTGAAGCCGCACGAGCTCTTCGAGCGCGACGGCCTGGACCTGCTTTGCTCGGTGCCGGTGCCGATGGCCATCGCCGCGCTGGGCGGCGAGGTGGAGGCGCCGTGCCTGCTGGGCGGCGAGAATTGCGACGGCGAGTGCAAGATCCAGGTCAAGGTGCCCGAGGGCGCTCAGACCGGCCGCACGGTGCGCCTGAAGGGCCGCGGCATGCCCTCGCTGCGTGCGCGCGAGCGGGGCGATCTGGTCGTGGAACTTTTCATCGAGACGCCAACCAAGCTCACCGCCCGCCAGAAAGACCTGATGCGCGAGTTCACCGGCCTCTGCGGCGAACAGCAGCATCCCCGCACAGCCACCTTCTTCCACAAGGCGCGCCGCTTCTGGGACACGGTCACGCGGGCGGAGTAGGGCGCAGGCGGGTGTTGGTCCGCGCCGCCCACCTTCCCGACGACGCCGGCGCCATCGCCGCGCTCGACACCTCTTTCACCACCGACGAAGTGTTCGACGTCGAGACGGCGCAAGCCGGTTTCACGCTCAACGCGCGTCGCCTGGCGCAGCCCCTGACCAAGCGGTTCGCGTTGGACGACCTTGATGACCCCAAGCGCCCCTGGAGCGACGGCTTCCTTGCGGAGGCGCATGGCGAGTGCCTGGGTTTCGCGGCCGCCGGCTATGAGCCGTGGAACCGACGAGTGATCCTCTGGCACCTCTATGTCGATCCGAAGGGGCGCCGGCAGGGGATCGCCCGCGCCTTGGCCGACGAGGTCGCCAGGCTGGGCAAGGCGCTCGGGGGCCGTGAGTTGTGGCTCGAGACCAGCAATCTCAACGTGCCGGGCGTGGCGGCCTATCGGGCGATGGGTTTCTCGCTCACGGGTCTGGACTTGACGCTTTACGAGGGCACGCCGGCCGAGGGCGAGATCGCCCTCTTCTTCTCACGACAGATAGGCTGACTTTCCGGCCAGGGCGCCGATGTCGGGCCAGCGGTAGGCGGTTTCGGTGAGGCCCCCGCCCCAGCCGTTGGAGGGAACCTCGGCGAAGGCTTCGCCGCCCAGGTGCTCGTAGAATCGCCGCGCCGGCAGGTTGCCGCTGAGCACGAACAACATCAGCGACCGCGCGCCTTCCGCTTGCAGCACCCTGGCGGCCGAGGTCAGCAGCGCCTTGCCAACCCCTGCCCCCTGCGCCTCGCGCAGGACGTAGAGGGTGAAGACCTCGGCGTCGGCCGCCCGGCCATCGCCGGCGAGCCTGGTGCCGGCGGCATAGGCCATGGCGCCCTCGGCCCCTTCGGCCAGCAGCACAACATCGCCCTTCTTGGCGCGGATCAGGTCGCGGTAGAACCGGCGGGTGTGGGCGAGCGGACGCATGCCATCGAGATAGGCCTGGGGCAGAAGCCCGCCGTAGGTCTCGCGCCAGGACGTGACGTGGACGCGCGCCAGCCCGGCGGCGTCGCCGGGCCCGGCAGGCACGATGGCGTAGTCGAGCAGCCCTTCCACGAGGATGAAGGTTGGGTGATGCGCGCGATCCGTCAAGCCGGGTTATCTTCCCCCAAAGGGGGGAGTGGCGGGGCCGGCGCGGGGGGGGGGGCCGCGGGGGGGGGGGGGGGGGGGGGGAGGGAGGGAGAG
>JBIOEF010000085.1:0-13850 GCA_044445785.1 Caulobacterales bacterium
CCCTCGTCCACCGCGGCCACCGTGACCTTGGCCGACTGGCCAAAGCCAAGGCCGCGCACGCTTACCGGCACGTCCACCTCGGCCTTGGAATCGATCTTGTCCGGGGTGCCGAGATCGACGCTGAGACGGCGGCCCCTGGGGTCCAGCGGGATGTAAAGAAGGCCAAGCGCCCGGCGAGGCTTTGGCGTCGCCACCGGATCGCGCGGCTGGATCACCGTCACCAGCACATAGGCGCCGCCGCCCCAGGCCGCGGAGGTCTTCAAATGGACCGTGCCGCCGCCCGGCCCCACCGCGAAGGTCTTGAAGTCGATCAGCCGGTCGGTGGCGACAGCCACCTGGGCCTCGCCGCCGTAGGGCGCCTGGACCCGGATCTCCACGTCATCGCCCTGGGCGTAGTTCTCCGCCGCCGCGCTGACCCGGACCATGTCGGGCGCCTCGGCGTTGTCGGCGGGCGCGCCCCAGCCGGCGGAGAAGCGGATGATCGACTTGGCGCCGTCCGGGCCGGTCAGCTCGATCCGGTAGTCGCCCCAGCCGAGGTTGCGGGTCATCCGGAAGGGATCGCCGGCGCCGATATCGACGACGCCCTGGCGGATCACCGCGTCGCGGTTGGTCCGCCGGTACTGCCACTTGCCGTCTTCCTGGTACCAGTCGTAGCTCCAGTTTTCGCTGATCAGGCTGTAGCTGACACCCGCCGCGGCGACCCGCGCGCCGGCGCCGTTGACGGCGATGACGTTGAGGGTGACCGGCGGGGCGCGATCGCCGGACGCCTGGCCCTGGTCGACCTTGACCCCGAGGTAGAGCGGCTTTGGCCGCACCTTCAGCGTCAGGCTCTCGCGCACCGGCCGGCCGCCCGGCTCGAACACCGAGGCCGTGACCACGGCTGTGACCGGATCGACGGTGTCGCCAGCCTCCGTGCTGGCGAGCGTCAGGGTCGCGTGGCCAGCGCCGTCGGTGACGGTGGTTCCGAGGTCCACCTGCTTTTCCTCGAAGGGCGTGGTGTCATCGCCCCACTGGTAGTCGGCGAACGCCGGGAAGGGATTGGGATCGGCCTTCAGCCGCGCCTCGCCCTGGGTCTGCAGACCAGAGCCGATGGCGCCGTAGAGGAACCGCGCCGTCACGTCGACCTTGCGCGCCTCGGTGGCGCCGACGGGAACCTGGGCCTGGCCCTCGGTGGTCACCGCCAGTCGTTGCGGCACGAAATCCTGCACCGCGAAAGTCAGGCTGCCGGCGGCGTCCTTGTAGCCCTCGATCTCCAGGCTGGCGGTCCAGTCGCCGCGCGGCGCGCTGCGGGGAAGGGCGATGTCGGTGGCCAGCGCGCCGCCCGGCGTCGAGTCGAAGGCGAAGCGCTTGAACACCAGCCCCGAGGGCCGGCGCACGACGATGGCGCCCTTGCGGTCGCCGATCGCCTTGGCCTCGTGATCGCGGATCAGGCTGGTGACGTGCACCGTCTCGCCCGGCCGGTAGATGCCGCGGTCGGCGTAGAGGTAGCCGTCGACGGCGGTCGCCAGCGTCCGCCCGCCCATGGGATCGGCGTCGGCCTCGGCCGGCGTGCGTCCGCCAGTGGACTGCTTGGAAAGGTCGGTGGGCGAGCGGTCGAGGTCGAGCACGGCCAGGTCGCCCTGCGCGCCATAGGCCATGACCATTTTCGGGTGCTCGGCGTTCTCGCCCTGCGTCAGGCTGTGGGCGAAGGAGACGCGGCCCAGGGCATCGGTCGTGCCCTTGGCCAGGTCCTCGCCGTTCTTGGCCACCAGCGAGACCGGGATTCCGGGCAGGGTCCTGGCGCTTTTCAGCGAGCGGACCACCACGTCAAGGCCGTCCTGGCCGGTGTAGCTGATCAGCGCCATGTCGGTGAACATCACCCAGCGGCGGGCCTGCGCCGGCGGCGTGCCTTCGCTGTCCTTGTCGGCCAGATCGCGCCCGCCCGAGGCGTCCCGCGCCTTGATCACATAGCCGCCGGGCTTCATCTCCTTCAGCACCGCGCCCAGGGGGAAGACGGTGGTGGTGCGCTGGCCGGGGTCGGCCTTCACGTCGATGAAGCCTTTCCAGACCAGATGCCCCTCGTCGTCGGGGCTGTCGTCGCCGTAGTCGTCGGCGTACTGGCCCTCGCCGGTGGGATCGGGGGCGGCGATCGACTTGCGGACCAGGTTCTTGTCCGCCACCCGCCAGACCTCGACGGCCAGCTTGGAGACGCTCAGGGTCTCAATGCCGACGCCGTCGGATTCCTCGCGCGGCAGGATGACGCCGCTGCCGGCGAAGCCCACGTAGGGTGGCTTCTCGCCATTGCTGAAGTCGACGTCGACGTTGGCGCCCAGGGGATCGCCGCTCAGCTGCGGCAGGCCCTTCAGCAAGGTCACCCGCCGATCGGTGAAACCGACTCCGCCGATGCACAGCTGGTCGTCCTTGGCGCTCACCGCGGGCGCATGGCCGAGGTCGGGCGAAATGAGCACGAAGTCGCTGTAGGACTTGGCCGGGTCGAGCGGCCGGGTCATCTGGATGCAGGCCTGGGGCTGAGGACCGGTGGTGTCGAGCCGGGTCTTCCAGATGACGAAGCCGTCGGGCTTCACCAGGCCCTGGCGGGGCGCGTTGGCGTCTCTGGGATGGCCGAACATCGACCACAGGGACCCGCTCGAGGCGGCGCCTCCCGAGGCAGCGCGGTGGAAGGCGCCGTCAAGGCCCTTGGCCACCAGAAAGCCGCCACCGAAGCCCGCGATCAACGCTGCGATCGCGGCCACCGCCAAGTTTCTGTTCATCGGGAGTCTCCCCGCCCAGCATCGTCGTTGGACCCAGGCAAAGGGGATGGAAGCTCAACCGTTGAGGCGGGTCAATCGGGGAGGATCGTAAACGCCCCTTAACCCTCTTGGGCCACTAGATCGGGCCACACCGAAGGTTCGAGGAGCGGCATGGCGAGGGCGGTTCGCAAGACCGGCAGGGAGCTGGCGTTCGAGGCGCTGAGGGCCTCCTGGTCGCACCCGGCCACGGCCCGGTTTCGCGGCGGCGTGGTGGCCAGCGTCGGCGTGGCGCTGGCGCTGGCGCTGGCCAGCTACAGCGCCGCCGATCCCAGCTTCGATTCCGCGGCCGCCGGAGCGCCCAACAACCTGCTTGGCCAGGCGGGCGCGGACTTCGCTGATCTCGCCATGCAGACGCTGGGGCTGTCGGCCTGGGCCGCCGCCGCGATGCTGGCAGCCATGGGCGTTGGCCGCGCCGCTGACCGCGAGCCCGGCCGCTCGCGCGGCAAGCTGCGCTGGCGCGCCTTCGCCGGCGTGGTCGGCGTCATGACCCTGGCCGGCGTCCTCGCCGCCGTCAGTCCGCCGGCGATCTGGCCGCTGGCGAGCGGGCTGGGCGGGCTGTGGGGCGACACGGTGCTGAACGGCCTGACGGGCCTGGTTGCGTTCCTCCGCGCGCCGGCCGCCGGGGCCATCGCCGCGGCGCTGCTGGGCGCGTTCAGCGTCTGGTTCATCGCCCTGGCGTTCGGCGTCGGCCTGCCGCACCTGGCCTCCGCCGCCGCCTGGTTCCGCCGGCCGAGTCGCGCCGCGGCCTTGCCCGCCAGAGCGTCCGCGCCAATCCGCGTCGCCCGCGTCTCCAACACCGCCGCCGCGTTCGAAGCGCCCCAACCCCAGCCCGCATCGGCGACGGCCGTGCGCACGCCCAAGACCGCGCCTCGCCCCTCCGGCCGCGAGGCCCGCGAGAGCCAGCCGCACCTGCCCTTCGCCGCCGACCACGGCTTCAAGCTGCCGGAGCTGGCCATGCTGGCCAAGCCCAAGCCCCGGGCGTCGGCCTTCGACGAGGCGGCGCTGCGCCAGAACGCCCGGCTGCTGGAAAGCGTGCTGGCGGAGTTCGGCGTGCGCGGCCAGATCGACCAGATCCGGCCGGGCCCTGTTGTCACCCTCTACGAGCTGGTGCCCGCGCCTGGCGTGAAGTCGGCCAGGGTGGTGGCGCTCT
The DNA here is from genome assembly GCA_044445785.1 of Caulobacterales bacterium. Lineage (GTDB taxonomy): Bacteria > Pseudomonadota > Alphaproteobacteria > Caulobacterales > Caulobacteraceae > Acaudatibacter. The sequence goes on from JBIOEF010000085.1 coordinate 3,940, forward strand.
GCGACGACATCGCCCGCTCGATGAGCGTCGCCGCCTGCCGCGTCAGCGTGGTGCCGGGGCGCAACGCCATCGGCATCGAGCTCCCCAACGCCAAGCGCGAGACGGTCTATCTGCGCGACCTCCTCTCATCGGCCGAGTACGAGAAGCCCGGCCCGATCCTGCCGCTGGCGCTGGGCGAGACCATCGGCGGCGAGCCTTACATCGCCGACCTCTCGCGCATGCCGCACCTGCTGATCGCCGGCACCACCGGTTCGGGCAAATCGGTGGGGGTCAACGCCATGATCCTCTCGATCCTCTACCGCCTGCCGCCCAGCCAGTGCCGCTTCATCATGGTCGACCCGAAGATGCTGGAGCTTTCCGTCTACGACGGCATCCCGCACCTCCTTGCCCCCGTGGTCACCGATCCGAAGAAGGCCATCGTGGCGCTGAAGTGGACCGTGCGGGAGATGGAGGACCGCTATCGGCGGATGTCCAAGATCGGGGTGCGCAACGTCGCCGGCTACAACGAGCGCGCCCACGAAGCGGCGGCCAAGGGCGAGCACTTCGTGCGCACCGTGCAGACCGGCTTCGACGAAGGCGGACGGCCGATCTACGAGGAAGAGAAGATCCGCCCAGAGCCCATGCCCTATCTGGTGGTGGTGATCGACGAGGTCGCCGACCTGATGATGGTCGCGGGCAAGGATATCGAGACCGCCGTCCAGCGCCTGGCGCAGATGGCCCGGGCGGCCGGCATCCACCTGATCATGGCCACCCAGCGCCCGTCGGTGGACGTGATCACCGGCACCATCAAGGCCAACTTCCCGACCCGGATCAGCTTCCAGGTGACCTCGCGGATCGACGCGCGGACGATCCTGGGCGAGCAGGGCGCCGAGCAGCTGCTGGGCCAGGGCGACATGCTCTATATGGTCGGCGGCGGCAAGATCACCCGCCTGCACGGCCCGTTCGTCTCCGACGGCGAGGTGGAGACGGTGGCCAGGTTCCTGCGCAGCCAGGGCGAGCCGCAATATCTGGAGGAAGTCACCGCCGCGGCGGAAGACGAGGACGGCGAAGGCGGCGGCGACCTCTTCGGCGGCGAGGGCGGCGGCAACGACCTCTACGATCAGGCGGTAGCCGTGGTCACCCGCGACCGCAAGGCCTCCACCAGCTACATCCAGCGCCGCCTGCAGATCGGCTACAATCGCGCCGCCTCGCTGATGGAACGGATGGAGCGTGAGGGCGTGGTCAGCGCCGCCAACCACGCCGGCAAGCGCGACATCCTGGCCGGCCCGCCGCCGAACTGAATCGCTTCACCCTCCGTTCAGGCGGACGGGACTTTGCTTGCGGCCGGCGGGGCGCCTAAAGGAAGCGCCATGTCCCTCACGCGCCGCGCCGCCCTGACCGTCCTGACGCTTTCGCCGCTCGTCGCGCCCCGCGCCATCGCCGCCGCCGCGCTCGCGCCCGACGATCAGGCGCTGGTGGACAAGGCCGTCGCCTACCTGGAGGGGATCGCCGGCGCCAAGGCCCGCTTCCTGCAGACCGACTACCGCGGCGGGACGGCCGGGGGCGAGCTTTACCTGCAGCGGCCGGGCCGGGCGCGGTTCGCCTACGACCCTCCCTCGGACCTCCTCATCACCTCCGATGGCAAGACCGTGACCGTCTCCCACAGCCGGCTGAAGACCCTGCAGCGCTATCCGCTGAATTCCACCCCGCTCGGCCTCTTCCTCGCCAGCCACATCCGCCTGGACCGCGGGGTCAAGGTGACCGGCGTCGCCCGCTCGGCCGGCGCCTTCTCGATCACCGCCCGCGACGTCCACAGCCTGGCCCAGGGCGAGATCACCCTGGACTTCACCGACGCGCCCGTGCGCCTGACCGGCTGGACCATCCTCGACGCCCAGCGCCGGCGGACCCGCGTCGACGTGCAGGGCCTCTCGCCGGCCGGCGATCTGACCGGCGACCTCTTCGTCCAGACCCGTCCGCCAGCGCCCACAGAACCGTGATTGTTGCGTGAGTGTCACAATCAAGAAGAACCGAGTTTCTCCTTGACTTTCGCAGTTGCGAGTTGCAAATATACCACTATCGCAGCGGATCATCCGACCTGAACCGCTCGAAACCGTGCCGGAACCAATCCCCTCCCGGCGGCGGCATGAGAGACGACTTTCAAACGCCCGGACGCCTTCACAGGCGCCCGGGCGATTTTTTGCTCTAAACTGCGGCCCGATGCGCCTGCGAATCGCCTCCTGGAACGTCAACTCCGTGCGCCTGCGCGCCGAGCAGGCGGCCAGGTTCGTCAGCGAGCAGGGCGTTGACGTGCTCTGCCTGCAGGAGATCAAGTGCCGCGAGGGCGAGTTTCCCACGGCCGCCTTCGCCGACGCCGGCCTGCCGCACCTGAAAATCAGCGGCCAGAAGGGCTGGCACGGCGTCGCCATCGCCTCGCGCCTGCCGATCGAGGACGCCCCGGCGCTCGGCGTCTGCCGCGAGGGTCACGCGCGGGCCGTTTCCGTCCGCGTGGCCGGGATCGAGGTGCAGAACTTCTACATCCCCGCCGGCGGCGACGAACCGGACCGCACCATCAATCCGAAGTTCGACCATAAGCTGGACTTCTTCGAGCGGCTGACGGGCGAGATGGTCCGGCGCGATCCGAGCGATCCGCTGGTGATCGTCGGCGACCTCAACGTGGCGCCCGGCGAATTCGACGTCTGGAACCACCGCTTCATGTCCCGGGTGGTCAGCCACACGCCGATCGAACTCGAAGCCATGGCGGCCTTGAAGGCCAGCCTCGGCTTCATCGACCTGGCGCGCGAGATGATCCCCGAACCGATCAAGCTGGCCAGCTGGTGGAGTTACCGCGCCCAGGACTTCCGCGCTTCGAACCGGGGCCTGCGGCTTGACCACATCTGGGTGACGCCCGGTCTTCGCGACGCCGCCTTTCGCCTGGGCTGCGCCGCCTGCCGCGTCCACGACGACGTCCGCGCCTGGGAACGCCCCAGCGACCACGCCCCGGTGAGCGCGGATCTGGTGCTCTAGGTTCTCACCACAGTGTCAGCACTCGATCATCTCGGCGTTACCTTCGGCGCCGAACGCCAGCAATGGCCGGTCGCGCGTCATGAGCCGGTACCGATATGTCCGCGCTGTGGCGGCCAGGATGCGGTCGGCTGGATCGCGCAGACGCTCGCCCGGTAGAAACGAGGAGGCGATGAGCACCTCCGGCGGCATGGGCGCCAGCGTCAACCCGGCTTCTAGCGCTTCAGCGAACCAAAGGCGCGGTTCGAGAAGCAGTGGTAGCCGGCCCTTCCCCACAAGCTGGCCGATTTCCCAGGCGGAGATGGGCGAAACCAGCAGCCCATCTTCATCGTCTCGCGCGGCCTCGATGGCCGCTGTTGCGGCCGGATGCAGCGGCGCACCGTTCGAAAGCCAAAGGAGTGCGCAGGTGTCCAGAAGGATCGGTGCGCTCACTGGCTTTCGGCGTCCCAGACCTCGCCTGTCGGCTCGGTAAGATCTACGCCTTCCGCCACCCTGACGGTCCCACCCAGCGCCTGCCGTAGCCGCGCGATGACATCGCCGACGCGGCGAGACCGCGGCTGCTCGCTTGGCAGCGGCGGTTTGTCCCTCGTAGCGCGGCGGAAGACGAGCTTGCGGCCGGTGATGTCGACGCCTTCGGTCCGATATCCCGCTTCCAGCCAGATGCGCGTCATCACATTGTTGGACGGATTGTTGCTCCACCACGCGGGGTAACGCTGAGAGTCGGGAAGCGTCGCGCCGACAATTTGCTCAACCTGGTCAAACGTCAGCGGAATCTCGTCCGCGCCGGAGGCCTTGAGGAACGCGCCTAGGTTTTCGTATTTGCTCATCGGCTATCTTCCGCTCGGAAGAAAGCAATATTACAACCAATTACAGTTGTAAACAGTTCTCTACGGCGCCAACCGGTAGCCGCCGGCCTCGGTGATCAGCAGCTTGGGGCCCGTGGGGTCCGGCTCGATCTTCTGGCGCAGGCGGTAGACGTGGGTCTCCAGCGTGTGGGTGGTGACGCCGGCGTTGTAGCCCCAGACCTCGGTCAGCAGTTCCTCGCGCGAGACCACCTTGCCGCCGGCGCGGTAGAGATACTTGAGGATGTTGGTTTCCTTGTCGGTGAGGCGGATCTTCTTGCCCTTGGGGTCCAGCAGCATCTTGCCGGCCGGGCGGAACTCGTAGGGGCCGATGTGGAAGACCGCGTCCTCGGACTGCTCGTGGCTGCGCAGCTGGGCGCGGATGTGGGCCAGCAGAACGTTGAACTTGAAGGGCTTGGTCACATAGGCGTTGGCGCCTGACTCGAGGCCGAGGATCGTGTCCGAATCGCCGGACGCGGCGGTGAGCATGATCACCGGGGTGGAGATTCCGCCGTTGCGCAGCAGCTTCAGCGCCTCGCGCCCGTCCATGTCGGGCAGGTCCACGTCCAGCAGGATGAGGTCGGGGCGCGAGTCCTTGGCCATGCGCATGCCCTCGGCGGCCGTGGGCGCTTCGCTGGCGGCGAATTCCTCGTGCAACTCCAGCTGTTCGGAAAGCAGGCCGCGCAGGTCGGCGTCGTCGTCTACGATGAGGATGGTCTTTGCTTGCGCCATGCGCCTTCAATCATGCACCGCAACCCCCCTTATCGGCTAGTGCCCGTGCGGCTAGGGTTTTTCAATGACCTTCACCGCCTATGCCGACGGACGTTTTAGCCTTGCTGGTCGCTGGACGCGCTGCGCCTTGGGACCGTCGGGCGTGGTCGCGGCGGCGGCCAAGCGCGAGGGCGACGGCAAAACCCCGCTGGGCGCCTGGCCAATGCGCCGGGTGCTCTTCCGCCCTGACCGCCGGGGTCCGCCCTTGACCGGGCTTCCTGTGGCCGCCCTGGCGCCGGACGACGGCTGGTGTGATGCTCCGGATGATCCGGCCTACAATCGGCCGGTGAAGCTTCCCTACACCGCCAGCGCCGAGCGGCTCTGGCGGGACGACGGCGTCTACGACCTGATCGTGATCCTGGGGCACAACGACGATCCGGTGGTCGCTGGCGTGGGCTCGGCGATCTTCCTGCATCTGGCCAGGCCGGACTTCTCGGCGACCCAGGGGTGCGTGGCCCTGGCGGCCGGCGACCTGGAAGCCCTGCTCGCCGCCGCTCGTCCGGGCGATGTCCTGGCTATCGAAGAGCCGTGAGGTGACGCCCGCCGAAGAGGGCCGTCCCCACGCGCACCGAGGTCGCGCCGAAACGGACGGCGAGTTCGTAGTCGGCGCTCATGCCCATGGAGAGCTTGGCCAGGCCATTGCGGGCGGCGATCTTGGCCAAGAGGGCGAAGTGCGGCCCGGCCGGCTCGCCCTCCGGCGGGATGCACATCAGCCCCTCGAGGGTCAGCCCGAATTCGCCCCGGCACCTGGCGATGAAGCCGTCGGCCGCCAGCGGCAAGGCGCCGGCCTTCTGCGGCTCCTCGCCGGTGTTGATTTCCACGTAGAGCCGGGGCGCGCGGCCGGCGCGGGCGGCCTCGCGGGCGATTGCTTCGGCGAGCTTGGGGCGGTCCAGCGTCTCGATCACGTCGAAGAGGGCGCAGGCGTCTCGGGTCTTGTTACTCTGCAGCGGGCCGATCAGGCGCAGCTCGACGCCCTCGCGCAGGTCAGCCCAGCGGCCCTGCGCCTCCTGCACCCGGTTCTCGCCAAACACCCGCTGGCCAGTGGCGAGCATCGCCGTGACCCGCTCCAGGGGCTGCATCTTCGAGACCGCCACCAGGGTGACGTCGGACGGCTCCCGCCCGGCGGCGCGCGCGGCGGCCGCGATGCGCGCCAGCACCTGGGCCCGCGCGGCGGCGGCCTCGGTCTGGAGTTCAGGCGTTGATTCGGTCTCGGGCACGCTCGATCGAGGCTCTCTGGCGAACGGCGCGGACGCTAAGGCCGGCGCGGGTGCGGGGGAAGAGGCTGCCGCGGCTGCTGTTCTTCACCGATCCTTGGCGCACGCCCCATCCGGAACGGACGATCGCCCGGCTGCCCCGCGGCGCCGGCGTCGTCTACCGCCCATTCGGCGCATCCGGCGCGTTCGAAAAGGGACAGCGCCTGGCGCGAATCGCCCGTCGCCGAGGCATCGTCTTTTTGGTCGGCGCCGAAGCTGGACTGGCTTCGCGACTGAGGGCGGATGGCGTTCATCTGCCCGAGCGGCTGGCCCGGCGCGCCGCGAGCCTGAAGCGCGCGCGGCCAGGGTGGATCGTCACCTGCGCGGCCCATTCGACCGCGGCGATCGTCCGTGGGCGGCGGGCCGGCGCCGATGCGGCGGTGGTCTCCACCGTGTTCGCCAGCCGCAGCGCTTCGGCGGGACGGCCGCTTGGCGTCATTCGCTTCGCGCGGATGGTCCAGGTCGCCCGCCTGCCGGTCTATGCCCTGGGCGGCGTCGATGCGGCGACCGCGCGGCGACTCACAGGCTCAGGCGCGGCGGGATTGGTCGCGGTCGAGGCGCTGGTCGGAAGAGACTAGAACTTGAAGGTGGTTTCCAGCCGCACGCGGGGCGCGGGGCCCTGCTGGTCGAGCTTGCGGCCATCGGGAACCTGTTCGGCGCCCAGGCTGACGCCGACGCCGGTGCGAAGACCAGGGGCGACACGGTAGTTCAGGCCGATTCGCGTGTCGCTCCACTGCATCTCGCGGCCGGCCGGCTGGTTCATGTCGACGACGAAGCCCCAACGGTTCTTGCGGCTGTCGAACTGCCAGGTGCGGTGCGGGGCGGCTGGACCGATCTGATTGGGCTGCGGCGCGACATCGCTCGACTGGGCGAAGGCGTCGGTGGCGGGAGCGGCCCTGGCGGGATCGGCGCAAGCGACCGCGCCGGCGGCGATCGCGACTGCGAACGCGCCCGCTAAAGTCCTCGCCAAACCTGTCGGCTTCAAAGCCACCTGCCGCCGCCCCTCATCTGAACGCAGCAATCCTGCGCCCGTATTGTAGCTGTTTGATTAAGGATCAGAGTTGATGAACGTCAAGACGCAGGGTCCCCCCGCCGGCGAAACAACGTGCTTTGCCATCCGGCCTGTGGCGATCGGGCCACGCGATTCCTGTTTGGCGAGCCTCCATGGATGTTATAGACGCGTCCGGCGGGTGACGTGACTTCGCGCGACGCGCGACAATAGTTTGGGATTGGAGCCGAAACATATGCCCTTTAAGCGTGGGTCTCTGACGCGTGCGGCTTTGATCGGACTGGCTGCGATCAGCCTGTTCAGCCTGGCCGGCTGCGGCGGCGGCGCGGGCATGCAGGGGTCCGGCAAGGGCGCGCCGGCCAACGCCATCGGCGTCAACAGCTACCTGTGGCGCGCCACCCTCGACACCCTGGCCTTCATGCCGCTGGCGTCGGCCGACCCCTACGGCGGGGTGGTGATCACCGACTGGTACGTCAATCCGGACAAGCCCGACGAGCGTTTCAAGTGCACGGTCTATATTCTCGACACCCGACTTAGGGCCGACGGCCTCAACGTCACCGTCTTCAAGCAGGTCAGCGACGGACAGGGCGGCTGGACCGCCTCGCCCGTTTCCGACCAGACCTCGCAAGACATCGAGAATTCGATCCTCACCCGGGCAAGGCAGCTGCGGCTTTCCAACCTCCGGGGATGAACCCTGAAGGTCTTTCATGACCCGCTACAATCCGAAGGAAGTCGAGCCCAAATGGCGCGCGCGCTGGGCTGAGGCTGACGTTTTCCGGGCCGAGAACGGCTCGGCAAGGCCCAAGTACTACGTACTGGAGATGTTCCCCTACCCTTCGGGCCGCCTCCACGTAGGGCATGCGCGCAACTACGCGATGGGCGACGTGGTGGCGCGCTTCAAACGCGCCCGCGGCTTCAACGTGCTCCACCCGATGGGCTGGGACGCCTTCGGCCTGCCGGCGGAGAACGCCGCCGCCGAGCGCGGCGTCGATCCGGCCAAATGGACCTACGACAACATCGCGGTGATGCGCGAGGAGCTGAAGCGCCTGGGCCTATCGATCGACTGGTCGCGCGAATTCGCCACCTGCGATCCGGCCTACTATGGGCGCCAGCAGGCCTGGTTCCTGCGGCTGTGGAAGAAGGGCCTGGTCTACCGCAAGGAGGGCCTGGTCAACTGGGACCCGGTGGACTTGACCGTGCTCGCCAACGAGCAGGTGATCGACGGGCGCGGCTGGCGCTCGGACGCGGTGGTCGAGCGGCGCAAGTTGACCCAATGGTTCATGCGCATCACCGACTACGCCGACGCGTTGCTGGAGGGCCTGACGCGGCTGGACCGCTGGCCGGACAAGGTCAAGCTGATGCAGGAGAACTGGATCGGCAAATCGCGGGGCCTGAAGCTGTCGTTCGCGTTCGCCGGCGCCGCGCGCAAGGGCTTCGAGGCGGGCCTGCCGGTCTACACCACCCGGCCCGATACTCTCTTCGGCGCCAGCTTCGTCGCCATGGCGCCGGACCATCCGCTGACCGAGCAACTGGCGGCCAGCGATCCGAAGGTCGCCGCCTTCGTCGCCGAGTGCCGCAAGGGCGGGACCTCCGAGGCGGCGATCGAATCGGCGGAGAAGCTGGGCTTCGACACCGGCCTGAAGGTGGTTCATCCGTTCGACCCGAACTGGACCCTGCCGGTCTGGGTCGCCAACTTCATCCTGATGGATTACGGGACCGGCGCGATCTTCGGCTGCCCGGCGCACGACCAGCGCGACCTCGACTTCGCCCGCAAATACGCCCTGCCGGTGAAGCCCGTGGTGCTGCCGCCAGGCGCCGACCCGGCGACCTTTGCGGTTGACCGCGAGGCCTATGTAGGCCCCGGCCGGATCTTCAACTCCGGCTTCATGGACGGGATGGAGGTGGAGGCGGCCAAGGCCGCGGCCATCGAGCGGACCGAGGCGCAGGGCCAGGGCGAGGGCGCCACCGTCTATCGTCTGCGCGACTGGGGCGTCGCCCGCCAGCGCGGCTGGGGCTGCCCGATCCCGGTGATCCATTGCGCCAAGTGCGGCGTCGTCGCCGTGCCGGAGAAGCAGCTGCCGGTGACCCTGCCGGAGGGTCTGGACTTCAGCCGGCCCGGCAACCCCCTGGCGCGCCACCCGACCTGGAAGCGCACGCGCTGTCCTGATTGCGGCGGCGAGGCCGAGCGGGAGACCGACACCCTCGACACCTTCGTCGATTCCTCCTGGTATTTCGCCCGCTACCCGAACCCCGTCGCAGACGAGCCGATCGACAAGGTCGCCGCCGACTATTGGCTGCCCGCCGATCAGTACATCGGCGGGATCGAGCACGCCGTCCTGCACCTGCTCTATGCGCGGTTCATCACCAAGGCGCTGAAGGACGAGGGCCTGATCTCGGCGGACGAGCCCTTCGCCGGCCTCTTCACCCAGGGCATGGTCACCCACGAGACCTACCGGCGGCAGAACGGCGAGTGGGTCGAGCCCTCGCAAGTGGACATCGCTTCCGAGGGCGGCGCCCGACGCGCGCGCCTGATCGAGAGCGGCGAGCCGGTGGTGATCGGCGACGTGGAGAAGATGTCCAAGTCCAAGCGCAACGTGGTCGCGCCCGCCGACATGGCCGACCGCTACGGCGTCGATGCGGCCCGACTCTGCGTGCTCTCCGACTCGCCGCCCGAACGCGACGTGCAATGGACCGCCGCCGGCGTCGACGGCGCCTGGCGCCTGGTGAACCGAGTCTGGACCGAGTTCGATTCCGGGCCGGCCCAAACCGACCGGGCCGAGGGTCCGCGGGCGCTCGAGCTTCGCCGGCTGACCCTCCGCGCCATCAAGGCGGTGACCGACGCTATCGAGGGCTGGCGCTTCAACAGCGCCATCGCCCGGCTGCACGAGTTCGTGGGCGCGCTGAAGGGGTTTCCCGCCGGCGAGACCGGCCCCGCGCGGCGCGAGGCGCTGCTGGCGCTGGCGCGGCTGGTCGCGCCCTTCGCGCCGCACCTGGCCGAGGAATGCTGGGAAAAGCTTGGCGAGGCGGGGCTCGTCG
>JBIOEF010000086.1:0-13830 GCA_044445785.1 Caulobacterales bacterium
GACTTCGCTCTCTTGCCGAGAGTTGTCCAGTCTCCTGCGTAGGAACCCCTGCGGAGCAACCGCAGGTCCACGGAAACGATCGAGCGCACGCTCAATGAGACACGCCCGCGCGCTGCGTTGGCTGGCGCCCCACTCATGTCCGCGACCGCCAAGGTTGAGCTGCGTCTCCGCGTAGCGTCACCGAGGCGGCCGGGGTCTCATCCTGCCGCATCCTTGACGAAGAGCCCCCCGGGCACGGCTTCGGCAGGGCCGCCCTGCAGCTCAGCGCCTATTTCCGCATGGCTGCCGAGCACAATGGCGGCAGGCCAGTCGCCAGGCGTTGGGTTCGGATACCGATCCGCTTCGTTCCCGCAACGGATTGAATCAACCGCGGAGCGCGCGGAGATGCGCAGAGACATCGCCGCGTACGATCGCCCTCCGCGAATCCTTCGGTCTCCGCGGTTCGTTTCTTCAATCCAGCCGGTAAAACCGGCGGGCGGTGTCCTTGAAGAGCGCCGCCTTTTCGTCCGCCGAGGCGCCGGCGGCGAGGCGTTTCAAGGCGTTCCACAGGGTGGCGTAGTCGCAGGAGGCGCCGTCGACCGGGAAGTTGCTCTCGAACATGCCGCGCTCAGGCCCGAAGGCCTCGATGCAGGTCTCGATGTACGGCCGCCAGGCGTCCGCCAGCTCGGCCGAGTCTGGCCTCGGATCGCGGCGGTGGAAACCGAAGCCGCAGCTGGTCATGCCAAGCCCGCCCAGCTTGACGAAGACGTTGGGCCGCTTGGCCAGATCGAGGATGCCCGCGCGCCAGGCGGCGAACACCTCCTCCCGCTTGCCGGCGTACGGGCCGATGCCCAGCGGCCCACCCACGTGGTTGAGCAGGATCGCGGTTCCCGGGAAGGCGTCGGCCAGGCTCGCCACTTCGCCCAGCTGCGGGTGGTACTGCCAAGCCTCGAAGGAGAGCCCCAGCTCGCCCAGCTTGGCGAAACCCTCGCGGAACTTGGGCAGCGCGTAGAGCCCAGGCGGCGGGCTGGTGTGGCTGCGCCGAATGTCGGGGCTGGGATCATAGGCGCCGGCGTGGCGGATCCCCTTGAAGCGGCCGTTGCCGGCGCGGACGTGACTTTGCAGCATCGCTTCGACGCTGGCGCCCTGGGCGAGGTCCGCGCGGCTGACGATGCCCTCGCAGGCTAGCACCGGGCCGTAGCGGCCGCTGGCCGCCATGGCCGCCGCGCCGCCGACGAACTCGGTCTCGCCGACGTACTTCATCTCGTCCGGCCCCGAGGCGCGATAGAACGAGCCGCACTCGACGAAGACCGTGCTCTCGACCTTGTGGCCGCTCTCGAGGTCCGCCAGCAGTTCAGGGAGCAGGTAGCGGCTGTTTGGGAAGTCCCACAGGTGATGATGCGGATCGCAGATCGGCAGATCCGGTTCGAGGATCGCTTCAGCCAAAGCCAGATCCTCCGTTCATTCCTTGGCGCCGGTCCAGGGTTTGAAGTTCGGCGCCCGGCGCTCGATCAGGGACATCGCCCCTTCCCGCGCGTCGGGATGGCTGAGCGAGGCGGTGGTCAGGCGGTCGGAGTCTTCCAGCGCCGGTCGCGCGCCTTCGCCGAGGTGGCGATAGACCTGACCCTTCATGATCGCGATCGACTTGGGCGAGACGGTCTCGGCCAGCTGCTGGACGTAGTCGACGACGCTGGAGAGGAGCTCGTCCGCGGGGACGACCCGGTCGAGGAGCCCGATGCGCAGCGCCTCCTCGGCGTTCACCCGGCGCGAGCTCCACAGCAGATCCAGCGCGCGGCTGGCGCCCACCAGGCGGGGGAGCAGCCAGCTGGTGCCGTGCTCGGCGACGAGGCCCCGCTTGGAGAAGACGGTGGTGAAGCTGGCGTTCTCCGAGCCGAACCTCAGATCGCTCATCATCGCCAGCACGAAGCCGCCGCCGGCCGCCACCCCGTTCACCGCGGAGATCACCGGCTTGGAGATATCGATCAGGTAGCTGAACATGCCAGGGAGGTCAGCGCGGGGCTCGCGCGCCGCCGCCGCCTCGCCGCCGCCGTTGCGCGGCGCGCCCGAGGTGGTCTGCGCCAGCACCTGGGCGTCCAGGCCCGAGCAGAACCCGCGGCCTTCGCCGATGAAGCAGATCGCGGTCACCTCCGGATCGGCCTCGGCCACGAGCGCCAGGCGGCGGATCTCGGCCATCATCGGATAGGTCAGCGCATTCAGCGCCTGCGGCCGGTTGAGGCGGATCAGCGCCACCCGGCCAATGGTTTCGAACAGAATTTCAGCATCGCTCATGGCCCGCGCGCCTCCCTTGGCGTCATTGTTGTCGGGCACCTTAGACCTCCCTTCCCCTCGTGGGAAAGGCGGCTAGGACGCTACTTCATCAGGGTCTGGGAGATGCGGTAGGCGGCGGGGAGCATCAGGACGCCGATCAGGCACGGGAAGATGAAAAGGATCAGCGGCAGCATCATCTTGGCCGGCAGCGCCATGGCCTTCTCCTCCGCTCGCAGCATGCGCTTGGAGCGCATGTCGTCGGAGAACACCGCCAGCGTCTCGCCGAGGCTCGTGCCCATCTCCTCGGCCTGGCGCAGCATGGTGGCGAGACTTCTGGCCTCATCGATGCCAAGGCGTTCGGCGAAGGCGACCCAGGCGTCCTTGCGCGAACGGCCGGCGCGCAGCTCCAGGGTCAGCACCCGAAGCTGCTCAGCCAAAATCGGATAGCGCCGCTGCAGCTCGTCGGTGACGCGCGAGACCGCGGCGTCGAGGCTGAGGCCCGCTTCCACTGACGCCACCAGAAGGTCGAGGAGATCCGGAAAGCCTTCGCGGTACTCCCGCTCAAGCCGCGAGCGCCGGGCGCCCAGCACCCGGTCGGGACCGGCGATGGCGATCAGGGCGAAGAGCGCGCCGACGCTGACGCCGGCCATTCCGCCCCCCGCATGCAGCGCCCAGGGCAAGACCGCGATCATGGCGATGATCGCGGCGATCATCGCCGCGGCCCTGGCGCCCAGATAGATCGCCACCGCCTCGCGGCTGTAGTAGCCGGCCTGCACCAGCTTGCCGCGCAGGGTCGAGACCTGCGATGGGTCCTGGATGGCCAGGCGGTCGCCCAGGCGCCGCACGCCGGTGATCACCCCGGAGAAGGCCTCGTTGACCCCGCCGCCATTGCCGGCTCCGGCGACGAGACCCGGCGCCGGCGCGCCGGCCAGCCGCGCGCGCCGGCGGCTGGCGGTTTCGAAGTTGCGCAGCAGGAAGAAGCTGCCGCCGCCGACGCCCACGGCGATCAGGACCAGGGCGGCGGCGTTGATGATGGTGGAGATGAGGGCGCTGTCCATGTCCGGTCAGATCCTCATGTCGATCATCTTGCGCATGATCAGGTTGCCGATCAGCAGCAGCGTGCCCAGGACGCCAAGTCCGATCTGGATGAACCGGGTGCCGATCACGTCGGCGTAGTAGTGGTGGTTGGCGAAGTTGATGAAGAGGAAGGCGACGATCGGCGCGCCGGTGAGGATGTAGGCGCTCATCCGCCCCTCGCCGGACGCGGCGTGGATCTTCAGCCGCATCTTCTGGCGCTCGCGCACGGTCTTGGCCAGCATCTTGAGCAGGCCCGTGAGGTTGCCGCCGGCCTTCTCCTGCAGGCGGATGGCGGCGGCGAAAAGGTCGATGTCGGGGTGGCGACAGCGGTCGGCGATCCGGCCGACGGCCTGCTCGAGCGTCGCGCCATAGGCGATCTCGTCCGCGGCCATGCCGAACTCCGAGCCGATCGGGTCGGGCATCTCGCGGCCCACCAGGGAGATGGCTGTGGGGATCGGGTGTCCGGCCTCCAGGCTGCGGACGATCACCTCCAGCGCGTTGGGGAGCTGCAGGCCAAGGCCCTTGGCCCGGCGTCCGGCCATGAAGTTGAGATAGGCCAGCGGTCCGGCGACGCCCAGCGCAACCGCGGCGCCCAGTCCAATCAGCGCGTTGTGCGTCAGCAAGAGGCCGCCAGCGCCGGCGCCCAGCATGACGGCGACGATCACCAGCGCCCAGCGCCTGGGCTCCACGGGGATCCCCGAGCGGGTCACGAGGTCGGCCAGCCAGGCCCAGCTGAAGATCGAGCGGCCGTCCTCACGGATGCCGCGCTGCTTGCGCAGCTCCAGCACCAGGTCGCCGAGCGAGCCGGTGCGCTCGACCGTGGCCAGGCGCCGGTTCACCGTGCGACGGGCCTGGCCGACATTGATCAGGCCCCAGACCGCCTGGCCGGCGGAGAACACCGCCGCGAAGATCAGGATCATCAGGCCAAGGCGCGGATCGACGTGCATCGCGGCGCCTCTCTCAGCTCAACGGTCGGCCAGGATCGAAGTGCGTGGTGTCGTAGCGGATGCCGCGGCGGATCATCTCGTCCATGCACTTGGGCCGCAGGCCCGTGGCGCGGAATTCCCCAACCACCGTGCCGTCCGCCTCGGTGGCGGTGCGGTTGAAGGTGAAGATCTCCTGCATCTGCACCACCTGGCCTTCCATGCCGGTGATCTCGGTGACGCTGGTCAGGCGACGCTTGCCGTCCGAGAGGCGCATCACCTGAACGATCATGCCGACGGCCGAGGCGATCTGGCCGCGGATGGCGTCGGGCGAGAGGTTCATGCCGCCCATGGCCACCATCTGCTCCAGGCGGGTGACGGCGTCGCGCGGGGTGTTTGCGTGGATGGTGGCCATCGAGCCTTCGTGGCCGGTGTTCATGGCCTGCAGCATGTCGAAGGCTTCCTCGCCGCGAACCTCGCCCAGGATCACCCGGTCGGGACGCATTCTGAGCGCATTCTTGACCAGCTCGCGCTGGCGGATCTCGCCTTTGCCCTCGATGTTCGGCGGGCGCGTCTCCATCCGAACCACGTGCGGTTGCTGCAGCTGCAGCTCGGCGGCGTCCTCGATGGTGATCAGGCGCTCCTGCATGCGGATCGCCGCCGAAAGGGCGTTGAGCAGGGTCGTCTTGCCCGAGCCCGTGCCGCCGGAGATCACCGTCGAGACCCGCGAGCGCACCGCGCCGTAGAGGAACTCGGCGACGGGGGCGGGCATCGCCCCCACCTCCACTAGGCGCTCGAGGTTGTAGGGCTTCTTGGAGAATTTGCGGATCGAGACGCAGGCGCCGTCGATGGCGATGGGCGCGATGGCCGCGTTCACCCGGCTTCCGTCGGGCAGGCGCGCGTCGACCATCGGCGAGGATTCATCGATCCGTCGCCCGACCGTGGAGACGATGCGGTTGACGATCCTGAGCAGGTGGTCGTTGTCGCGGAAGCGGACCGGCGTCAGTTCCAGCTCGCCGCGGCGCTCGACATAGACTTGGAACGGGCCGTTGATCAGGATGTCGGCGATGGAATCGTCGCCCAGCAAGGGCTCGATCGGACCCAGGCCCACCATCTCGTCGAACACCTGCGAGCCCAGTTCGTCGAGTTCGGAGGAATTCAGCGCCAGCCGCTCGGTGCGGGCGAAGTCGCCGACCAGGCGGCGCACCTGCTTGCGCATCTCCGCCTCGTCCAGCTTGTCCAGCTTGGAGAGGTCGATCTCCTCGATCAGCTTGGCGTGCAGGCGCAGGCGCATGTCGAGCATGCCGCTGTCGATGCCCGGCTGAGCCGCTTCGGCGACGTCGGGCTCGGGGGTCAGGCGCAGCGGCGGCGTCGGAGTCTCTTCGGGGCCGGGATCGTTGACCGCAACCGGCGCTGCTTGAGCGCCGGCGCGCTGGAAACTGAACCTGGCCATCAGGCGCGCCTCGCTTGTTGCACCGCCGTCGTCTGGGTCAGCCGATCGACCAGTACGCCGATGTCGCGCACGATCTTCGAGCGCGGCCGGTGATGGCTGATCGAACCGCCGAGGTTGACCGAGGCGGCCGCGGCCTCCCAGTCGGAGGTGACGCCGCCGTCTGCCTTGCGCTGCAGCGCCTTTTCGGCTTCGGCGAGCGAGGGCGCGGGTCCGAAGACCCGACTGGCCAGGCGGTTGAGGATGATCCTGGGCGAGGCGCCGGTGGGAATCTCGCCTTCGATCTCCGAGGCCAGAGCGCGGGCCGCGAGGAGGGCCGGGACGGTCAGCTCGGAGACCACCAGGATCTCGTCGGACCCGGCGAGTACGTCCAGCGTCCAGTCCTGGTGATGGCGCGGCATGTCGATGACGATCCAGTCGTAGACCTGGCAGGCCACTTCTAGGACCCGGCAGATCGCCGCCTGGCCGATCTTGGAGAAGGCCTTCGGATCGCGCGGGCAGGCCAGGAGGTCGAGGCCGTCGCCGACGCGCATGGCGAAGGCGTCCAGCACCGCCGCGTCGATCCGTTCGGGGGTGCTGGAGACTTCCGCCAGCAGCATGTTCGCGGTCGCGCCCAGATAGGCCGCGGTCGCGCCGTCGGCGAGATTGAGGTCCACCAGCGCCACGCGCCGGTCGGCGCCGCTGCGGTGGGCGAGAGTCGAAGCCAGCTCGACGGCGATGGTGGTGGCGCCGCAGCCACCGACCGAACCGACCACGGTCCAGCAGTGGGCGTTGTGCGGGGCGACGCTGACCGGCGCCTCGGTCATCAGGGCCGAGGCGGCGCGGGCGAGATCGGTGGCGGTGAACGGCGCTTCCAGCACATCCGAGCGCTGCAGCTTCATCAAAGCCCGCGCCAGGCTGGCGGGGAGATGCGCGCCGGTGAGCAGCACCGCCGGCGCGGCCGGCCGGGCGGCGAGGGCTGTGAGAACGCCGACGAGCGCGGTGGGATCCACCGCCTCGGCGTCGATCAGGATCAGCTCCATCGCCGCGTGCAGGGAGCCCAGAAATTCCAGGTGGTCGGCGCCGGCGATCTCGAAGCGCGCCTGGCCGAGCGCCTCCTGGGCGACGGGCGCGAGATTCTCGCCGATCACCAGCACATGGCGGTCGTTGAAGTTGGCCAGCGTCATGGCTTGCTCGTCGCGGGCGACGCGGCGGGGTCGGCGGCCGCGGCGGTGGCGACCGGCACGAGGTCGCCGTCGGGATTGGCCGGCGGCTTGACGCCGGTCTTGCCGTCCAGGATCACGTCGATGGCCGACGGCTCGTCATTGTTCGCCAGCGGATTGGGCAGTTCCTGGATGCGCTTGACCGGCGTCGTCAGGTGCGGCGTGACGATGATCACCAGCTCGGACTCGTTGCGCTTCCAGTCGGCTGAGCGGAAGAGCGCGCCCAGCACCGGCAGGTTGCCGAGGCCCGGGACCTGGTTGACCGTGTTGGCGTAGTCGCGCTGGAAGAGGCCGGCGATGGCGAAGCTCTCGCCGTCCCGCAGCTCCACGTCGGTGGCGGCGCGGCGGATGGTGATCGCCGGCACCTGGAAGCCCTGGATCTGCAGGCCGTTGGCGGGGTCCAGCTGGCTGACTTCCGGCGCCACCTTCAGGTGGATCTGGCCGTTGTCCTCCACCGTCGGCGTGACGTTCAGCTTCACCCCGTAGGTGCGGAAGTCGATGGTGACGCCATTGTTGCCGTTGGGGATCGGGAAGGGAAACTCGCCGCCGGCGAGGAAGCTCGCCTCCTGGCCGGACATGGCGATCAGGTTGGGCCTGGCCAGGGTGCGAATGGCGCCCTTCTGCTCCAGCGCATTGAGGTTGACGTCGATCGAGCCGTTGGGCCCGAGCGGCGCCGAATAGCCGAGCACGCCACGGGGCGTCAGGCCGCTGGCCAGGCCCGTGCCGGTGGAGAACGAAATGCCGGACGCCGTCTTGACGTTGATGTCGAGCCCCAGGTCCCTCAGCGCCGAATGCGACGCCTCGAGGATGCGCACGTCCACCTGGACCTGTTGGGCCGCGCGGATGGTGACGTCGGATTCCACCGCCTTGGGCGCATACCGCTCGGCGATCTCGTCGGCCCGGTTGGCGACGCTGCTGGTGGAGACTTCACCCGACAGCAGGATGCCGCCGGCGAAATTCGACGCGGTGATCTGCTCGCCCGGCAGGGCGCTGGTGAGGTCGGCCTGCAGGCTTTCGACGTCATAGCCGACGCGCACGTCGACCACCTGGGCCAGCCGGTGCTGGGCGTCGTAGATCAGGATGTTGGTCACCCCCAGCGCCTTGCCGCGGACGTAGAAGCTGCGGTCGGTGGTGGCGACCAGCGCCAGCGTTTCGGGCTGGGCGACGACGATCTCGCTGGCCGGATAGTCGAGGCGGAAGGCCGCGGACTTGTCCTTGGGGACGACGATGGTGTGCGCGCCGCCTTGGTCTTCGGCGACCTGAGCGCCGGCCGGACCGGCCGCGAAGGCGCCCACGGTCAGCGCCGAGGACACAATGAGGGCGAGGAGGGTCTTCATGGGGTGCAAATCTCCGGGGGCGGCGGCCGCTTAGGCGCCCGCCCCGTACCGCTCTGCGGGAACTTCGACGGACGACGAGGTGTCGCCGTGCACGACGATGATGGCGCGGGTCCTGACCAGCAGCGGCGACTTGGACTTGGATCGGCTGTGAGCGGCGATCAGACGCGCGCCGCCGGGGGTTCCGGCGCGGGCGCCGGGACCGACCGAGCCCAGGTCGCTGACCTGGATCACGCGAACGGGCGTCACCTCGGCCGCACCGGTGCGGCGCAGCGCCAGCGAGAGACTGCCCGCCTCGGCCGCCACGGCCAGTTTCTGGGCGTCCTGGACGGCGACCTCGAGCGTCGCGGTATGGGCGATGGCCGCCTGGGTCGAGCTTGGATCGGCGTTGAGATCCATGCCCAGCACCCGAACGTTCTGCAGCACCACGTTGGAGACCAGCCTCTTGCCCTGGACGGCGCCGGCGCCAACTCCGGCGCCTTCGGTCTCGTTGCGGTCGCGGGTGAGCACGACGTCGACCCGATCGTTTGGCAGCACGTGGCCGCCGCCGCCGGCGACGTCGGTGACGCCGATGGTGTAGGCGCGCATGCCCTCGCTGATGATCGCCGACACCGTCGGCCGCGCTCCGCCGCCGCTCAGCTTGGAGGGCAGCAGGGGTTCTCTGGCCACGATCGGCGTCAGCGCGATCGGCGCGCCGCCGCTCTGGGCCAGGATCTGGGCCGGATCGGAATAGGCGCCGGCGGGCGCCGTACCTACCGGCAGCCGCTCCACCGCCAGGCGATGGGCGTCGATCTTGGTCCCGTAGGGAATATCGGCGGCGGCGACGACCACCGGCACGGTAGCCTGGGCGGTCTGGGCCGACTTGTACTGCGTCGGATGGTTCGACGGGAGCCAGACCTTGGCCACGATCAGCGCGCCCAGGCCCAACATGGCCGACGCGCCAAGACTTATCATGGTTCCAGTACGCATGCCGCCCGTCCCTACCCCGCCGCGCTACACTTCTTGCGCTTTGACAGGATGAAATCTGCTCCAGGCGACTTTCTTTGTCGTTAAGCGTTACAGTAAATCTGCCTTAATCTTATATTGACTAGCGAAATCACGAACAATTACAGTAAACGCAGTGTTACTGAGTTCGATCATTCACGCGCGCAACCTCCGATCTACGATCGGCGGCCCGCCATGGCCACGCTTGACGAACGCGCCGTCAGGCAACATTGAACAAGAACGCTTTTAGCGAATTTACAGCGCCTGCCGATCCGCCAAGGACCCGTCAGAAGCGCTCCCAAGAGGAGCAGGCGCGGGAGGAAGGTGCATGCCGGATATTGAACAGCGTCTTTTCGACGCCGCCGCCAAGGGAATGACCGCGAGCCTGTGGGCGGACGTGAAGGGCGACCAGATCGCCATCTACGATCCCATCGGAACGCGCACGTTTCGCCAGGTGAACGACAACACCAACCGCATCGTGCGGCTGCTCCGCGCACGCGGCCTCAGCGTCGGCGACGCTGTCGCGCTCCTCTGCAGCAATCGCGCCGAGTTCGTCGAAGTGGCGGGGGCGGCCTTGCGCGGCGGCTACCGCCTGACGCCGGTGAACTGGCACCTGAACGCCGAAGAGGTCGAGTACATCATCAACGATTGCGACGCCAAGGCGCTGTTCGCCGAGACCCGCTTTCCCTCGGGCCTGGCCGCCAACGCCCCGCAGGTCCGCCTCAAGGTCTCGATCGGCGAGGATGCGCCGGGCTTCGAGCCCTACGCCAAGGCCCTGACCGAGTTCGGCGCGTCCGATATCGACGATCCGACGCCGGGCTCCAGCATGCTCTACACCTCGGGCACGACGGGCCGGCCCAAGGGCGTCTATCGGCGCAGTACGGCGATGCTGGCCATTCCCCAAGTGGGCGCGCCGGACGATGTGCAGCTCTGCGCCGGGCCCGCCTACCACGCCGCGCCGCTGGCCTTCGACGTCCGCTCCTCGATGATCATGGGCGTCCCCCTGGTGTTCCTGGATCGCTGGGACTCAGAACACACCCTGCGCGCCATCGAGAAATACAAGGTGACCCGCTGCCACCTGGTGCCGATCATGTTCCAGCGGCTGCTGGCCCTGTCGGACGAGGTCAAGGCCCAGTACGACATCTCCTCGCTGCGCTACATCATCCACGGCGCGGCCCCCTGCCCGCCGGAAGTGAAGAAGGCGATGATCGACTGGGTGGGGCCGATACTCAACGAGTACTACGCCGGCTCCGAGGGCGGCGGCGGCTTCATCGTTTCCTCCGAGGAGTGGCTGAAGAAGCCCGGCACCGTCGGCAAGCAGCTTGACCCCGAGGCGCTGAAGATCCTCGACGAGGAGGGCCACCAGGTTTCGCAGGGCCAGCCCGGCACGCTCTATTTCCGCGTCTCGCCGATCGCGCCCTTCGAATACTACAAGGACCCGGCCAAGACCGCCGCGGCGCACAAGGGCGACTACTTCACGCTGGGCGACGTGGGGTATCTCGACGAGGAGGGCTATCTCTTCCTCACCGGACGGACGGCCGAATGCATCATCTCCGGCGGGGTCAACATCTATCCCCAGGAGATCGACAACGAGCTGATCAAGCACCCGGCTGTGGAGGACAGCTGCGTCATTGGCGTGCCCAACGCCGAGTGGGGCGAGGAAGTGAAGGCGGTGATCACGCTCAATCCGGGCTTCAAGCCGGACGAGGACCTGGCCAAGGACATCCTGGCCTTCGCCCGCGACCACCTGGCCGGCTTCAAGGTGCCGCGCTCGCTGGAGTTCGTCGACGAACTCCCCCGCAGCCCCGCCGGCAAGATCCAGCGCGGCAAGGTGCGCAAGCCCTACTGGGCCGGGCGGACCCGGGAGATCTGAAGCGGGTTGCAGGGCCTCTCAATTATGGCTATAATTATAGCTATAATTGGAGTGTGCACATGGCCAGCTACAGCGTCGCCGAAGCCAAGAACCAACTGCCCAGCCTGATCAACAAGGCCATGGCCGGCGAAGAAGTCGTGATCACTCGCCATGGCAAGCCGGTGGCCGACCTCAAGGGTCGTAGGACCAAGACGCCGGAGGAACGGGCGGCCCTGTACGAGCGGCTGCGTGAACACCGCGAATCGGGACCGGACGTCGGGATCAGCTCCGTCGAACTGCTGAACGAAATGTACGACGAGCCGGACGTTTGAGCCGCTATCTCGACGCGAGCATCATCCTGCCGCTGCTAAACCGCGAGTCGACGAGCCCTGCGGTTGAGCGACTGCTCGCCGAGCGTAGTTCCGACCTCTGCGTGAGCGAATTTGCGGCGGCGGAGGTTGCTTCGGCGCTCTCGAGACTGGTTCGGACGCAACGACTGACGGTAGGCCAGGCGACAAGCCGGCTCTCCGACTTCGACGCCTGGAGAGAGGCCGACACGGCCGCCGTCGAAATCGAAGATGCAGATGTGCGGCTGGCGAGCCTGATCGTTCGCCGGTTCGAACTGAAGCTTCGGGCGCCCGACGCCCTGCATCTGGCTATGGCTCAGCGCCTTGGCGCAACGCTGTTGACGCTGGACAAACGGCTGACCGCTGCCGCAGCAGCGTGCGGTCAGCCCGTGATGGCGCCCTGACGACTCCTAAGCCAGCGCGGCGATCGCCTCGACCACCGCCGGCGTCTTTTCCATCGGCAGCATGTGGCCGGCTTCCGGGACCGTCACCAGCTTCGAGCCGGCGATGGCGGCCTGGAAGGCGGGGCCGTAGATCGGCGGCACCAGCTTGTCGCTCTCGCCCCAGACGATCACGGTCTTGGCCTTCACCCGGTAGAGCCGCTCGATGAGGCCCCGTTCGGGCACCGGGAAGAGGATCTTGCCGGCCATGCCCAGCTGGCGCGCGTTGCGGATCAAATAGGCCTTCAGGAACTCCGGATCTTCGAAATTGAGCCCCGCCGTCATCGCCTTGGCCCCGGCTTCGGGGTCGTGGAAGAGGTAGCCCGGCATCTCGAAGGGCAGCAGCGAGAACATGTCCACGATCGGATGGTCGTCCAGCCACAAGCCCGCCGGACAGATCAGCACCAGGCGCGAAACGTCGTTGGGCGCCAGGCACGCCATCTCCGCGGCGATCATCCCGCCCATGGAGTGGCCGACCAGGATCGGGTCCTTCACCCCCAGCGCCTCGACCACGTCCCAGGTGTGCAGGGTGAAGTCGAGCATGTCGCGGAGCGAGCCGCACTCTTCGCTCTCGCCGTAGCCGGGCAGGAACGGCGCGTAGACGTGGTAGTTCGCCGCCAGCGCGTTCAGCAGCGGGTCCTCGGCCATGACGCCGCCGGCGCCGTGGATGAAGACCAGGGGTTGGCCGGAACCGCCCTCGAGATAGCGGATCGGGGCGTGGCGGGTTTGAACGGTCTTGGTTTCCATCGGTCCTACTCCGCCGGCACGGGCGCGCGGGGCGCATAGGCGGCCGGCAGCGAGCCAGCGGTGACGCGCCTTTCCAGTGGCTTGCACCAGAACCGGTCGTCGCCTTCGCATTCGGGTAGCACGCCGCGCAGCTTGGGCATCACCTTCTCGGCGAACAGCCTGGACGAATACATGCACTTGTCGGCCGGCATGTCGCCAACGTGCATCAGGCAGAAGATGTTGCCGACGTTGAGGCCCTTGATCAGCTCTTCCATGCGCTGGCGCACGGTCTCGGGCGAGCCGGCGATGACGTGGCCGCCCTCGATGAGGTCCTTCCAGGTCAGCTCCTGGAAACCGCGCGGCGGCGCGTATTGCGAGAGCGCCCCCGACTGGATGGTCTTGATCGTCCGGTAGCCCGGCGCGTCGGCGAAGCCCGGGTAGACGTGCAGGCAGCGGTTATAGAAGTAGTGCACGTGCGGCCAGTACAGCCGCTCGGCCTCCTCGTCGGTCTCGGCGACGCAGATCGTCTGGGCGAAGCCGGCGCGATAGGGCGAGGTGTCCGGCGTGTTGCGCTCGGCCACCCGGTCCCAATAGCCCTGCAGCAGGGCCTTGGCGCGGATGTAGCCGGTGAAGCTGAGGTAGGAGTAGGAATAGGTGTTGTCGATGCAGAAGTCGTAGGTCTCCACCGAGCCGCCGCCCGGGATGTGCACCGGCGGGTGCGGCTGCTGGATCGGCCTTGGCCAGATGTTGACGTGCCGCAGCTTGTTGTAGCGGCCGTTGAAGGCGAAGGGATCACGGGTGGTCCATGCCTTGATGATCAGGTCGTGGGCCTCGGCGTATTTCTCGCGGGTCAGCGCCGGGATCTGGCCGTAGCAGTAGTTGGTGTCCATTGAGGTCCCCACCGGGAAGCCGGCCACCAGCCGACCGCCCGAGATGCAGTCCAGCATGGCGAACTCTTCGGCGACCCGGACGGGCGGGTTGTAGAGGGCGATGGAGTTGCCCAGCACGACGATGGCCGCGTCCTTGGTCCGGCGCGCCAGGCCCGCGGCGATGATGTTGGGGCTGGGCATGATGCCATAGCCGTTCTGGTGGTGCTCGTTGACGCCGATGCCGTCGAAGCCGATGGAACCGGCGTAGTCGAGCAGGTCCATATAGGTGTTGTAGACCTCATGGCTCTTGGCCGGATCGAACAGGCGCTGGTCGATGTCGACCCACACCGAGCGGTTCTTTTCCCGGAAGTCGTCGGGC
>JBIOEF010000087.1:0-13426 GCA_044445785.1 Caulobacterales bacterium
CAAGGGGGAGGGGCGCCAGAGCGCGGGGTCGGTCATGAAAGCCCTGACCGGCAATCGGCTGGACGATGGCGAGGCGGTGTTCCTGGGCCACGCGGGCGACTGGGTCCCTAGGTTCGCCGACGCGGAGCTGTTCGACGACGAGGACGCGGCGCTGGCCGCCGAGGCGCACGCGAAGACCCAGCTCACCATCGTCGTCGATCCCTACCTGATCGACGTGATCGCCTCGGACAACGGCTACGCGCCCCTGAGCTTCCGCGAGCGCGTACGCGCGCTGGGGCCCACCAACAAGCCCGAGCACGGCAAGAAGATCGAAGGCGGCGAGGCCATCGAGGCCCTGCTGCACGCCCATGGCGCGGCCCGCTCCAAGGGCCGCCTCGACAAGATCCGGCGCTAGAGGAGGCGAAGGGCATGTATCGCTACGACGCCATCGACCAGGAGATGCTCGCCGACCGCACCGCGGAGTTCCGCGAACAGTGCGCCAGGCGCCTGGCCGGCGAGATCACCGAGGATCAGTTCAAGCCGATCCGGCTGATGAACGGCCTCTATCTGCAGCTGCACGCCTACATGCTGCGGATCGCCATCCCTTATGGCGCGCTCACCTCCGCCCAGCTGCGCAAGCTGGGCTACATCGCTCGCACCTACGACAAGGGCTACGGCCACTTCACCACCCGCACCAACATCCAGCTGCACTGGATCAAGCTGAAGGATGCGCCCGACATCCTCGACCATCTGGCCGAGGTCGGGATGCACGCCATCCAGACCAGCGGCAACGACATCCGCAACATCACCGCCGACCCGCACGCCGGCGCGACAGCCGACGAGGTGGACGATCCGCGCATCTGGGCCGAGGCGATGCGCCAGTGGTCGACCTTCCATCCCGAGTTCAGCTTCCTGCCGCGCAAGTTCAAGATCGCGCTCACCGCCTCGCCGGCGGACCGGGCGGCGACCAAGGTCTATGACATCGGGCTGAGGCTGCACCGGAGCGACGCCGGCGAGCTGGGCTTCGAGGTGCTGGTGGGCGGCGGGCTTGGGCGCACGCCGTATCTCGGGCCGACGATCCGGTCGCACCTGCCGGCGCGCCATCTGCTCAGCTACCTGCAGGCGATCCTGCGCGTCTATAATCGCCATGGCCGCCGCGACAATCTGTGGAAGGCCAGGATCAAGGTGCTGGTGGCGAGCCTGGGCGCCGAGGCCTTCGCCAGCGAGGTCGAGGCCGAGTGGGAAGCCACCGACAAGGCCGCGATCGACCTGCCGGACACCGAACTCGCGCGCATCCGCGCCGCTTTCGCGCCCCGCAACTTCGAGACCCTGCCGGCCAAGTCGGCGGCGTTCGAGGCGGCCAAGGCCGACCCGGCCTTCGCCCGGTTCGTGCGGCACAACGTCAAGGCCCACAAGATCAGCGGCTACGCCATCGTCGACATTTCGCTGAAGCAGCCTGGCGAGACGCCGGGCGACTGCTCGGCCGAGCAGATGGAGCTGATCGCAAGCCTGGGCGAGCGCTGTTCCCAGGACGAGATCCGCGTCGCCTACGAGCAGAACCTGATCCTGCCGCACGTGAAGCTGGACGACGTCCACGCCGTCTGGAAGGCGCTGGACAGCGAGGGCCTGGCGACGCCCAACATCGGCCTGATCACCGACATCATCGCCTGCCCGGGCCTGGACTACTGCGCGCTCGCCAACGCCCGCGCGATCCCCATCGCCCAGGCCATCGCCAAGCGCTTCGCCGACCCGGCCTTGGCCGAGAAAGTGGGCGAGCTTGGCATCAAGATCAGCGGCTGCATCAACGCCTGCGGCCACCACCACGTGGGTTCGATCGGCATCCTGGGCGTCGATAAGAAGGGCGAGGAGTTCTACCAGGTCTCCCTGGGCGGCTCGCCAGAGGCCGACGCGACTCTGGGCCAGATTCTCGGCCCCGCCCTGCCGGCCGCCAAGGTGCCCGACGCCGTCGATCACCTGGTCGAGGTCTACCTGCGCGAGCGCCGTGAGGGCGAGCGGTTCATCGACACCTTCCGCCGCACCGGCATGGCCCCCTTCAAGGAGGCCGTCTATGCCGATGCTCATTAGGTGGACCGGCCAGCGGGCCGAGCCGGCGGAGGATCCCTTCACGCACGTCGCCGACGAGACGCCGATCCCGCGCGGCGACGTGATCATCTCCCTGCAGCGCTTCCAGGCCGAGGGCGAGCGTTTGCTCGGCGAAGGCCGCAACGTCGGCGTGCGGATCGAGTCCAACGAGGCGGTGGAGGACATCGCCGAGGCCCTGCCGCGGCTCTCGGTGGTGGCGCTGGTGATCCCCAAGTTCCGCCACGGCCAGGCCTACTCCTCGGCCCGGATCTTGCGTGAGCGCTACCACTACGCTGGCGAGGTGAGGGCGGTGGGCGAGGTGCTGCGCGAACAGGCCAGGTTCATGGTCCGCTGCGGCGTCGACGCGTTCGAGGTCGCCGACGCCTCCTCGGCTGAGGATTGGACCCACGTGGTCGGCCGCTTCCGCCATGTCTACCAGCGCGCCGCCGACGGCCGCGAGCCGGCCTTCGCGGAGCGTGGTTCGAGACATGACTGATACGATCGAGACCAAACTGGCGCGTCATCCTGAGGAGCCCGCGCAGCGGGCGTCTCGAAGGACGCATGAGCTGGCGCAGCGGCTGGACGCGGAACTGCGCGGCGCCGATCCGGCGACCATCCTGAAAGCCGCCATCGATCACTATGGCGACGAGATCGCGGTCGTTTCCTCCTTCGGGGCGGAGTCGGCGGTGCTCTTGCACATGGTCTCGCAGTTGAAGCCGGACATCCCGATCCTCTTCCTCGACACCGGCATGCTGTTCGGCCAGACCCTGGACTACCGCCAGCAGCTGGCCGCGCGCCTGGGCCTCACCGGCATCCGCGACCTGCGCCCGCGCTTTGAGGACCTGGCGGTGACCGATCCGGGCGCGGACCTCTGGAAGACCGACACCGACGCCTGCTGCCATATCCGCAAGGTGCTGCCGCTGGACGCGGCGCTGGCGGGTTTCTCCGCCTGGATCACCGGCCGCAAGCGCTTCCACGGCGGCGATCGCCTGCGCCTGCCGGTGGTGGAGGAATCCGAGGGCAAGCTGAAGTTCAACCCCCTGGCCAACTGGTCCAAGGAGGACCTGGACGCCTACATCGCCGACCACGATCTCCCCGAGCACCCGCTGGTCGCCCAGGGCTTTCCCTCGATCGGCTGCTGGCCCTGCACCAGCCCGGTGGAGGAGGGGGGCGACATAAGGTCCGGGCGCTGGGCGGGTTCGCAAAAGAGCGAATGCGGGATACACACCGCCCGCGCTCCAGGCGTGATCATCGACGTCGGCGGCGATATCTG
Source organism: Caulobacterales bacterium (assembly GCA_044445785.1). GTDB lineage: Bacteria > Pseudomonadota > Alphaproteobacteria > Caulobacterales > Caulobacteraceae > Acaudatibacter. The sequence continues at coordinate 3,335 of JBIOEF010000087.1, forward strand.
AGCCAACCCAATGACCGAAACCACCCTCGAGGCGCCGGTGAAAGCCACCGCCGCCGCTCTCGCCCTCGGCTTCGACGCCAGCTTCGCCGACCTCTACGATCGCGACGGCCTGGCCAGACTCGACGCGTGCTTTCTCGACTACCTTTCCGACCGCGATGCGGACTTGAGGGACCGGCTGGAGGCCGCCCGCCGCGCCCCCGCCGACGTCAAGGGCCTGAAGGAATCGGAGCTGGTCATCGATCTGGCGCCGGTGTTCGAAGCTTTCGTCGGCGAGCTCTTCGGCATCCAGGCTGAACTGGGCGCCGTGCTCTCCGGCCGTGAGGCGCTGGCGCTGATCTTCTCGGTCAAGCGACTGTTCGTTCAGCGGCGCGCGACCAAGAAATACGCCGCCGAGGCGGAAGCCTTCGATGGCGCGGACCTGCGCCGCCAGCTCGAAGCGCATCTCGGCGCCCCGCTCACAGAACTGGGCTTCTCGCAGAAGGTCGACGCCTGGCTGGCGGCGGAGGATCAGCACGCCGAGGCCCTGGATCTCGCCCTCCGCTACGCCGCCTGGGCGACGCTGAGTGAGGCCGGGCGGCGGGAGCACCACGCGGGCGTGCTCTTCAAGGTCCCGCACAAGACCGACCCGATGAGCCTGGTGCCGGTGGAGAGCGACCCCATCAGCGGCCTTCCCGCCCTTGGCCTTTCCGTTGAGCGCCGCCGGCGCCGCCAAGGCTTCGCCCTGACCGACCCCGGAATGGGCGTGGTGGGCGCGCTCGACCACGCCAACTACTGCATCTGGTGCCACAACCAGGGCAAGGACAGCTGCTCCACCGGCCTCAAGGAGAAGACGGGCGAATTCAAGCAGAGCCCGTTCGGCGTGGTCCTGGCCGGATGTCCTCTGGAAGAGAAGATCTCCGAGATGAACCTGACCGCGGCGCGCGGTCTCACCGTCGGGGCCCTGGCGATCGTGGTCATCGACAACCCCATGTGCGCCGCCACCGGCCACCGCATCTGCAACGACTGCATGAAGTCGTGCATCTTCCAGAAGCAGGACCCGGTGGACATCCCGCAGGTCGAGACTCGGGTGTTGAAGGACGTGCTGGCCCTTCCGTGGGGCTTCGAGATCTATTCGCTGCTGACCCGCTGGAACCCGCTGAACATCGAGCGCCCGCTCCCCAGGTCCGCGACCGGCCGCAAGGTGCTGGTCGTGGGCCTGGGCCCCGCCGGTTTCACCCTGGCCCACCATCTGATCAACGACGGCCACGCGGTGGTGGGCATCGACGGGCTGAAGATCGAGCCGCTGGACCCGAACGTGTGCGGCGTCGATGCGGGCGGAGCGCGCCATCCCTTCGCGCCGATCCGCGATGTGGAAGCCCTGCGCGAGGAGCTGGGGTCGCGGACCATGGCCGGCTTCGGCGGCGTCGCCGAGTACGGCATCACCGTCCGCTGGGACAAGAACTTCCTCAAGATGGTCCGGCTGCTGCTGGAGCGCCGCGCGCAGTTCAAAATGTTCGGCGGCGTGCGCTTTGGCGGCACGCTCACCATCGAGAGCGCCTTCGAGCTCGGCTTCGACCACATCGCGCTCTGCGCCGGCGCCGGGCGCCCGACCATCGTCGGCATGAAGAATGGCCTGGCCCCCGGCGTGCGCCAGGCATCCGACTTCCTGATGGCCCTGCAGCTCACCGGCGCGGCCAAGACCGACTCCACCGCCAACCTGCAGGTGCGGCTGCCCGTGGCGGTGATCGGCGGGGGCCTCACCGCCATCGACACCGCCACCGAGGCGCTGGCCTACTATCCGGTGCAGGTGGAGAAGTTCGCCGCCCGCTACGAGGCCCTGATCGCCGAGCGGGGCGTGGCGGCGGTGGAAGCGACCTGGACCGCCCAGGACCGCGAGGTCGCCGCCGAGTTCCTTAGGCACGCCCGCGCCATCCGCGCCGAGCGGGTCACGGCCCGGCTGCAGGGCCGGCCGCCCGAGATCCTGGAGCTGCTGCGCGGCTGGGGCGGCGCCACCATCTGCTATCGCCGACGCCTGATCGACGCGCCCAGCTACACCCTCAACCACGAGGAAGTGCACAAGGCCCTGGAAGAGGGCATCCGCTTCGCCGAGGGCGTCACGCCCCTGGAGGTGGCGCTCGACGACTTCGGTTACGCCAAGGCGCTGAAGGTCAGCGTGGCCCGGCCCGGCGACGACCAGGCCGAGGCGTTCGCCACCGAAGAGGTCCTGCCGGCGCGGAGCATCCTGGTCGCCGCCGGCACCCACCCCAACACCGTGCTTGGCCGCGAAGATCCAAAGCACGTCGAGATCGACGGCCGCTACTTCCAGGCGGTGGGCGAGACGGGCGAGCGGGTGACCCCCGAGCGCCTGACCAAGCCGGCCGAGGTCCAGGTGCTGATGAGCGTGCGGGGCGACGGCCGGGCGGTCAGCTTCTTTGGCGACCTGCACCCCTCCTTCGCCGGCAACGTGGTGAAAGCCATGTCCAGCGCCAAGCAGGGCTATCCCGTGGTCAGCCGCGCGCTCGCCCGCCTGGCGCCCAGCCAAGCGGCGCCGGATGCGCTCTTCGCCAGGCTCGATGGCGAGCTGCGCGCCACCGTCCACGAGGTCATCCGCCTCACCCCCACCATCGTCGAGGTGGTGGTGCGCGCGCCCATGGCCGCCCGCGCCTTCCAGCCCGGCCAGTTCTACCGGCTGCAGAATTTCGAGACCCTGGCGCCGGCCGTGGAGGGCGCGCGCCTGGGCATGGAGGGCCTGGCCCTCACCGGCGCCTGGGTCGACAAGGCCCGGGGCCTCCTATCGACGATCGTCCTGGAGATGGGCGGCTCCTCCGACCTCTGCGCCTACCTGAAGCCCGGCGAGCCGGTGATCCTGATGGGCCCCACCGGCTCGGCGACTGAGATCCCGGAGGGCGAGACCATCCTCCTGATCGGCGGCGGCCTTGGCAACGCGGTGCTCTTCTCCATCGGCCAGGCGCTGAAAGACCGGGGCAGCAAGGTGATCTACTTCGCCGGCTACAAGCGGATCATCGACCGCTACAAGGTGGCCGAGATCGAGCGCGCGGCCGACGTCATCGTCTGGTGCTGCGACGAAGCCCCGGGCTTCACGCCCGACCGCCCCCAGGACTTCGCCTTCGTCGGCAATATCGTCGAGGCCATCGACGCCTACGCCTCCGGCCAGCTGGGCGCCCCGCCGGCGCCGCTCACCGACGTGGACCACATCATCGCCATCGGCTCCGACGGCATGATGGGCGCGGTGGCGCGGGCCCGCCACGGCGTGCTGGCCCAGCACCTGAAGCCCGCCCACAAGGCCATCGCCTCGATCAACTCGCCCATGCAATGCATGATGAAGGAGATCTGCGCCCAGTGCCTGCAGGCGCACAAGGACCCCGCCAGCGGCGTCGAGAGCGTGGTCTTCTCCTGCTTCAACCAGGACCAGGAGATGGACAAGGTCGACTTCGCCAGCCTCCGAGCGCGCCTGGGCCAGAACGGGGTGCAGGAAAAACTCACCCGCCTATGGATCGACCGCTCGCTGCGGACGCTGGGCCTGCGAGCGCAGGCGGCGGCGGAGTAGGGCGGGACGGCCTAGGGCGCCGCTGGCCCCCTCCACCGCTTCGCGGTCCCCCTCCCCCGGTGGGGGAGGAGAGTCGGCGCGGCGTTGACCCCGGCTTTCGCCCTCAGCCGCTCCCCACGGTCGGCCCAGGCGCGGCTGTGGCTGGCCCTGTGTCGGAGATGACGGACCATTGGAGCTTCCACGTGCCGTCGCTCTGCAGTTTGTAGCCGGCCAGGTAGTTGCCGGTTTCGGTGGCGGGCTGCTTGATCTTCGGGTCGGTGAAGCCCACCGCGTAGCTGGCGCGCAGCACCGCCATGTCGCCGGAGGCGGCCACGTCCACCGTCTGGCCGGTCAGGGTGACGTGGGTGGTCGGGTCACCGGCGAAGAGCAGGGTGTTGGCCGCCAGGTCCGCGGCCTTGCCGACCACGTTGGGCCCGCCGTGGCCCATCTGCACCACGTCCGCCGCGTCGTGCGAGGCGACCTTGGCCGCGTCGTGGGCGTTGTAGTCGGAGGTCAGCTGGGCGACGTCGGCCTTCACCGCGTCCGCGACCTTGGCGGTGTCCGCCGGCGGCTTGCAGGCGGCGAGCGATGCGGCGGCGATCACGCCCAGCGCCGCGGCTGAGAGCTTGGTGGTCTTCATGGTTCTAGCCCCTCCTGGCAGGCCCGCAGGCTGGGCGCAGGGCGACGGGCGCGTCAACCCATTCCGACCTTCCCCCCAATGTCATCCCGGAAGTCGCGCAGCGGCTGTCCGGGATCTGCGTGCGCCGGCGCGGGAAGTAGATCCCGGCTCTCCGGGCCGAAGGCGGCCCTGCGGCCGGGATGACATTGAAAGGTGGAGTGGGGGGTGGAGCGCTGGTTGTTGTGTCCTGCCTCCGCTTCGCCCCGCGCCACACTGCTGACAATCGCCGCGCGCGCGGCTGGTATGCTGGCGCGTCCTTGCAGCCCCCAGCGGAGCCCGCCAATGAAGAAGCTCGATCTTGCCGCCATCCCTCTTGAGAGCGGCTGCAACTATCCGCATCCGTTCGACCGGCCGTGCCTGGGCTCTGATTGGCGCAGGCTCGGGCGCGCGGCGGGGCTGACGGCGTTTGGGGTCAACCTCTCGCGCCTGCCGCCCGGCGTCTGGTCCAGCCAGCGTCACTGGCACACCCACGAGGACGAGTTCGTGTTCGTGGTTCAGGGCGAACTGGTGCTGGTCACCGACACTGGCGAGGAGCTGCTGCGGGCTGGCGACTGCGCCGCCTTCAAGGCCGGCGATAGCGACGGCCACCACCTGATCAACCGCAGCGGCCGCGATGCGATCGTGCTGGAGGTCGGCAACTCGGTCCCGGGCGAGGACGTCTGCGACTATCCGGACATCGACATGGTCGCCAAGCCCGGCCTCAAGCCCTACTTCCACCGCGACGGAACGCCCTATCCGATCAATCCGGGGACGTAAGTCTGTTCCCGGAAAGTAAGTCTTTAACGCAGAGGACGCGGAGGTCTCGCGGAGGTCGCGGAGCGACGAATCGGCTGGGCCGCGCCGCTTGCCGATATGAACGGTAATCTTCTCTGCGATCTCCGCGAGACCTCCGCGTTAAGTCTTCTCTCCCGCTTTCGCGGGAGTGACCGGGAGGGGCGAGGTCAGGCGACGGCGGCGGCGGTTTCGTACTGGTCGGAGTGTTTGACGTAGAAGTCGAGGTCGGTGAGCAGCGTGCGCCAGGCGCGGTCCATCGCTGGCGTCCAGTCGCCCCCGATCACCTCGCGCAGCGTCGCCGCCACGGTGCCGAAGAAGACCGCGAACACCTCGCGCGGCACGTCGTACCCCTCGTGCGTGACCACCTCGCACTGGATCAGGTGGGCGGCGTAGGTGCGCGGGCCGATGAAATCCAGGATCGCCTCGAACACCCTGGCCAGCATCTCGCCCTTCACCAGATTGCGGTTGTCGCGCAGGAACAGCGCCTCCATCTGCGGATGCTCGCGGAAGAGCCGCGCATAGACCAGCGGGGTCAGGTCCTCGCACCGCTCGGCGGCGAGTTCCAATGATTGGGTGATGAGGTCATCGGTCATGGGCTGACGCTAGCAGGCGCGCGGGACGGCGCAAATGCGGTGTGTCGCGGCGGCGCAGGTGAGCCCCTTGCCATGCCCTGGCGGAAGGGGGCTGTCATGACCTCAGAACGCCGAAAGAAGGCGCGGACTTGGGAGACGTCCTGGTGAGCACCACCGCCCCGGCCGCGGGCGAGCGGCTCTCGTTGCCGGCCGTGCTGACCTTCTCGCTGTCGGGCCTGCCGGTGGCCTCTCTGATCGTCGGCCTGGGTATTTTCCTGCAGCCCTACATCGCCATCCATCTGGGCGTCGGGCTGACCATGGTCGGCTTCGCCTGGGGCGCGGTGCGGCTGATCGACATCCCGATCGACCCGGTGCTGGGCGTGATGATGGACCGCACTCACACGCCGCTTGGCCGCTACCGGGTCTGGCTGATCGTCGGCGCGCCGATCCTGATGCTGGGCGTCTACATGATGTTCAATGCGCAGAGGGGGATCGGGCCGGCCTATCTGATCGGCTGGCTGCTGGTGATGTACCTGGGGATCTCCATCCTGGGTCTCGCCCAGTCGGCCTGGGGCGCAGTGATCGCCCCCAACTACCACGAGCGCTCGCGGGTCTTCGGCGTGCTGGCGATGGTCGGCGTCGTCGGCATGCTGCTGGTGCTGACGATCCCGGCGCTGGCTGGCGCTGGACAGGCGGCCGCGGACCGGGCCGTGCCGCTGATGGGCTGGTTCGTCGTCATCGCCACCCCGCTCTGCGTCGCCATCGTCGCCTGGCGCACGCCGGAAAAGGTGTCGCGGCCGGTTCCCGGCGTCGGGACCCGGTTCAACCTTGGTGACTACGCAGGGCTGGCGACCAAGCCGACCATGGTCCGCCTGCTGCTGGCCGAGTTCGCGATCGTGCTTGGAACCGGCTGGATGACCGCCCTCTACCTCTTCTTCTTCCGCGACAGCCGGCATTTTTCGCAATCGCAGGCGTCGGTGCTGCTGGGCGTCTACATCCTCTCCGGCCTCGTCGGGGCGCCGACCACCGCCTGGGTGGCGACCAGGATCGGCAAGCACCGGACGATGATGGCGGCGACCACCGCCTACTCCATTGGCCTCTGCACGGTCCTCATGATCCCCAAGGGCGTGGTTCTGGGCGCCGTCCCGACGATGCTCTGGTGCGGCTTCATGGCCTCGGGCTTCAGCCTGATGACCCGGGCGATGATCGCCGACGTGGGCGACGAGGTGCGCCTGGAGCAGGGCAAGGAGCGGATCAGCCTGATCTATGCGCTGCTGGGCCTGACCACCAAGGTCTCAGGCGCGATGGCCTCGCTGATCGCCTATCCGCTGCTGGACGCCGTCGGCTACCACGCCAAGGAGGCGCTGAAGAACTCCCCCGAAGCCGTCCGGCATATGGAGGTGGTCTACCTGGCGGGCCCGACGCTGCTGGTGCTCTTCGGCGGCGCCTGCTTCATCGGCTGGAAGCTGGACGAGCAGCAGCATGGCGAGATCCGCGCCGAGCTCGACGCGCGCGACGCACTCTACGCCGAGGCGCCGATCACCGAGAGCCTCACCGGCCAGGCGGCCATACCCCTGGTTGAGCCTGGCTGACCCTTTCCGCCTGGCCTTGGCGCCGCCGTTGCATGGTATCCTGCGCGCGCGGTTGCGAGGAGGATCACGGCCGATGGAGACCAAGGTGAGCGCAGCGCCGGCGGCCGAGGCGGGCGCCGCCGTCCCGACAATCCGCGACCGCCTGCTGGTCATCGACGACTTCCTCCCCGTCGAGCTGGCCGAGGCGATGCGGCTGGACATCGACAACCACTTTTCCAATCCCGCCGCGCACGCCGCCGAGACCCATCAGGTCTGGAACTACTGGTACGTGCCGCCGGTCTACACCTACTTCCGCACCCAGCCGGAGAAGGTGATCGAAAAGGCGTCGGTGGACGCCTTCATGGACCGCCTGCGGTTCTTCACCACCGAGACGCTGGGCCTGGCGCGGGTCAACTGGCCCTACCTCAGCCTCTACGTCGACGGCTGCAAGCAGGGCCTGCACAACGACGCCCACAACGGCCGCTTCGGCTACGTCTATTCGCTCACCCGCAACGAGCGCCGCACCAGCGGCGGCGAGACCATCGTCCATCACGAGGGCGATCCGTTCCGGAACGGCCTGGTCAAGCCCCTGGTGGCGCGCGGCTTCTATGACGCCATCGCGCCCAGGTTCAATCGCCTGGTGATCTTCGACGACCGCATGCCGCACGCCGTCGAGCGCATCGAAGGATCGATGGACCCCAAAGAAGGCCGCTTCGTCATGCACGGCCACATCCGCGAGGGCGGGCCGGCGGCCGGCGGCGCCCTGCCGTTCGACGAGGTGGCGCCCAAGGCGGTGCAGGCGGTGCACGCCTTCGTGCGCGAAAGCAGCATACCGCTGACCACCTACCACGGCCCGGTGACGCTGCGGCTCGACATCCGCCCGGATGGCTCTGTGCAGCGCTGCCAGGTGCTGCTCGACCGCGTCTTCCACGCCGACCCGGCCGACGCACGCTGGCCAGAGCTGCTGAAGACCCTGGTCGAGCGCCTGGAGGCCCTGACCTTCCCGCCCGCCGCCGGCGAGACCCACCTCCTGCTCCCGGTCCTCTTCGGCCAGATGCTCGTCGAACACGACGCCTTCACCTGAGGCGTGGGCGCGACCCCGCGGCAGATTACCGCGATTTATCTTTTCCCTTCGACGCCGAGACGACACAAGAGGGCGCTCCGATAGGGCGGTGGCGCCCGTCGCCGTGGAGTCGCCTGCTTGCTCGCCCTCATCGCCGCCGTCTCCCTGGCGCTGCCCCAGTTGCAGCTGGAGGCGCCGCAGATACCGCAGCTGCCGCCGATCCGGCGCGAGCCGCAGGTGACCTATCTGGACCGGTCGGACGCGGTGCTGGGCGTGCGCGGCGGCAGGTACGCGCCGCCGGCGGACCTCAGCAAGCTGCCGGCCTATCTGCCGGCCGCGTTCGTGGCCATCGAGGACCGTCGCTTCTACGAGCATTCCGGGTTCGACGTGGCCGGGATCGCCAGGGCGATCATCACCGACATCGGCCAGGGGCGGGCCACGCAGGGCGCCTCGACCATCACCCAGCAGCTGGCGCGCAACCTCTTCCTGAACGCCGACAAGACCGTTGAGCGCAAGGGCCAGGAGCTGATCTACGCGGTGGAGCTGGAGCAGGCCTACACCAAGAAGCAGATCCTCGGGCTCTACCTCAGCCGCGTCTACTTCGGCTCGGGGGCCTACGGGATCGAGGCGGCGGCGCAGCGCTATTTCAACAAGCCCGCCGCGCGGCTGACCCTGCGCGAGGCGGCGACCCTGGCGGGGGTGGTGAAGTCTCCCACCTACTACGATCCGGCCGACGAGCCCGATCACGCCGCCGAGCGCGCCCGCCTGGTGCTGGACGCCATGGTCGAGACAGGCGCGATCACCCAGGCCGAGCGCGAGAAGGCGCTCAAGGGGACGCTGAAGGTCTACAAGCACGCCCCGACCGAGCCGGCGCAGTACTTCCTCGACTGGCTGGATCCCCAGACCCACGCCTTGGTCAATCAGAACAGCCAGGACATCGTCGTCGAGACCACGCTGGACCTTCCGACCGAGGCCGCGGCGGGCGAGGCCGTGCGCGCCAACCTCGCCGCCCACGCGCGCCAGCAGATCGGCCAGGCGGCGGTGGTCTCGCTGGACGGCGGCGGGCGGGTGAGGGCGCTGGTGGGGGGCGCCGACTATGCCTCCAGCGGCTACGATCGGGCGATCGAGGCGCACCGCCAGGCGGGATCGTCCTGGAAGCCGTTCGTCTACCTCACTGCCATGGAAAGCGGCCTCACGCCGGACAGCCTGGCGGTCGATGAACCCGTGACCATCGACGGCTGGTCGCCACGTGACTTCGAGCCTGAGTTTCTGGGTCAGATCACCCTGGAGAAGGCGCTGGCGCAGTCGGTGAACACCATCGCCGCGCGCCTGGCCGACCAGCTGGGCCGCCCGCTGGTGGCCGCGACCGCCCATCGCCTCGGGATCGCTTCGCCGATCAACACCGAACCGGCCATGGCGCTGGGCACCACCCTGGTGACTCCGCTGGAGATGGCCCAGGCCTACGACACCTTTTCCAACGGCGGCAACCGCGTCGCGGCCTACGGCATCGAGCGGATCCGCGCCGGCGGACGCGTGCTCTACCAGCACCCGGCGCCCGGCGCCGCGCCGGTGATCGCCAATCCGGCGCTTGGGGAAATGCACCGGATGATGCGCACCGTGATCGCCTCGGGCACCGGGGTGAAGGCGGCGATCCCTGGCTACGACCTGGCCGGCAAGACCGGCACCACCTCGGACTTCAAGGACGCCTGGTTCTGCGGCTTCACCGGCGGGCTGACGACGGTGGTCTGGATGGGCCGGGACGACAATACGCCGATGCGCGGCGTCACCGGCGGCAGCGCGCCGGCGGAGCTCTGGCGCAGCGTCATGCGGGTGGCGATGAAGCGTCTGCCGGTGAGGTCCATCCCGCCAGGGCCGCCCGCGCCCCCGCCGCCGGTTCCCCCGCCGGC
>JBIOEF010000088.1:0-13095 GCA_044445785.1 Caulobacterales bacterium
CCAGCGCGCCGACGCCGACCTTCAGACCCAGTTCGCTGACGCCCCCGCCGGCCGGCAGCCGGATCAGGATGAGGCCCATGATCACGCTCGCCGCCGCGGCCTTGGCGATGTCGGCGAGGGGCAAGGGGAGGGGCCTGGCGAGCCGGCCGAGCGTCAGAGAGACGATCAGCCCCAGGCCATAGCTCGCCGTCGTCGCCCAGAGCGCGCCCGGCAGGCCGTAGCGCGGGATCAGCACGAGGCAGAGGCCGAGGTTGGCGGCTGCCGGCACGCTCATGGCCAGCAGCAGCAGGGTCGTGCGCCGGCCAAGGGTGAACGCCTGGTGGGAATAGTAGGTGGTCAGCCCCGCGAAGAGCGCGCTCATGGCGATCCAGGGCGTCACCTGTGCGGCCCCCTGGCGCAGCGCCGGGCCGACCATGACGTCGGCCAGCGGCCGGGCGACCAGGGCCAGCCCCACGGCCGCCGGAAACACCAGACCGACCATCAGGGCGGCCTGCTCGCGCGCCGCCGCTCGCAGGGCGTCGGGCCCGCCACGCTCCAGCGCCACGATCAGCGCCGGTCCGCCGGCCGCGCCCAGCCAGATGAAGATCACGTCGAGGGTGCGGTTCGCCAGGCTGTAGCCAGCGTGATAGACGCCCACCGCCGTGTCATCGAGGTAGTAGGCCAAGAGGAACCGGTCGGTCGTGGCCAGCGCCAGGGCGAAGATCAGCGAGAGCGCCACCGGCAGGCCGTAGACGGCGTAAGTCCTGGCCTGGGCCGCGTCGAATCGCCCGCCGGCGCCGCGGCCAAGCTCGGTCGGCAGCACGAAGGCGAGCACCACCGCCGCGGCGGCGCCAAGGCCGGCGATGGGCGCGGCGCCCTTCAGTCCGAGGAGGATCAGGCCGACGCCGAAGGCGAAGCCGGCGAGCGTCTGGCCGATGTCCAGCCAGGCGGCGCCCCGCACGTCGCCGACGGCGCGGCGACGCTCCTGCACAAGCTTCAAGAGGCTGCGGAAGAGGATCGCGGCGAGGCCCGCGGCCACGGCGAGCTTCACCGGACCGGAGATCGGCAGCACGGTCAGGATCAGGCCGGCGATCAGCGGAAAGGCGAGGGCGGCCGCCAGCCAGCAGCGGTAGAGGGTGGCGAAATGATCGGCCAGGCGCCCGGCCTCGGCCTGCGGCGAGTGGAACCTCGCCATCGCCGCCTCCATCCAGGAGAAGACCAGGGTGTGGGTGAGACTCATGGCCGAAAAGGCGATGGCGTAAACGCCGTAGTCGGCGGGCGTCAGCAGGCGCGTGAAGACGACGATCGAGAACAGCCCGACCAGGCCCTGCACGATGTTCATCGGCAGATAGCCGACCACGCCTCGCCAAAACATCAGCGCACCGCTTTTCCGTCCGCCAGCAGGCAGGGGATCGTCAGGGCCATGATGGTCAGGTCGAGCATCAGCGACTGGCGCTCGATGTATTCGATGTCCAGGGCGACGCGCCGGCGCACCGCCTCGGGGGTGTGCACGGGGCCGCGCGAGCCGTTGATCGCCGCCCAGCCGGTCATCCCGGGTTTCATCCGATGGCGGTGAGCGTAGTCGGCGACCAGTTTGGCGCTCTCGGTGCGGCCGGTCTTCATGCCGACGGCGTGGGGCCTGGGACCCACAAGCGACATCTCGCCCTTCAGCACGTTGAAGATCTGCGGCAGCTCGTCCAGGCTGGTCATGCGGATGAAACGCCCGACGCGGGTCACCCGCTCGTCGTCCAGTTGAACTTGCAGGGTCGCGCCGGCGTCCGGGCAGCCCACCTGCATGGAACGGAACTTCCAGACCACGATCTCCTCGTTGTTGAAGCCGTGGCGGCGCTGGCGGAAGAGGATCGGGCCCTTGCTGTCGAGCTTGATGGCGACGGCGATGGCCGCCATCAGCGGCAGGCCCAGGACCAGCGCCAGGGCGCCGATCACCAGGTCCTCGAGGCGCTTGACCAGCGCCCGGCGCTCGTTGCTGGGCGGGCCGGAGACGGGCGCCAGCGGCGCCTCGGCGATCCGCGAAAGGGCGGCGGCGCGGCCGGCCGGGCCCTGGTCGACGAACAGCATCACCTCGTTGGGCAGCACCGCCAGCCGGTCGATCAGCTCGCCGACCCGCGATTCCGCGAACTGCGGCACGGCGATCACCACCTGGTCGACGTAGGGCATCATCCGGTGGCTGATGAGGGCGGAGGTGTCGCCCAGCACCGGGACGCCGGCGATATCGGCCGGGATACGGTCGGCGCGGTCGTCGAAGACGCCGAGGACCGCCGTGTCGCCGCTCTGCATCGCCGCGGCGATCAGGCGCTCGGCGTTGGCGGTGGCGCCGACCACCACGACGTTGGGCGTCAGCCGGCCCTTGGCGCGCCAGCGGCGCACCATCCGCCACCACACCGCGTGCAGCGCGTAGAGCCCAAGTAGGCTGCCGGCGAACCACAGATTGAAGTCGCGGCTCTGGATCACGGTCGGATGGAAGCCACTCAGCAGGAACTCCAGGCTGAGCGCGGCCAGGCCGAAGCCGGCGCTGACCCGGATCAGGTGACGGCGCAGGGCCTCGCCCTTGGCGAAGGCGTAGGCGTGCAGGGTCGAAAGGCTCCAGATCAGCGCCAGGGCGCCGATCACGAACGGGGTCACGCTGGAGGGGCCAAGGCCGCCCGACGCGATCCGCGCGGCGGCCAGCGCCATGCCCGCCAGCGCCAGGCCATCGGCGATGCGGAAGATCATCCCCAGCGTCCAGCCGGTGAGGCGCGAGCGGCTGGGCGTCAGGGCGATCGGACGCATGGGGCCGCGGCGGTCCTCGCGGGCCCGCTCGGGCGGCGAAGCGCGCTTGGCGGCGCCAGGACGGCGCTTGAGGGTTGGCGGACGCGGCTCTGACGTCTCGACCTGGGACGGAACGCGGGGTCGGCGGAGGGCGGCGGGCATGATGAGGAGGCCCAGAGCAAGACTTAGGCCGGCTCTAAGGCAGTTTCGCCGAGCGCCAGGCTCGATTGCGCGGGGCCGGCGAAACGGCTATCGACGGCGCCCTGCCTAGGGTGAGGTGGCCGAGTGGCTGAAGGCACCGGTTTGCTAAACCGGCGTAGGGTGTAAAGCCCTACCGAGGGTTCGAATCCCTCCCTCACCGCCAGGGTTTGCTGCCTAGGCCTCTAGGGTCGGTTGCATCACGCGATGACTTGAAATGGACCGGGCTCCGGGCTCTTCACCTGGTCATCCTGACGCGCATTGCCTCATCGGGATATAAAACGGCGAAATGCCGGGGCAACCAAGAACGAGGAGATTCCAACCAAGCCCAACAGAGTCAGAAACGCGATGTACTCACATCTCGTCACATAGAACGAGGGCGCAAATCTATTGGCCATGAAATATGTTTGGCCTGTCGTACTGTCAGGACTTGTCGGACTCACGATCTCAAGCCAACTATACATTCCGAAAGCGCCACACCACAGGGTCGCGCAAGAAATTCCAAGGGCTAAGCGCGCGCGTGGTCCCCCTAGAACCCCTGTAGCTGTCCCGACTTCTTCTTCGGTCTCGTCCACGTATCGCCTCGGTCAGTCAAACAGCTGGTTAGCACCTTTCAGGCCGCCGCGGCGTCGGCGAAGATGAACGGGTTTTCCGTCGCGTAGTCGGCCATCAGGTGCTCCTGGAAGAGCCGGATCGAGCGCATCGCCTGGGCGTGGCTGAGGCTGCCCCACTGGAAGGAGAGCACCATGTAGTTGGCGCCGGTGGTCAGGTACTCGTCGAAATAGGCGCGCACTGTCTGCGGCGTCCCGACCACGAACCCCGGAATGCGGCCGGGCGTGCGCCGGCGGGCGTCGCGCAGCTGGCGCTCCTCTTCCGCCAGCTTGGCGAGGGAGGCGTCGAGGTCGCGGCGCTCTTCGGGGGCGCGGTGACGGTCGGGGCCGCCACGCGTCGGACCGCCCAGGCCCCCGTCCGGCGCCTGGGTGAACTGGGTCAGCCCGCGACGCTCGGCCTCCAGCCGGCGCGGCGCGGCGAGGTTGTAGCCATAGGCCTTGGCGGCCGGCTCGGCCTCGGCGATGGCCTGCTGCTCGTCCTCGGCCAGCAGCATGTGGACCACCAGGCCGATCATCGGCGGGCGCCCCTGGAGCGTCAGTGGCGAGGGATTGTGCTGGGTCCAGAGCTTGCGGTAGCGGGCGACGTTCGCCTGCAGGGTGTCGAGCGAGCCGACGACGATGCAGTTCATCCCGCCTTCGGCCGCGACCTCGGGGTTGCGCATGTACCAGAAGGGCGGCGTCGGGGTCTGGTAAGGGCGCAGGCGCATGGGGACGCGGTCGAAGTCGAAGAAGCGGCCGTGATAGGTGAGCTCGTCGTGGCTCAGCCCCTCGCGCAGCGCCCCCAGCACCTCCTCGTAGCGCGCCCGGTTGGTCTCCTCGTCGCTCTCCTGGCCCCAGAAGAAGGCCTCCAGCACCCCGCCGCGTCCGACCCCGATCTCCAGCCGGCCGCGCGAGAGGTGGTCCAGCATCGAGACCTCCTCGATCAGACGCAGCGGATGATGCAGCGGCAGCACGTAGACGCCCGGTCCAAAGCGCAGCGTCTTGGTCCTCTGGGCGGCGGAGGAGAGGAAGACGTTCTGTGACGGCGCCATGGAGTGCACCGCCGGCGTATGGTGCTCGGCCAGGTGGTAGGCGAAGAAGCCGGCGCGATCCAGCGCCTCCATCTGCACCAGGCGCTCTTCGTAGAGCTGGTGGAGCGGGACGCCGGGAAGGTGCTCGATGTGGTCGAAGACGCCGAACCGGATCTTGGCCATCGTGGGGTCTCCCTCCGGGGCGCTCAGCGCTTGGCGATCACCGACAGACCATCTCCCACGGTGGCCAGGGTCATGTCGACGCGCTCGTCGGCGTGGATCACCTTGGCCAGGTCGCGCAGAGCCTGGGTCTCCGGCGTGACATCCTGCGGGTCGGCGACCAGACCGCTCCACAGCATGTTGTCGATCAGCATCAGCCCGCCTGGCCGCAACAGGTCGAGGCCCAGCTGGTAGTAGGCGTGGTAGTTGGGCTTGTCGGCGTCGATGAACATGAAGTCGACCTTCCCGGCCAACCCTTCGCCCAGCAAGGCGGTGAGAGTCTCGGCGGCCGGGCCAAGGCGCGCCTCGATGACGTCCTCGACGCCGGCGGCGCGCCAATAGGCGCGGGCCCGCTCCACGAAGGCCTCGGAGACGTCGCAAGCGTAGAGCCGAGCGGCCTCGCCATGGACGCGCTGCATCGCCGTCGCGGTGGCGGTGGAGGAATAGCCGGTGAAGACGCCGACCTCGACCGCGAGCCTGGGCCTCAGGGCCAGGATCAGGGTCTGCATCAGCGCGCCCTGTTCGGGTTCGATCTGCATGCCCCGGCGAGGATCGGACGCCGTCTCCTGCCGGCAGCGCTCCAGCACCGGATCCTCGCGGACGCCCCAGCGGCGCACATAGTCGGCGATCGGGTCCCTGACCCCCAGACGTCCGCCGGACATGCTGACCTCTCCCGCGCGGCGCCGCCCGCCGCGATTGAAGCACAATCGGTAAACGTTTACAGTACTATGCGCAATGCTTCAGGCGGCAGGACAGGCGCGAATGAAGGTGACCTTGCACGAGGTGGCGGCGCGGGCGGATGTCTCGATCGCCACCGTCTCTCGCGCCGTCAATGGCCTGGCCGTGTCGCCAGCCAGTCTCGCCAAGGTCCGCGAGGCCATCGCCGAGCTGGGCTACGTCGCCAACGACGCGGCCCGCGCCCTGCGCAGCGACCGCTCACACACCATGGGGATCATCTTTTCGGACCTGCGCAACACCCTGGGCATCGATCTCCTGGACGGCCTCAGCGACACCATCGAGGAGGCCGGCTATTCGCTGATCATCGCCACCGCGCGCGGCGATGCGCACCGCTTCGATGTACTGATGCACCGGTTCCTGGAGCGCAGGGTCGACGCCCTTTTCTGCATCCGCCCGCCGGGCAAGGTGGAGAGCCTGCCGCGGTACGCGGCGGCGAAGGTTCCGGTCATGGCGATGTTCGGCGCCAGTGGCGCCTTCTCCCGCCTCCCCAACATGTCGCCATCGTTTTCCGAGCCGGCGGCGGCCCTGGCGGAGCATCTGCGCGCCTTGGGCCATCGCCGGATCGCGATCCTGCAGCCCCAGCGCCGGGCGGCCGGCATGGACGCCATCGGCGAGATCCTCAAGGGTGAGGGCCTGGGCGTCGAGGCCGTCGAGATGGCGGAGGGCGTCGGGACGGCGGAGATCGTCCGGTCGCTGATCTCGCGCGCGGATCGGTCGACGGTCGTCCTGGTTTCCGACCCGGCCGTGCGCGGGGTGATGGCCGCCTGCGCCGCGCTCGGCGTGGAGACGCCCGGCGACCTCAGCCTTGTCAGCCTGAACGACATCACCTCCGGCGCCTACCATCGCAAGCACGGTCTCTCGAGCGTCACCGTCGATCCCCAGCGCATGGGTCGCGCTTGCGGGGCGGCGATGCTGGCCTGGCTCGCCGGTTCGCGGCCGGCCGACCGCACCCAGGTGCAGTCCGCGACCTTTCATCCGCGGACCACGACCGGGGCGGCGCCCGCGCTTGCCAGCCGCGAGTCCGCAGGCGCCTAGCCGTGGTATTGCGATCGACTCTGTAAACGTTTACGGAAAATGCAACGCAAGCGAGGCGTCGTCTGATGAAGTTCGGAATCTTCGACCACCTGGAGCGGCGGCACGACTGCGATCTGACCCAGCAGTACGAAGAGCGCCTGCAACTGATGGCGCAGGCCGACGCCGCCGGGATCTACGGCTACCATGTCGCCGAGCACCACCATTCGCCGCTATGCCTGGCGCCGAACCAGTCGGTGTTCCTGGCCGCTGCGGCGCAGCGGACGCGGACCATCAAGATCGGCACGCTGGTCTATGTTCTGCCGCTCTACCAGCCGATCCGCATCCTCGAAGAGACCTGCATGGTCGATCGGTTGAGCAACGGCCGACTGCAGGTCGGGGTGGGGCGCGGCGCCGGCGGCGGCGGCGAGATCGCGCTCTGGGGCGGCAAGGCCTCCGACACCGACGGCATGTTCCGCGAGACCCTCGAGATCCTGCTCAAGGGCTATCAGAACGAGTTCCTCAGCTACGAGGGCGAGCACTACCGGTACAAGAACCTCTGGATGGAGCTGCGCCCGGTCCAGAAGCCGCACCCCGCCTTCTGGTACGCCGGCAATCCGCAGCATGCGGGCGAGCTTGGCATGAACTTCATCGGCGCCGGCTCGATCCACCGGATCCACAACCTGGTCGGGGCCTATCTGGAGGCCTGGAAGGAAGGCCAGGCGGAACCCCAGCGCCTGCACCGCCACCCTGGCCGACCCGCTCTACGGGGGCATGCGGCACATGTTCATCGCCGACACCGACGCCGAGGCCAAGGACCGGGCGCGCGAGGCCTACGAAGCCTACCGCAAGCACTTCGCCAAGCCGCAGCCGCCAGGCGCGCCGCCTGTGCCCTCGACCGCGGCGCTGGCCGCAGGGGCGGCGGCGAAAGGCGAGATCCCGGTCGGTCCCCAGCCTGCGCGCCTGGGCGGACCGGCCTCGTTCAACCCGGACGAAGCCATGGCCAACGAGAGCCTGCTGGTGGGATCGCCCTCCACCGTCCGCGACTACGTGCGCCGGTATGCCGAGGAGTCCGGCGCAAACTACTACGTGGGCTCGTTCTCCTGGGGAGACCTGACGCACCAGGAATCGTCCAAGTCGCTGCGCCTCTTCGCCGAGGAAGTGATGCCGGCCATCGAAGCGGCGAAGGTCACGGGGTGATCCCGCGGGGACCCGTCTCGGCGGTCAGCGGGGCACTTGCGCGGTCTTCACCAGCACCACCTGGCGATAGACGGCGGTGACCTGGAAGTAGCGGCCGAAGACGGCCAGGAACTGGTCGACCGCCTGCTTCACGCCTGGCCCGGTGATGTCGCTGATGTCGTGCCAGTAATCGTCCAGGATCATCATCCCGCCGACGTCCAGGAGGCTGGCGCAGAAGCAGAGGTCGATCAGCACGTCCACCGCCGCGTGGCTGCCGTCGACGTAGATGAGATCGAAGGTCTCGCCCTCGGCCCGCATCTGCGGCAGCACGGCCGAGGAGAACGCCTTGCGCGCGGTGATCGACTTGAAGCGAGTGCGCGCCATGTTGCGATGAAAGCGCTCTTCGATGGCGTGATAGTTCTCGTCCGGGTTCAGGTCTTCATCGAACCAGGGATCGATCACCGTGACGTCCAGGAGGTCCGCCAGCAACCAGTCCATGAACGCCAGGTTGCGGCCCTCGAAGGCGCCGATCTCCAGATAGCGGATCTGCTCGCGGCCGCGCTGCTTGGCGAACTCGCTGATGATCGGCAGCACGAAGGGGATGTTGTTGGAGACGCAGTCGTAGGTGAACTCGAACCCCCGGCGCTTGCAGTGCGCCTCGAATTCCGAGACGGCGCCGTTGGCGCGCCCGCCCCGGAGCATGGTCTGGGCGAGGTGCGGGACCAGCCGCGGGTTGAGGCTGGAGAGCGAGCGCAGCTTGTCCAGCGCCGTGCGCTTGCCGGAGGTGGCGTGCGGCATCAGCACTCGGGTGGCGGTCTTGGTCTCGACGCTCATCAGGCGACCTCATTGTCCCACGGCGGGACGTCGGCTGCGTTCGGCCGAACCGAACTGCAGAACGGCCGCCGCGCTGCAACTCGCGCGCCAGGGTCAGCGGATGAAGCGGTAGCCCACGCTGGGTTCGGTGACGATGCGCTTGGGCGAAGAGGGCTCGGCCTCGATCTTCTGCCGCAGCTGGCCGACGAGGACGCGCAGGTAGGGGAGGTCGTCCACGTGCGCCGGACCCCAGATGGCGGTCAGCAACTGGCGGTGGCTCAGCACCTTGCCGTCGCCCTCCACCAGGCGGGCGAGCAGTTCGTACTCCTTGGGCGAAAGGCGCAGCGCCTCGCCGCCACGCGAGACCATGCGCTTGACCAGGTCGATCTCCAGCTCGCCCGAGCGGACCACGGCGTCAACGCCCACCCGCTCGATCTTGTGGCGCAGGGCGACGCGCAGCCGCGCCAGCAGTTCGCCGACCCCGAACGGCTTTTGCACATAGTCGTCGGCGCCGATGTCCAGGGAGGCGATCTTCTCGGCCTCGCGCTCGCGGGCGGAGAGCACCAGCACCGGACCGGCGTAGAAGGCCCTGGCGGCGCGGAGCAGATCCTTGCCGTCCATGTCGGGGAGGCCAAGGTCCAGCACCACGGCGTCCGGCGCGCCGGTGGCGATGGCCTTGAGGCCGGCGGCGCCGTCGTCGGCCCGCAGCACTTCGAAGCCGGCGGCGGTCAGCGCCGGCTGCAGGAAGCGGTGCATCTGCGGCTCGTCGTCGATGATGAGGATGCGGGGGCGGAACGCGCTCATAGCAGCCAATGGGGCGTGGGTTTTTCCTTCGGCAGGCTGATCAGGATCCGCGTGCCGCGCCCCTCGTGGATCGGGCTGGCGGCGGCGATGCGCCCGCCCATGGCCTCGACGAAGCCCTTGGAGATGGCCAGGCCCAGGCCCGTCCCCTTGCCGCGGTCGCTGGCTTCCTCGAGGCGCTGGAACTTCTCGAATACCTGCTGCAGCTGGGGCGTGGGGATGCCTCGGCCCTCGTCTTCGATGCTGATCACTACGTTGCGCTCGTCCTCGTAGACCGCGGCCTCGATGCGCGAAGAGTCATCGCTGTAGGCGATGGCGTTCTCCAGGATGTTGACCAGGGCCTGCTCCAGGAGCGCCGGGTCGGCTGGGACCGTGGAGAGCGTCTGCGGGAAATCGCGCGAGAGCTTGCGCTTGCCCAGGCGCCGGCCGACGCGCTCGGCCGCGGCGGAGACGACATCGCGCAGGTCGGTGGATTCGGTGCGCGGCGCGACCCCGCCGCCTTCCAGCCGGGTCATGTCCAGCAGGTCGCCGACGTAGCGGTTCAGCCGCTCGGCCTCGTCGCGGATGCTCTCCAGCAGGTCCGCCTGCACCGGTTCTTCCAGCGACTTGCGATAGTCGATCAGGGTGGTCGCCGCGCCCAGCACCCCGGCCAGGGGCGTCCTGAGGTCATGGCTGATGGAGTTGAGCAGCGCCGCGCGCAGGCGCTCTGAGCGGCGCAGGGCGTCGGCCTCGGAGGCCTCGGCGGCGAGCTCCGCCCGTTCCAGGGCAATGGCGCCCTGATCGAGCAGGGACGCCACGAACCGCTCGGCTTCCGCGTCGCGCACCGAATGGGCCTCGGTGGCGGCGACGCCGGCGCGGGCGCTGAGGCCCTGCAGCGGGCGGAAGGTCCAGATGGCGTTGGGGAGCGTGCCGGTGCCGGCGCCGGCGATCTCGCCGTGCTGCCAGGCCCAGCGGGCGGCGGCCATGTCCTGGGTCGAGAGCGGCTCCATCGCCGGCGCCGCCGCGGCCGGGGCGATCTCGCCCTCGGCCGGCAGCAGGATGATCGCCTTGCCGCCGGTGGCCGCCGAGAGCTGCTCGGCCAGCGCCGCGGCAGCGTCGCCTTTCTTGGCGGCGGCCGAGAGGCGGCGGCTGGCGACCAGCAGGCTGGTGATGGCGGCGGCGCGGCGGGAGGTGGCCATCTGCTGGTCGCGCACCCGCCCGGCGAGACCCCCGGTGATCAGCGCCACCGCCAGGAACACGAACAGGGTCAGGATGTCGGTGGGCGAACCGATGACGAAGCTGTAGCGGGGATCGAGGAAGAAGTAGTTGTAGATCAGGAACGCCAGGCCCGCGGAGAGCAGGGCGGGGCGCAACCCCTGCAGCACCCCGGCCGCCAGCACCGCCGCCAGGAACACCATGCCCAGGTCCGAGGCGTGGAAGGTCCGGTCCAGGTAGAAGGCGGCCAGGGTGGCGACGGCGGTGTAGGCGACGCCGGGCAGATAGCGGCGCCAGGCGCCTGGCTCGGCGGCGAAGGCCTCGCGCAGGCTCCGCCTGGCGTCGGCCGCCGTCGGGGCGCCTTCGGTGACGACGTGCAGCGCGACGCCGTGAGCGCGCCGCATCATGGCGCTGGCGAACGATCGGCCGAAAGCCTCGCGCCAGAAACTGTCGCGCGACTTGCCGATGACCAGCTGGGTGACGTTGTTCTTCTGGCAATAGTCGGTGATGGCGCCCACCAGGTCGTCGGCGGTGAGCGCCAGGGTGACCGCGCCCAGTTGCTCAGCCAGCTTCATCGCTTCGCTGATCCGGCCCAGGCCCACCGTGCTGGGCGGCGAGCGGCCAGGGCGCTCCACGTGGGCCACGGTCCAGGGCGCGTCCATCATCTCCGCCAGCCTCCGGCCGGAGCGGACCAGATGGTCGGCCATGGCGTCGGCGCCGATCAGCACCAGGATCCGCTCGCCGGCCGCCCAGGGTCCGGAGACGCCCGCGCGGCGCATGGCGCCGATCAGCTCGTCGTCCACCGCCTGGGCGGCGCGCCTCAGGGCCAGTTCCCTGAGCGCCGTCAGGTTCTCGGTCTTGAAGAAGTTCTGTGACGCCAGCCGGGCGGTCTCGGGCACATAGACCTTGCCCTCCTCCAGCCGCTGGCGCAGCTCGGCCGGGGTGATGTCGACGATCTCGATCTCGTTGGCTTTGGAGAGCACCACGTCGGGCACCGTCTCGCGCTGGCGCACCCCGGTGATCTTCCAGACCACATCCACCAGGCTTTCCAGGTGCTGGACGTTGAGGGTGGTCCAGACGTTGATCCCGGCGCCCAGCAGCTCCTCCACGTCCTGCCAGCGCTTGGGATGGCGTGAACCTGGCGCGTTGGAGTGGGCGAATTCGTCGACCAGCAACAAGTCGGGCCGTCGCGCCAGCGCCGCGTCGATGTCGAACTCCATCAGCGCGCGGCCGCGGTGCTCCAACGGCTTGCGGGGCAGGACTTCCAGACCCTCCACCAGGGCTTCGGTCTCGCGCCGGCCGTGGGTTTCGACCACGCCTACCAGCACGCGCTTGCCCTCGGCGTTTCGGCGGGCCGCCTGCGCCAGCATCTCGTAGGTCTTGCCGACCCCCGGCGACATGCCGAGGAACACCTTGAGCCGGCCGCGCCCCGCCTTGACCGCTTCAGCCAGAAGCGCGTCAGGGTCGGGGCGGCGGGGCTCGTCGAGCGTCATCTAGGCCTTAGGCTTACCCTTTGGCAGGGCCGCGTCCAGCGCGCGATTGGTCATCAGCACATTGACATGGGGTTGGCCGATGAAACCCAGGAAGGGTTGCTCGACATGGGCGCTGACCAGCTTCGTCACGTCATCGACGCTAGCGCCGCGGGCCTTGGCGATCCGGTCGGCCTGCAGCAGGGCATAGGCCGGCGAGATATCCGGATCGAGCCCGGAGCCTGACGTAGTGATCGCGTCGTCCGGAATCTCCTGGTGGCCGGTGGACTTGCGCAAGGCGTCGGCGTCGCCGGCCACCCGCTTGGCGAGGTTCGCATCGAGCGGCCCATAGTTGGAGCCGCCTGAGCTGGTCGGGTCGTAGCCGTTGCCGGCGGCGGAGGGGCGTGGATGCAGGTACTCGTCCTTGGCGAAGGGCTGGGCGAGGAGGGACGAGCCGACCACATGGCCGGCGGCGTCCTTCACCAGGCTGCCGTTCGCCTGGTCGGGGAAGGCGACCTGCGAGATGCCGGTGACGGCCAGCGGATAGCCCAGGCCCAGCAGCAGGGTGAAGAGCACTGTGGAGACGATCGCGGGGCGGATTTCGGAGAGCATGGCTTTCTCGCCTTCCTAGGCCAGACCGATGGCGGTGATGATCAGATCGACGATCTTGATCCCGATGAACGGGGCGACGATGCCGCCCAGTCCGTAGATGAGCAGGTTCCGTTGCAGCAGCTTCGAGGCGCCGATCGGCCGGTAGCGCACGCCGCGCAGGGCCAGCGGCACCAGGGCGATGATGATCAGGGCGTTGAAGATGATCGCCGAGAGGATCGCGCTGTGCGGACTCTTCAGCTGCATGACGTTGAGCGCGCCAAGCGCCGGCAGAGAGGTGAAGAAGATCGCCGGGATGATGGCGAAGTACTTGGCGACGTCATTGGCGATCGAGAAGGTGGTGAGCGCGCCGCGGGTGATCAGCATCTGCTTGCCCACCTCGACGATCTCGATGACCTTGGTCGGGTCGGAATCGAGGTCGACCATGTTGCCGGCCTCGCGCGCGGCCTGGGTGCCGGTCTGCATCGCCACCCCAACGTCGGCCTGAGCCAGCGC
>JBIOEF010000089.1:0-13074 GCA_044445785.1 Caulobacterales bacterium
GGACGATCCGCACGACCGGCGCGTCGGCGGCGGGCCTGGCGCCGGCGCCGGCCAGCCGCAGCGCGCCAAAGCCGTAGAGACCGGCGACGGCGAGGACGCCCAGCGCCATGGCGATCCGCGCGTCCCTGGTCCGCCAGCCAACGCCCAGCGTCGCCAGGGCCGCGAGGGTGATCCAGGAAAGGCCGTAGGCGCCGACGATGCTGGCGGCCTGAGAGGGATACGAGCCGGCCTTCCAGGTCTCGCCCGCCAGGTCCCAGGGAAAGCCCGTGAGCACGTGCCCGCGCAGCCACTCGAATGCGCAGAAGGCGCCGGCGAAGGTCAGCGCCCGCCACGCCCCGCTCGCCGGCGTCGCCCGGTAGAGCGCGCAGGCGGCGCCCCAGAAGAGCGCCAGCCCAGCGGCGAGCAGCACCACCGCGAAGGGCGCCATCCAGCCCTGATCCTTGGCGTTGACGAAGAACGCCTCGCCCACCCACCAGGTGGAGACCGCGAAATAGCCCAGCCCCGCCAGCCAGCCGCGCAGGAAGGCCGAGCGCAGGGGCCGCGCATCGGCCGCGTGATCGCAGAGCCAGATCAGGCCGGCATAGCCCAACAGTCCGGGCAGAAACCCGAACGGCGGATGAGCGAACGCCGCCGCCAGTCCGGCCACAATCGCGCCAAGACGAAGGATCCAGGGCCGGGCGCCTTGGTTCTGGTCCGATGGGCGCCGGATGGCCCTACTCCCCGCTCATCCCCGCAAAAGCAGGGTCGTGCGTGTTTTATCGGAGCGCGCCGCGGGCGCCAGAAAAAGCCTGGGCGCCCGCGTCAACGCGAAGGCGCCCAGGCGCTCGCGCGTCGCTGCGCTTCGGCGATCTGGGCCGGGGTCACCTTGGCGGCGATCGAATCGCGGGCCTGGACCGCTTCGCCGCCAAGCTTGGGATTGGACTGCGCCATCGCCGCGGCGCAGAGGCTGAGCCACATGTAGCCGGCGACGTAGTCCTGGCTCGCCCCCTGGTCCGACGCATAGGTGGAGCCGATCATGCATTGGGCCGTCGGATGCCCCTGGTTCGCGGCCTTGAGGAACCATTGGTTCGCCGCCGCGGAGTCCGCCGCCACGCCTTTGCCTGTCGCGTAGGATAGGCCGAGATTGTACTCGGCGTCGGCCTCGCCCTGGTCGGCGGCTTTGCGGAACCAGGCGGCCGCCGCCGCATAGTCCTGAGCGACGCCACGGCCGTCTCCGTACATGGCGCCAAGGTTGCCCTGCGCAGCGGCGTAGCCTTGATTCGCGGCCTTCGTGTACCAGGCGAAGGCGGCGGCGGAGTCCTGCGCCACGCCCTGGCCGTTGTCGTACATCAGACCAAGATTGAACTGGGCGGCGGGGTTCCCCTGGTTCGCGGCCTTCGTGTACCAGGAACGGGCGGCGGCGAAGTCCTGCGCGACGCCATGGCCCGAAGCGTACATCAAGCCCAGATTGGACTGGGCGTCTGCCTCGCCCTGCTCGGCCGCCTTCGCGTACCAGGATAGCGCCGTGGCGTCGTCCTGGGCGACGCCCCGGCCGTTGGCGTACATCACGGCGAGATTGTACTCGCCGACGGCGTTGCCCTGGTCGGCGGCCTTGCGGTACCAGGCGACCGCGGCGCTGTAGTCCCGCGTGACGCCCAGGCCCTGGTTGTAGATGACGCCAAGGACGTTCTCCGCGTCCGCATTCCCCTGGTCGGCCAGCGGACGCACCATTTTCAGCGCCGTCGCATAGTCGCCGTTTTGCAGCGCGGTTTCGCCATCGTCCAACGGATCGGCCGCCGCCGCCGCGACGAGAGTCAGCGCCAGGCCGCCGCCGGCCAGGACGGCCTTGATCTGCGTCTTCATCGGTCCACCCTACCGACTTCGGGGGTGCTAGGGCCGCTGTGCGGTGAACGCCCCGACCCGGCCAGGCATGCCCGAGTATTTCACCTCGCCGCGGATGACGTTGTCGGGGCCAAGGGTCCCGGCGAAGGCGAAGGCGCCGCTGGCGCCGTTGGGCGCAGTCGGCCGCACGTCCGCCTGCCAGGAGATCCCCCGGCCGTCCACCGTCCCGGTCGCCGGTCCTATCGCTTCCGGCGCCTGGCAGGTGCCGGAGATCAGCTCGCCCGCTTGTTGAAAGATGCACACCGCGGCGATGTTCAGCACCACCGGCCCGCCCGATTGGATCGTGCCGCTGACGTCCCAGATTCCCGCGTAGCCCTCCGCCCTGGCCAGCACGGGCGTCGCGACGACCACCGACCCAGCTAGCAGCGCGGTCATTAGAATCGCTCTCATGGCGTTCCCCCATCTTTTGTCAGACTTCGGAACGACGCTGTTCCGACAGCGACAAAACCTGGAGACACTCTACGCGCCCCACCCGGACCGGCAAGGCAATGCTTGTTTAGGTAGAGCCCGGGGCGGCGGTCAGCCCAGCGGCGTGAAGAGCGCGAAACTGACCAGACTCGAACCGAGCATGGCGACCGAACATGCGGTTCCCCCGTTTCGGATCGATGCGGTCAGATGCGCCGCGGGATGGAGCGGTCCGTCACGCGCTCTCGGCCGGCGGCTCGCTGGCCGGCGGCTCGGCCGGCGGGCCGATCGGGCGCAGGCGCAGGCGCTTGATGCGGCGGGGATCGGCGTCGGTGATCTCCGCCTCCATCATCTCGTCCAGCGCCACCACCTCGCCCCGCTGGGGGACACGTCCGGCGATGGCGGTGACGAGGCCGGCGATGGTGTCGATCTCCTCGTCAGGATCGGGCGATGGCAGGTCGCGGCCGACAGCGGCCTTCAGCTCCTCCAGGTCGGCCCTTGCGTCGACTTCGAACACCCCGCCGGCGCGCGGCACGATCTGGGCGGCGACCGCCTCGTCGTGCTCGTCGTCGATCTCGCCCACCACCGCCTCGATGACGTTTTCCAGGGTGACCAGTCCGTCGACCCCGCCGAACTCGTCGATGACCATCGCCAGGTGGATGCGGCTGGCCTGCATCCGCACCAGAAGGTCGGCGGCGCGCATGGAGGGCGGCACGTAGAGGCTCTCGCGCCTGAGGCGCCCCAGCACCTCTTCGGCGGCCGCCGGCCGGCGCACCTTGCCGGCCATCAGCTTGAACACGTCCTTGATGTGGACGAAGCCCAGCGGGTCATCGAGGGTCTCGCGATAGATCGGCAGGCGCGAATGCTCGGTCTCGATGAATTGGCCGATGACGTCCTTGAACGGAGTGGCGATCTCCAGGGCGACGATGTCGGCCCGTGGGATCATCACGTCGGCGACGGTGACGGTCTGGAACGCCTCGGCCTGGTCGACCAGGCCCGAGCCGGCTCGGTCCTCGTGCGGCCCGCTCCCGGCCTTGGTCTTGCGCCGCAGGCCCAGGGCGCCCAGCAGCGCGTCGAGGGGACCTGGCCTGTCGGCCTCGTCCGCCGACGGCGAGCTCTCATTGCCCGTGCTGGCCATGGTCTCCTTGTGCGCCGCGCTCGGCGTAGGGATCGGGGACGCCCAGACCCGCCAGGATGGCGCGCTCGCGCGCTTCCATCGATTCGGCCTCCGCGTCCTCCTCGTGATCGTATCCCAAAAGGTGCAGGACGCCATGGGCCGTCAGGTGCTGCAAGTGATCGGCGAGCGGCTTGCCCTGCTCGGCCGCCTCGCGCTCGCAGACGCCGAAAGCCAGGGCGATGTCGCCCAGGTGATCCTGGTTCGGCTCCAGCGCCGGGAAGGAGAGCACATTGGTGGGCGCGTCCTTGCCCCGGAACTGGGCGTTGAGGGCGCGCAGGGCGACGTCGTGGGTCAGCAGGATGACGACGCCGGCGCCGGCGGGACGGCCCTCGTGCCTCAGGGTCGCGGCGGCGGCGTCCAGCGCGAGCTGTTCGGCCCACGGCTCGGCGGCCGTCCAGCCTTCGTCCTCGACCACGACCTCGATCACTTTTCCTGGCTCGCCGCGTCGGCGTCGTAGGCCTTGACGATCCGCTCCACCAGCGGATGGCGGACCACGTCCTCGGCGGCGAAGCGCATCACCGCGATGCCCTTCAGCCCCTCCAGGATCGAGACGGCGTGGATCAGGCCGGAATCGGCCTTGTTCAGCAGGTCCACCTGGCTGGGATCGCCGGTGACCGCCATCCGCGCCCCTTCGCCCAGCCTGGTCAACACCATCTTCATCTGCAGGCGCGACGCGTTCTGGGCCTCGTCGACGATGACGTAGGCGTGGGCCAACGTGCGGCCGCGCATGAAGGCGATGGGCGCCACCTCGATCTCGCCGCGGTCGCGGCGGCGGCGCAGCTGCTCGGCGCCCAGGATCTCGATCAGCGCCTCCCAGATGGGCGCCATGTAGGGGTCCACCTTTTCGATCAGGTCGCCGGGGAGGAAGCCCAGCCGCTCGCCGGCCTCCACCGCCGGACGGGTCACCACCAGGCGATCGACTTCGCCAGAGAGCAGCAGGCCCGCGCCGTGGGCGACGGCGAGGAAGGTCTTGCCGGTGCCGGCGGGGCCCAGGCCGAACACCAGGTCGTGGCCCGCCATGGCCTCCAGGTAGCGCGCCTGGGCCGCGGTCTTGGCCGCCACCGCGCCGCGCCGGCCGACCGGTCCGCCATGGCCAGAGCCCGTGCGCGCCTGGTCCACCGCCACGCGCACGTCGGCGGCGCTCACCTCCAGGCCAGCGTCGGCCCTGGCGGCGATGGTCTCCACCGCATGCTTGGCGGCGCGTCTGGCCTTGGCCTCGCCGTTCAGGAAAACGCCGCCGCCGGGGGTCTCCATCAGCACATGGAACGCGTCCTCGATCAGCGCCGCGTGGCGGCCGCTCGGGCCGGACGCGGCCCGCATCGCGGCCTCGGAAAGCGGCAGGAACTCGGAAGGGCCGCGGCTCAAGCGGACTCCAGCGCGCGTTCGCCGCTGAGGCTGCCGCGCGTCGATGCAGTGATCCGTATAGGGATGATTTTGCCGATCAACAACGCGTCGCCCTCACAGTGCACCGGTTGAAGGTGGGGGCTCCGACCCACGACCTGGCCGGCGCGACGGCCGGGCTTCTCGATCAGCACCCGAAGTTCGCGGCCGATCTGGGCGGTATTGAACGTATGCTGCTGATCCTCGATCAACGCCTGTAGCCGCGCCAACCGCTCGGCCTTCACCGCGTCCGGGACCTGGCGGGCCATGGCGGCGGCAGGCGTACCGGGCCGACGCGAATACTTGAACGAGAAGGCGCTGGCGTAGCGGGCTTCCCGCACCAGCGCCAGCGTCGCCTCGAAGTCAGCGTCGGTCTCGCCGGGAAAACCGACGATGAAGTCGCCGGAAAGGGCGATGTCCGGGCGCGCCGCGCGGATGTGCTCCACCAGGCGCAGATAGTGTTCCACCGTGTGGCCGCGGTTCATGGCCTTCAGCACACGGTCGGATCCGGCCTGCGCCGGCAGGTGCAGATAGGGCATCAGCGCCTCGACCTCGCCGTGGGCGGCGATCAGGGCGTCGTCCATGTCGCGCGGATGGCTGGTGGTGTAGCGGATCCGCGCCAGGCCCGGGATCTTCGCCAGCCGACGGACGAGCGCGGCCAGTCCGCCTGCATAGGCGTTGACGTTCTGGCCGAGCAGGGTCACCTCGCGCACCCCGCGCGCCGCCAGGCCGCGCGCCTCGGCTTCGACGGCCTCGGGCGGCCGCGAATACTCCGCCCCCCGCGTATAGGGCACCACGCAGAAGCTGCAGAACTTGTCGCACCCCTCCTGCACGGTGAGGAAGGCGGCGACGCCGGACGGCGCGCGCGGCCCCGCCAGCGCGTCGAACTTCTGTTCCGGCGCGAAGTCGGCGGCCAAGCGCTCGCCGGAGGCGCGGTGGGCGCGGGCGATCAGCTCTGGCAGGCGATGCAGCGACTGTGGCCCAACCACCAGGTCGACGGCGCTCTGGCGGGCGATGATCTCCGCCCCCTCGGCCTGGGCGACGCACCCGGCGACGGCGATCAGCATTTCCCCGCCGCCCTGCGCCTTGCGTTCCTTCATCCGCCGGATCCGGCCGAGTTCGGAATAGACCTTCTCGGTGGCCTTCTCGCGGATGTGGCAGGTGTTGAGCACCACCAGGTCCGCGCCCTCGGCCTCTTCCGTCAACCCATAGCCCAGCGGGCGCAGGACATCGGCCATGCGCTCGCTGTCGTAGACGTTCATCTGACAGCCGTAGGTCTTGATGTAGAGGCGCTTCTCAGGCGCGGTCGTCACCATGGCCGACTTATGCGGGCGGGCCGGCCAAGACGCAACCGGCGGCGCGGTGGCTTAGGTCGTCACTTCCCGTCGACGCTGAAGGCCAGGAGCGCGTTGTTGTTCGGGCCGCCGAGGCTGCTGAGGTAGCCGGAGTAGACGAACAGCATGCCGTCCGCCACCGTAGCGCCCGCGCCGTCGAGGTTGCCGCCGGACTGGGCGACGCCGTTGACCGTCTTGTAGGTCTGAGAGCCCGTGTCGACCTCCCAGATTACCCGCCCGCTCTCCGCGGCGTAGGCGCGCAGGCGCCCGTTCATGTCACCGGCGAAGACCACGCCTGGGATCACCGTGGGCGGCGCGGAGACACCGGGCATGCACACAGCGCCATGGGTCCAGCCGCACGCCAGCAGCGGCGAGGGCGCGGCCCAGAGCTGTTTGCCGGTGGCGGGGTCAAGCGCGTAGAGGCCGGGCCGGCCAGGCGGCGAGGGCATGAACGCGTCGGCGTTGCCCACGAAGAGGCGCACCCCGTCGCTGGCCATGCCGAACTCGATTCCGCCCAATGGCCCGCCCTGCCCCACCTGGGTCCGCCAGAGGATACGGCCGCTGGCCGGGTCCAGGCCGTACGCGATCCCGGATTTCTGGCCGGCCAGCAGAATGTCGCCGCCCCCTGGCGGCGTGAAGAGGATCGGCGAGGCGCCGAAGTCGTAGTCCTTGCCGAGCGGGCTTGGGCAATTGACCAGCGGCCGGTCGGGCGTACAGCCGCTGAGGTAGTTGTCGTCGGCGGTGACCTGCGTGCGCCACTTTATCTTGCCGCTGGCCAGCTCGATCGCGACGATCGCGTCCGAGCCTGTCTGCTTCACGTCGGTGTAGGAATCGCCGGTGGCCACGTAGAGCAGGCCGCGCCTGGCGTCGATCGTGGGCGCCGACCAGATGGCCGCCCCGGCCGGCCCGAACATCTGCGTGCCGGCGCTGTTCTTGTGCGTCGGGGCCGGCGCGGCGTCGATGACGTTGGTCTTCCAGAGCTGCTTGCCGGTCTCCGCGTCGATGGCGACGACCCCGCCGCGGAACGTGCAGCATGAATACTGCGCCACGGAGGCGAACAGCTCTTCGTAGGACGAGAGCGGCACATAGAGGCGGCCCTGATAGAGCGCCGGCGCGCCGGACAGGATCGCTCGCGGGTGCGCCTCGACCTTCAGCTTCCAGACGAGTTTGCCGCTCACGGCGTCCACGGCCCAGACGGTGCTGGTGTTGTCGCCGAAGAAGGCCGCGTAGCCGCTGGGCGAGGCCCTGAGGCGCCCGACGCTGACGGTGGTGCGCGCCGGCGCCCCATCGACGCGCCAGTGCATGCAGCCGGTCCGGGCGTCGAGGGAATAGGCCTTGCCGCCAGCGCTGGTCAGGAAGAGGCGGCCGCCGATGACGGTGGGTTGGCCGTACTTGCCGCCAGCGTAGGCGAACGACCACTTGACCTTCAGCTTGGGGACATCGGCGGCGCCAAAGCCCGGCTGAGGCTGCAAACGCGTGTTGAAGAGGTCTCGGCCCCAGCCGTTCCAGCCGTTTCCGGCCAGGCTGAAGCGGCCGCCCGGCGGACACTGGGGGGGATCGGGCGGCGGCGGCGCGGGCGCGGCGGCGCTCATCGACGGGGGCGCGAGATAGACGGCGATCGACCCGATCTGGTCGTCGCTAAGCCCCTCGGCCATCGGCCGCATGGCCCCGTTCTTGGCAGCGTTGAAGATCTCCAACAGCCCCAGGTCCTTGAGCCGCGCGCGGTCCGGCGCACGGCCCGTGGCCGGGTCATGGCAGCTGGCGCAATGGGACTTGAACAGGGTCTCGCCGGGCGAGACCGGCGCCGCTGGCGCCGTTGTCGGGGCGGACGCGGCGGGAGTCGCGCTGGGCTGCGCCAGGCCGGACGTGACCGCCATCGCCAGGGCGACCATCGGGGCCAGCGCGAGAGCCCAGAGGCTCTGTACGATCCCATGGCGCGGGTGATGGCGGCGGTCGGCGGCTCGGGTCATGTCGCGGCTCACAGGTCACATCGGTCCGGCTCGATGCGGACCCTGATCCACTCAGGAAAGCACGTTCAGTCTTGTTTGCAAACTAGTTTTCATTACGGAGATCACAAACGACGATAGCGCTCCCATCCGACGGTCATGCTGGCATGATCGATTGCTCCCCAAACTGACGAGCAGGGTCGTTCCGGCGAGCGATTTCTGATAGCCTGTTCGGGCGCCCAGTATCCGGTGAGTCGTTTTGGCGGCGACCAGGGAGGGCTTAGCGATGCTGACAATCTTGCGCCGGCCGATGGCGTTCGTTTTCGCCCTGGGGCTTCCCCTGGCCGTGACAGCGCCGGCGCTCAACGCCCAGGAAAACATCAATCGCGGCGGCGGGGACTACACCAGCTTCGACCAGGCAAGCGCCGACCCCGGCGTCTGCCAGGCCGCCTGCCGGGCCGACGGCCGGTGCCGCGCCTGGACCTATGTGCGACCAGGCGTCCAGGCGCCCGCCGCGCGCTGCTGGCTGAAGAGCGTCGTTCCGGACGCCACCAACGACGCCTGCTGCGTCTCGGGGGTCAATACCCCAGGCGCCGGATCGCCGCTCTACATGTCCCGCTGGGACAAGGTGGGCGGCCCCGGCGGCGACTGGAGCACCGGCTGGGTGATGAACGTGCCTAGGCAGATGTGCGCGGCCAACACCGGCTGCGCCTGCGGCGGCGTCAACTATTGCGGCGAGCACCAGAGCGGCGAAGTGGTGCCCAACTGGCCCGCCGGCTGCGGCACGCCCCAGTGGCTGCTCCGCTGCACGTCCCAGCCGCAGCCGTAAACGGCGCTCAGACCACCTTCACCATCCGCTTGCCGCGGTTCTCGCCGGCCAGCAGGCCGATGAGGGCGGTGGGAAGGTTTTCGAGGCCGTCGATCACATCTTCCAGCACCTTCAGCTGGCCGCTCTCGACCCAGGCTTTCAGCTGCGCCAGGGCCTCGTCGCGCTTGGCGTAGAGGTCCATGACCACGAAGCCCTCGACCCGCAGGCGCTTGGTGACGAAGAGGCCGGGGACGCCGCGCGGTCCGTGCGGCGGCGGGGCGCCGTCGTACTGCGAGACCGCGCCGCAGCAGACGATGCGGCCGTGGTTGGCCATGTTGAACAGCACCGCCTCGAAGACATCGCCCCCGACATTGTCGAAGAACACGTTGACGCCGTCCGGACAGACCTCGCGCAGGGCGCGGCGCAGGCCGCCCGCCTTGTAGTCCACCGCCGCGTCGAGCCCCAGTTCGTCGGTCAGCCAGGCGCACTTGTCCGCCCCGCCGGCGATGCCGACCACACGGCAGCCGCTGAGCTTGGCGACCTGCCCGACCACCGAGCCCACGGCGCCGGCCGCGGCCGAGACCACGACCGTTTCGCCGGCCTTCGGGCGGCCGATCTCCATCAGGCCGAGATAGGCGGTGAGCCCGGTGATCCCGTAGATGCCGACGAGGTGCGACAGCGGCTCCATCTTCGGCAGCTTGGCGGCTTGGCGCGCCGGGACGACGGCGTAGTCCTGCCAGCCAGTCTCGGCCCAGACCAGGTCGCCGGCCGCAAAGCCCGGGGCCTTGCTTTCGGCCACCTCCGCCAGCGCCCCGCCGGCCATCACCTGGCCCGACTCCAGCGCCGAGCGGTAGGTGGCGCCCTGCATCCAGGCGCGGTTGGCGGCGTCGAGGGAGATGTAGCGGGTGCGCAGCAGCAGCTCGCCCTCGCCCGGGCTCGGCGGCGCGGACGTGGCCAGGCGGAAGTTGTCCGGCGAGAGCTTTCCCTGGGGGATCTCCTTCAGGATGATCTGACGATTGGTCTGGGCCATGGCTGCGTTCCTCCGCTGGCGCCAGGGAAGCCCAGCGGCGGGCGCAGAACAAGGGCAAAGGGGCCGCCCTTAGTGGGCGAGCTCCTCCAGCGCCCGGCCCTGGGTGCGCGGGCCGAAGAGGGCGACGCTGACCACGACCACCACCATCGCCATGGCGATGAAGCCGAAGGCGCCCGGCGCGCCGGCGACGCTGAGCGACCACGCGATCACGTAGCTTGAGAACACGGTCGAGAGTCGGCTCCAGGAATAGACGAAGCCCACCGCCCGGGCGCGGATCCGGGTTGGGAAAAGCTCGGTCTGGTAGGCGTGATAGGAGAACGAGAGCAGGTTGTTGGAGAAGTTGATCGCGACGCCCAGCGCGATCAGGGCCACCGGCGCGCTGGAGGCGGCGAAGATCAGGCCCAGCACGCCCGTGCCGCTGGCCGCCGCCACGATCAGCCATTTGCGCTCCACCCGCTCGGCGATCGTCGACCAGATCAGCGGGCCGATCGGATAGGCGATGGCGATGATGAAGGAATATTCCAGGCTCTTGGCGAAGCCGGCGCCGCGCGCCGCCATGAACGCCGGCGCCCAGTTGGTGAACCCATAGAACCCCACCGCCTGAAAGGCGTTCAGCACCACCAGGAGGGCCGTGCGGCTGGCGTAAGGCGCGCGGAAGATCTCCGCCAGGCCGCCCCGCGCTGGGACGGCGTCCGCGAGGGCGAGGGGCGGCGGCAGGAGCTGGCGGGTCTCGGAGGCGACCGCCGCCTCCAGCCGCGTCACGATCGCCTCGGCTTCGGCGAGGCGGCCACGGTCCGCCAGCCAGCGCGGCGATTCCGGCAGGCGTGCGCGGATGAACCAGACGCCGATCGCCGAGACCGCGCCCAGGATCATCACCCAGCGCCAGCCCTCCAAGCCGAGCGGTTTCTGAGGAATGAGCAGCCAGCAGGCCAGCGCCACGATCGGAATGGCCAGGAACTGGATCGACTGGTTGACGGCGAACGCCTTGCCGCGGATCTGCCGCGGGACCAGCTCGGCGATGTAGGCGTCGATGGTCACCAGCTCCACGCCGATGCCGACGCCGGCGATCAGCCGCCATAGGTCGATGCCGAGCGCGGTGGACTGCACGGCCATCATCAGCGTCGAGGCGGTGTACCAGAGGAGCGAAGCGGTGAAGATCGCCCGCCGCCCGAACCGGTCGGCGACCTGGGCGACGCCGATGGTGCCGATGAAGAGGCCCAGGAACGTCGCCGCCGCGAAGCTCGCCTGGTCCGCCGCTCCGAAGAGCCCGGCCTTGCCCTCGTGGAAGACGCCGGCCTTGATCAGGCCGGGCGAGATGTAGGCGGTCATCATCAGGTCGTAGAATTCGAAGCAGCCGCCCAGCGAGAGCAGCACCACCAGACCCCAAATGGCGCGCGACGGCGGCAGGCGCTCCAGCCGCGCGGCGATGTCGGCGGATGTAGTCGCCGCCGGACCCCTCACCTCACCTCTCCCCACTGACGTGGGGCGAGGTATACTGATGGGGCGGAGTGGCTGAAAGGCTGGGAAGCGCGCCAGCGCCGACGCTCCCCCCGCCCTTTCAGTAGCCCTCTCCCCGTCGAAGGCGGGGAGAGGTGAGGTGAGGGGTGGTCGATCACCAACAGCGACACTAGATGACGCCCGCGTTCCGCAACTCGCCCACCCGCTCGGGCGTCAGGCCCAGCAGCCCCGTCAGCACCGCCTCGGTGTGCTCGCCGAGCGTCGGGCCCGGCCAGCGGACGGCGCCCGGGGTCTCGCTCAGCTTGGGCGCGACATTCTGCATGCGGATCTTGCCGAACACCGGATGATCCACCGCGACGATGGCCTGGCGGGCCTGGAACTGCGGGTCCTCCAGCATGTCCGGCGCGCGGTAGACGCGCCCACATGGAACGCCATTGGCCTCCAGATGAGCCAGGAGGTCGGCCAGAGCCCAGGTGCGGGTCCATTCGGCGATGCGCTTGTCCAGTTCGCCCTGATTGATCCCCCGGTTGGCGTGGTCGACGTAGCGCGGATCGTCCTTCAGCGCCGGTTGGCCCATGGCCTCGCAGAGGCGGGCGAAGACCCCATCGCCGTTGCCGCCGATCAGGATCATGCCGTCGCTGGTCGGATAGACGTTGGAGGGCGCGATGCCGGGCAGGATGGAGCCGGAGCGTTCGCGCACATAGCCGGTGATGTCGTACTCGGTGACCAGGTTCTCCATCATCGCCAGCACGCTCTCGTAGATCGCCGCGTCGATCACCTGGCCCCGGCCGGTGCGCTCCCGCGCGTGCAGGGCCATCATCACGCCCATCGCCGCGTTGGCGGCCGCCAGGCTGTCGCCAATGGAGACGCCGGCTCTGGCGGGGGGGCGGTCGGGCTCGCCGGTGATGTGGCGCAGCCCGCCCATGGCCTCGCCGATCAGCCCATAGCCGGCGCGGTGCGCGTAGGGCCCGGTCTGGCCGAAGCCCGAGACCCTGGCCATGATCAGGCGCGGATTGGCGGCGCTGAGGGACTCGTAGGAGAGCCCCCACTTCTCCATCGTGCCCGGCCGGAAGTTCTCGATCAGCACGTCGGCCTTGGCGATCAGGTCGCGGGCTATCGCCTGGCCCGCCGGCGCGCGCAGATTCAGCGTCACCGAGTGCTTGTTCCGCCCGATCACCGGCCACCAGGGCGAGAGGCCCTTGGGCAAACTCCGTCCCCACTGGCGCATGGGATCGCCGGTCTTGGGATCCTCGAGCTTGATCACCTCGGCGCCGAAGTCGGCCAGGATCTGGCCGCAGAACGGCCCGGCGATCAGCGTGCCGAGCTCGATCACGCGCAGGTCTGCGAGCGGACCGGTGTTGGCGGCGGCGGTAGACTCCATGGCGCGACTTAATAGACGGACGATGCGCCAGCCGTCTCCCTCTCCATCGCGGAAATTCATGCGTGGTTCGAGACGCGCGCGTCCGCGCGCTCCTCACCATGTCGGTTCTTCTTGCAATCCAACTAGCTAGTCATCCTGAGGAGCCCGCTCGCGGGCGTCTCGAACGACGCAGGGCCTCATTGGAACCGACCGCTGGGCGATCGCCCCGGAGGGGCGACTCATCTGGCCAAGGCGGGCGCCCGGCGCTAAGCCGCACGGCATGACAGCCTACGCC
>JBIOEF010000090.1:0-13067 GCA_044445785.1 Caulobacterales bacterium
CGGTGGGGGTGATCTGGGCCGGCGCCGTCTGGTCAGGCGCGGGAGTCGGGGGCGCAGCCGGAACCGCCGCGTCCGCCGGGGTGGCGGCCAGCGCCGCGGCCATGACGATGCCAAGACTCAATTTCAGCTCCGAAATGTAAGCAAGCCTTGCTGGCAAGGCCGGGCTGGCGACGCCAGTTAATTTCGAGTCATGTTCGACGAACGGCCCTGACCTCGCTAAGGCGATTGCAGGGCGAGGGGAAGCGGTGAAGGAGGCGGATGTGAAAATCGCACCGTCCGACCAGGGACGAAGTCGCGGGGACCGACAGGTTTGACCGCGCGCAGGGACATCGAGAACCGCTACCCGATCACCGGCGCGCTGATGCTGGCGACGTTGATGATGACGCTCGATTCGACCATCGCCAACGTCGCTCTGCCGCACATGATGGGCAGTGTCTCGGCCAGCCAGGACCAGATCACCTGGGTGCTGACCTCCTACATCATCGCCAGCGCGATCATGACCCCGCTCTCGGGCTGGCTGTCGCAGAAGTTTGGCCGCAAGCCGGTGCTGATGCTGTCGATCGCCGCCTTCACCGTGGCCTCGATGCTCTGCGGGGTCGCCACGAACCTGCCGGAGATCGTCCTCTTCCGCCTGCTGCAGGGGATCGCCGGCGCCGCGCTGATGCCGCTCTCGCAGGCGGTGATGCTGGACATCTACGAGCCCCGCGAGATCCCGCAGGTGATGTCGATCTGGAGCGCGGCGGTGATCATCGGGCCGATCATCGGGCCGGCGCTGGGCGGTTGGCTGACCGAGAACCTCTCCTGGCGATGGGTGTTCTTCATCAACCTGCCGATCGGCATCGCCGCCTTCGTCACGCTGTTCCTGTTCATGGGGCGGGACGAGGGCGGCCGGCAGCGACCGTTCGACTTCCTTGGCTTCGGCGCGCTGCTGCTCTTCGTCGGCAGCTTCCAGCTGATGCTCGACCGCGGCCCCACCCAGGACTGGTTCAATTCGGGTGAGATCTGGATCGAGGCGGTGCTGGGCGTGATCGGCTGCTACGTCTTCGTCATCCAGACCCTCTCGGCCAAGCATCCGTTCTTCGATCGCGCGCTGGCCAGGGACAGCAACTTCGTCTCGGCGACGGTGTTCGGCTTCTTCGTCGGGGCGATGCTGTTTTCCACCACCGCCCTTTTGCCCACGATGATGCAGAACCTCCTGGGCTACACGGCCTTGCAGAGCGGCTACGCCAGCGTGCCGCGCGGGATCGGCTCGCTGATCGCTTTCCTCAGCGTGCCGCGGCTGGTGGTGCTGCTGGGCGCCAGGCGGGTGCTGGTCGTGGGCCTGGCCGGCTGCACCCTGGCGCTCTGGCAGATGAGCCACTTCGACCTTTCGATGACCGCCGGTCCGATCATGCTTTCGGGCCTCATCCAGGGGTTTGGCACCGGCCTCCTGTTCGCGCCCCTGACCATCCTCGCCTACGCCACGCTCTCGCCGGTCCACCGGGTCGAGGGCACCATCGTCAACACCATGGCCCGCAGCCTCGGCTCCAGCGTCGGCATCTCGGCGCTGCAGGCGATGCTGGTGAACCAGACGGCGCAGGAGCACTCGGTGCTCAGCGGGAACATCCAGCCCGGCGATCCGGTGGTCAGCGCCGGTCTGCCGGCGTTCTTCGACCCCCGAACGTCGCAAGGCCTCACCGCGCTCAACGGCGAGATCACCCGTCAGGCGGCGATGGTCGCCTACGACGCGGTCTTCGCCACCCTGGTGCTGACCTGCTTCGGCATCGTGCCGCTGCTCTTCATGATGCGCCCGCCGAAGGCCGTGGTGATGTCGGCGGAGGAGATGGCGGCGGACTGACCGCGCGGCGGCTCAGCCGTCCGGCATCGTCTCGAAGACCTCCAGGCCCGGCGGCAGGACCACCCAGTCCGGACGCCGGCTGTTGAAGATCGCCATCTTCGGCTGGAAGAGCGTCGGGTCGTCCAGCGAGCCGGCGTAGATCGTGTGCTGCTCGTGCACGCCGACGATCCCGCCAAACACCAGGCCCCCGCAGGTCGGACAGAAGTTGCGCACGGCCTCGCCGCCCTTGAAGGCGGGGCATGCGTAGGTCCGCGTCTGGCCGCTGAAGCGCACCGCGTTGGCGGCAAAGCCCATGAACGGGATGAACCCCGAGCCCGACGCCTTGCGACAGTCCTCGCAGAAGCAATAGCCGGCGAACAGCGGCTCGCCCTCAGCCTCATACCGCACCGCCCCGCACAGGCACCCGCCGGTGCAATGCTTGCCGTTCTTGCTCATCGCTACTGCTCGCTCCGCTGGGCCCGCACCGACAGTACAGTGAGCGTCAACCGGTTCTGGCAGGAGACGCGCGCGCCTCGTCCTCCCTTGCCTGTCATCCCGGCCGCAAGCTCGCAAAGCGTGCTGGAGAGCCGGGATCTGCTTCACCGCCGGGGCCTGGAGAACCCGGCTCTCCGGCCTGCTCCGCAGTCCTGCGGCCGGGATGACAGGCGGAGGGGATCGCTAGAGAGGTCGCGCTAAACCCTGGTCCCGCCCACGGTCAGGCCGGTGATCTTCAAGCTGGGTTGGCCGACGCCGACCGGCACGCCCTGGCCGTTCTTGCCGCAGACGCCGATGCCGGGGTCGAAGTCGAAATCGTCGCCGATCATGGTGACGCGGGTCAGCGCCGAGGGGCCGTCGCCGATCAGGGTCGCGCCCTTCACCGGCGCGGTCACCTTGCCGTCCTCGATCAGATAGGCCTCGACGCATTGGAAGACGAACTTGCCGTTGGTGATGTCCACCTGGCCGCCACCGAAGTTGGCGCAGTAGAGGCCGCGCTTGGTGGAGGCGATCATCTCCTCGCGATTGCTGGTCCCGTTCAGCATGCCGGTGTTGGTCATCCTGGGCATGGGCATGTGGGCGTAGGACTGGCGCCGGCCGTTGCCGGTGGCCTCCAGGCCCATCAGCCGCGCGCTCTGGCGGTCGTGCATGTAGCCGATGAGGATGCCGTCCTCGATCAGGATCGTGCGGCTGGTGGGCGTGCCTTCGTCGTCGACGGTGAGCGAGCCGCGCCGGCCGGCGAGGGCGCCGTCGTCGAACACGGTGACGCCAGGCGCGGCCACCCGCTCGCCGATCCGGTTCGAGAAGGCCGAGGTGCCCTTGCGGTTGAAGTCGCCTTCCAGGCCGTGGCCCACAGCCTCGTGCAGCAAGACGCCGTTCCAGCCGGGGCCCAGGACCACGTCCATCTCGCCGGCGGGGCAGGGGACAGCCTCCAGGTTGACCAGGGCCTGGCGCAGAGCCTCGTCCACCTGTTCCTTCCACTTCTCGGGGCTGATCCAGGCTTCGAAGCTGGCGCGGCCGCCGGCGCCGGCCATGCCGTTCTCGCGCCGGCCGTCCTTCTCGACGGTGAGCTGGACGTTGATCCGGACCAGTGGGCGCACGTCGCGGATCAGCCGCCCGTCGGCGCGCAGGATCTCGACGATCCGCCGCTCGCCGGCCAGCGAGGCCATCACCTGGGCGACCCGCGGATCGCGGGCCCTGGCGAAGGCGTCGATCTCCTGCAACAGCGCGACCTTCTCGGAAAAGCCTGGCGCGGCCAGCGGGTCGTCGTCGCCGTAGAGCGCCTCGTTGGTCGAGCGCGGGCCCTCCGCCTGAACGCCGCTGTAGCCGCGCTTGGCCAGCGCCGCCGACTTGGCCGCCCGGGAGATGGCCGCCTCGGAGATCTCGCTGGCGTGGGCGTAGCCGGCGGTCTCGCCGGCGACGACCCTGAGGCCAAAGCCCTCGCCCGAATCGTAGCTCGCCGACTTCAGCCGCCCGTCATCGAAGACGAAGGCTTCCGACTCGGAGCGCTCGAGGAAGAGCTCGCCATCGTCGGCGCCGGCGATCGCCTCGCCCAGGATCTCGCGCGCCCGGCCCGGCTCGATGCCGGCCGATTGCAGGAGGGAAGGAGCGGAAAAGGGGGCTGTCATGACCGAGAGGCTCGTTTGCGGGGCGCCAAGGGCCACAGATAGGGCGTCCAACGCCCATTCGGAACCTCGAATCGGCCAGGGACCGATGCGTTCAGCGCGCCGGGTTGGGAAGATTTGGCCTTGCATCGGCCGCTGGGACCCGTTCAGGTTGGGCATGATGCCGTTGTCGTTGGATCGACCCAAGGAAGAAATTGGACCACCAAGGTCACCAAGGACACCAAGGGCTGCCCGCGAAGTCGGACGCGCTCGCCCGCACCATCGTCGATGCGGGGCTGAAGGTTCATCGAGCGCTGGGCCCGGGACTGCTCGAGTCAGCGTACGAACATTGCCTTGCCCATGAACTGTTCACACGCGGCGTCTCTATCCGTGCCAGGTCGCGCTGCCGATTGAATACGACGGCGTGACGCTCGATGCCGGCTATCGACTGGACCTGCTCGTCGATGAAGAGATCATCATAGAAATCAAAGCTGTCGATAGCCTGACGCGCCTCCATGAGGCGCAGGTTCTGACCTATCTGAAGCTCTCCGGACTGCGCCTCGGCTTTCTGATGAATTTCAACGTCGAGCTCTTCAAGCAGGGCGTGAGACGATTGGCGCTCTGACTTGGTGTCCTTGGTGCGCTTGGTGGTCAATATCCTCTTGGCTGAGCGGTCTCGCGGCTGTCCACGCAAAGCGATCCCGGCCCTGGGCCCTACCGCCTTGGCAAGCGTTTGCGATCCGCGTATGCACGCCCGCGACGATCCGGGGTCGGGTGCGACAATTGGGCTCGCGGCAAGCGCGCCGAACTGCGCCGGCCTTTGGTCTATTGGAGTGTCGGCGCACGCGCGGGTCTTAGGGCGCGCTGGGACGCTGGCGGTTAAGGCCGTGAGGGACATGAAGTCGAGGCTAGGGACGATCGGACGACTGACGGCGGGCGCCGCGACGGGCGCCCTGACAGCGTTGTGGGGCCTGCAAGCCCTGGCGGCCGATGCGATCGGCCAACCCACCAATGGATCGATCGACTTCCAGCCGGCGGCGACGCACCTGCGCCAGCAGGTGATCGATTTCCACACCTACCTGCTGCTGCCGATCCTCACGGCGATCACTCTGCTGGTTTTGGGCCTGCTGATGTGGTGCATCGTCCGCTACAACAAGCGGGCCAATCCGGTCCCGGCCCGGTTCACGCACAATTCGCTGGTGGAGGTGATCTGGACCGCCGGGCCGGTGATGATCCTGCTGATCATCGCCATCCCCTCGTTCAAGCTGCTGTTCGACTACCACGACATGCCCACGCCCTACATGACGGTGAAGGCCACCGGCTATCAGTGGTACTGGGGCTATGAGTATCCCGACCAGAAGATCCCCGAGGAGGTGTCCTCGGTGCTGCCGGAAGACCAGGCGAAGGCCAAGGGCGCGCCGTATCTGTTGGCCAGCACCCAGCCGATCATGGCGCCGGTGGGCAAGGTGGTGCGGGTGCTGACCACCGGCGCGGACGTGATCCACTCCTTCAGCGTGCCGGCCTTCGGGATCAAGATTGACGCGGTGCCCGGCCGGGTGAACCAGACCTGGTTCAAGGCCGAGCGGACCGGCACCTTCTATGGCCAGTGCTCGCAGCTCTGTGGCATCGACCACGCCTTCATGCCTATCGAGGTGAAGGTGGTGAGTCAGGCCGACTTCGACGCCTGGGTCGCCAGCAAGGCGCCCAAGCCCGCGACTCCAACGCCGGCGCCTGCCGCCGCCGCGGCGCCCGCCGCCACCGCCGCAACGCCAGCCCCTGCGCCCGCCGCGCCAGCGCCAGCCGCGCCCGCCGCGGCGGCCAAGCCCTGATTGTTCGAGAGAAGTAGCTGATCATGACCGCAGACGCCGCAGATCGAGTCGCTCACGACAGCGGCTATGGCGCGCACGCCGAAGAAGCCCACATGCCGGGCTTCTTCACCCGCTGGTTCTTCTCCACCAACCACAAGGACATCGGCACCCTCTACATCATCTTCGCCATCGTCGCGGGCCTGGTGGGCGCGGCCTTCTCGGGCCTGATCCGCTGGGAGCTGATGCATCCGGGGATCCAGGTGTTCGCGCCCGGCAGCCCGATCGCCGGGCTGCTGCACATCACCAACGCCTCCACCGGCCACCACGCCTACAATGTGATCGCCACCGCCCACGGCCTGATCATGATCTTCTTCATGGTCATGCCGGCGATGATCGGCGGGTTCGGCAACTGGTTCGTACCGATCATGATCGGCGCGCCGGACATGGCCTTCCCGCGCATGAACAACATGTCGTTCTGGCTGCTGGTCGCGTCCTTCGCGCTCCTGGTCACCTCGATGTTCGTCGACGGCGGCCCAGGCTATGGCGCGGGCACTGGCTGGACGATCTACGCCCCGCTCTCGACCACCGGCCACACCGGCCACGCCTTCGACCTTGTGATCTTCGCCATCCACCTGGCCGGCGCCTCGTCGATCCTGGGGGCGATCAACTTCATCACCACCATCTTCAACATGCGCGCGCCGGGGATGACCCTGCACCGCATGCCGCTCTTCGTCTGGTCGATCCTGGTGACGGTGTGGCTGCTGCTGCTGTCGCTGCCGGTGCTGGCGGGCGCGATCACCATGCTGCTCACCGACCGCAACTTCGGCACCCACTTCTTCGACGTCCAGAACGGCGGCGACCCGATCATGTTCCAGCACCTGTTCTGGTTCTTCGGGCACCCGGAGGTCTACATCCTGATCCTGCCGGGCTTCGGGATGATCAGCCACATCGTCTCGACCTTCTCCAAGAAGCCGGTGTTCGGGTACCTCGCCATGGCCTACGCCATGGTGGCGATCGGCTTCATCGGCTTCATCGTCTGGGCCCACCACATGTTCACCGTGGGCATGAACGTGAACCTGCAGGCCTATTTCCTGGCCGCGACCATGGTCATCGCCGTGCCGACCGGGGTGAAGATCTTCAGCTGGATCGCCACCATGTGGGGGGGCTCGATCGAGTTCAAGACGCCCATGCTCTGGGCGCTGGGCTTCATCTTCCTGTTCACCGTCGGCGGGGTGACGGGCGTGGCGCTGGCCAACACCGCCTTCGACTACAATGTGCACGACAGCTACTACGTGATCGCCCACTTCCACTATGTGCTGAGCCTGGGCGCGGTCTTCGCCATCTTCGGCGGCTTCTACTACTGGTTCGAGAAGATGTGGGGCGTGCGCTACAACGAGTTCCTGGGCTCGCTGCACTTCTGGGTCACCTTCGTCGGCGTCAACATCGTGTTCTTCCCGCAGCACTTCCTGGGCCTGCAGGGGATGCCGCGGCGGACGGTCGACTACCCGGCGGCGTTCGCCTACTGGAACTACGTCTCCTCGATCGGCTACATCATCACCGCCGTGGGCACGACCGTCTTCCTGGTCATGCTGCTGGAGGCGGCGGTGCGCCGCCGCCCGGCCAGGGCCAACCCCTGGGGCGAAGGCGCCACGACCCTGGAATGGACGCTCTCCTCGCCCCCGCCGTTCCACTCGTTCAACGAGCTGCCGGTGGTCCGCGCCGAGACCCACTAGTTTGATCGCCTGCGCTTAGGGCAGGACGAAAGTCGATGTTGAAGACAAACGCTCCCGATCTGGCCGCCGCGCCGGCCATCGCCGCGCCGCTCGCCGCCGGCGCGCCGGCCCGGTGGCAGGACTATGTGCTGCTGCTGAAGCCGCGGGTGATGAGCCTGGTGATCTTCACCGCGCTGACGGGGCTGGTCTGCGCGGGCGTTCCGATGAACCCGGTGATGGCGGCGACGGCGATCCTCTGCATCGCCGTGGGCGCCGGCGCCTCGGCCGCCTTCAACATGTGGTACGACGCCGACATCGACGCGATGATGCGCCGCACCCGCGGC
The DNA here is from genome assembly GCA_044445785.1 of Caulobacterales bacterium. Lineage (GTDB taxonomy): Bacteria > Pseudomonadota > Alphaproteobacteria > Caulobacterales > Caulobacteraceae > Acaudatibacter. The sequence goes on from JBIOEF010000090.1 coordinate 7,780, forward strand.
CGGCCGGTGCCGGCGGGGCGGGTGCAGGGCGCCGACGCCCTGGCGCTGGCGATCACGCTGACGCTCTTCTCGGTCGGCCTGATGGGCGTGGCGGTGAACCTCATCTCGGCCCTGCTGCTGGGCTTCACCATCTTCTTCTACGCGGTCGTCTACACGATGTGGCTGAAGCGCCTGACGCCGCAGAACATCGTCATCGGGGGTCTGGCCGGCGCGCTGCCGCCGGCGGTGGGCTGGGCGGCGGCCAGCGGAACCGCGCCGCTGAACGCCTGGCTCTTGGTGGCGATCATCTTCGTCTGGACCCCGCCGCACTTCTGGGCCCTTTCGCTCACCACCGGCGAGGACTACGCGCGGGCGGGCGTCCCGATGATGCCGGTGGTCAAGGGCGAAGCCTCCACCCGCCGCCAGATCCTGGCCTACAGCCTGGTGCTGGTCCCGGTCGCGCTCGCGCCAGCGTTCACGGGCCTGGGCGGCCTGGCCTACCTCGGCGCCGCGGCGCTGGGCGGAGCGGCGTTCCTGGCCCTGGCGATCCGCCTCGCCTCCCTCCCCCTCGTGGGGAGGGACAGCGGCGCGAAGCGTCGCAGGGTGGGGATGTCGGAGGGTTCTGCAGACGCCCGGGATGATCCAGACTCCCCCACCCTCGCTGCTTCGCAGTCGTCCCTCCCCACGAGGGGGAGGGAGGTTCTAGCGGCGCGCCGGCTCTTCGCCTTCTCGATCTTCTACCTTTTCGTCCTTTTCGCCGCCCTGCTGGGCGAGCATCTGCTGGGCGCCCAGCCGCTGGCGCTTTTTCGATGAGCGATCCCAACGACGAGAGCGCGGCGGCCAAGAAGGCGCGCAGCGCTCGCAACATCGTCCTGGCGCTCGGGCTCTTCGCATTTGTGGTGCTGGTGTTCATCGTCACCATCACCCGGATCGGCGGCAATGTCACAGCCCACGGGTTCTAGGACGACGCAGGCGAAGAACGCCCGCCTGGCCGCGCTCTGCGGCGCGGTGTTCGTCGTCATGGTCGGCGCGGCCTTCGCTTCCGTTCCGCTCTATCGCGCGTTCTGCCAGGCCACCGGCTTCAACGGCACGGTGCGGCGCGTGACCCACGTCTCCAACGTGGTCTCGAACCGCACGGTGGTGGTCAGCTTCGACACCAATGTGCGGGGCCTGGCCTGGCGGTTCACGCCCGACCAGCCCAGCCAGGTGGCGCGCGTGGGCGAAAGCAAGCTGGCCTTCTTCCGCGTGACCAATACCTCCGACCAGCCGCTGACCGGCCGGGCGGTCTATAACGTCGCACCCGAGAGCGCCGGCGCCTACTTCTCCAAGCTCGAGTGCTTCTGCTTCAAGAACCAGACAATCCAGCCCGGCAAGACCGTGGAGTTCCCGGTCGTCTACTACGTCGATCAGCGCTTTGGCCTGGACGACGACAGCAAGGGGATCAGTCAGATCACCCTCTCCTATACATTCTACCCAGCCAAACCCTTGGCGACGAGCGCGGCGCAAGGCTATAGCACCACCAACTGACTTCTGAGGGGCGGCCGCCGTCGGAGCGGTCTGGACTATTTCAGAGAAGGCTACGAACCGACCGATGGCTCACGAAGGCGTCAAGCACGACTACCACCTGGTGAACCCCAGCCCCTGGCCGCTGGTCGGTTCGGTGGCGGCCCTGGCTCTGACCATGGGCGGGGTCATGTGGATGAAGGGCCTGTTCGGCTTTCCCAAGCACACCTCGTGGATGGTGCTGCTGGGTTTCGCCCTCGTCATCCTGACCATGATCTGCTGGTGGATGGACGTGGTGAAGGAGGCCAACCAGGGCGACCACACGCCGGTGGTTTCCATCGGCCTGCGCTACGGGATGATCCTGTTCATCGCCTCCGAAGTGATGTTCTTCGTCGCCTGGTTCTGGATCTTCTTCGAGATGGCGCTCTTCCATCATCACCGGACGCTCTCGCCGGTGGACGAGGTGGCTCAGGCCTGGGCCACCTGGCCGCCCAAGGGGGTCGAGGCGGTGCCGCCGTTCGAGTTGCCGCTGGTCAACACCCTGACGCTGCTGCTCTCAGGCACCACGGTCACCTGGGCCCACCACGCGCTGCAGATGAACGATCGGCGCAGCGCCAAGATCGGTCTCTTCCTCACCATCGTCCTGGGCATCCTGTTCACCTCGATCCAGGCGTTCGAGTACCACCACATCCTGGTGGATCACCTGTTCTACTCCACCGAGGCGGCCAACTCCGGGCTCTATGGATCGGCTTTCTTCATGGCCACCGGCTTCCACGGCTTCCACGTGATCATCGGCACGATCTTCCTCAGCGTCTGCCTGATGCGGCTGATGCGGGGCGGCTTTTCGCCCACCAAGCACTTCGGCTTCGAGGCCGCGGCCTGGTATTGGCACTTCGTCGACGTGGTCTGGCTGTTCCTCTTCACCTTCCTCTATTTCATCTTCGGCGTGGGATGGCGTTGAGCGGGCGCACCGGCCCGAACCCACTCCTGGCCGGCCTCGCCGGCCGCTGCCCCAACTGCGGCGAGGGCCCTCTCTTCGATGGTTTCCTGAAGGTTGCGCCCCGATGCGAGGCCTGCGGCTTCGACCTGGCCAAGGCCGACAGCGGCGACGGGCCGGCGGTGTTCGTGATCCTGATCGCCGGTTTCATCGCCGCCTTCGGGGTCTTGATCACCGAGGTCGGCCTGCGTCCGCCGGTCTGGCTGGAGCTGGTCATCTGGCTGCCGGTCGCCGCGATCCTCTGCCTGGTGCTGCTGCGGCCGCTGAAGGGCCTGATGCTGGCCTCCCAGTTCGCCAACCAGGCCTCGGAAGCCGGGCGGGATGACGTCTGAGGCCCGGCGCTTCCCGATCGTCCTCACCCTCGTCACAGCCGTCGCGCTGGCCATCCTGACCGGCCTTGGCGTCTGGCAGTTGCAGCGCGCCCAGTGGAAGGAGGTCCAACTCGCCAGGATCGCGACACTCCGAGCCGCGCCGGCCCAGCCGATCGGCCCGGTGCTCTCGAAGGCCGCGGCGGGCCAGGACGTCGCCTACACCCGCGTGACCGCCGACTGCATCGACGGGCCGCCGCTCCCCACCAAATTCCTGATGAGCAGCGATCAGGGCGAGTGGATTCAGCGCCCCCTTTCGCTCTGTCGGCTGGACGGGACGCCGTTCGACGCGATCCAGATCGACCGCGGTCACCTGGACGCCAGCCGTGGGTCCACCAGCACGGCGCAGGCGCCGCTGCCGGCGCCCCGCCGCGTCGTCGGCGTGTTGTGGGCCAAGACGCGGCTGGCCCCGCTCGGCGCCGCCCATCCGGCCCCCTCTCTGCTGGTGGTCGAGCGCGAGACGCCGCCGGTTCCGGGGGTCACGCCCGCGCCCTACGCTGGCCAGGCGCCGGCCAACCTCGAGTACGTCGGGCTCTACGCGCCGACCTGGTTCGGCCTTGCCGGGGTGCTCGCCTGCGTCTATGCGGCCATGCTCTGGCGCAGGGTCCACCCCGCAAAATGAACTACATCTCCACGCGGGGCGAAGCTCCGGCGGTCAATTTTCTGGAAGCGGTGCTCGCGGGCCTGGCGCCCGACGGCGGCCTCTATGTGCCGCAGGCTTGGCCGACCCTGACCGCCGCCGAGATCGCCGCCTTCGCCGGTCGCCCCTACGCCGAGGTCGCCGCCGCGATCCTGGGCCGCTTCGCCGGCGGGACGATCGCGAAGGACGTCATCGAGGAGCTGTGCGCCGACGCCTATGGCGCCTTCAACCACACCGCGGTGACGCCGCTGAAGCAGCTGGCGCCCGGCCGGTTCCTACTGGAGCTGTTCCACGGCCCGACGCTGGCGTTCAAGGACGTGGCCATGCAGCTGCTGGCGCGGCTCTACGACCACATCCTCAGCCAGCAGCGGCGGACCCTGACCATCGTCTGCGCCACCTCCGGCGACACCGGCGGCGCCGCTGTGGAGGCCTTCCGCGGCCGCTCGAACATCCGGATCGTCGCGCTCTTCCCGAACGGGCGGATCTCCGAGGTCCAGCGCCGCTACATGACCACCGCCACCGAGGCCAATGTCGCCTGCCTGGCGGTGGACGGGACCTTCGACGACTGTCAGGCGATGCTGAAGGCGATGTTCCAGGATGCGCAGTTCGCCCAGGGCGTCGACCTCTCCGGCGTCAACTCGATCAACTGGGCCAGGATCGCCGCCCAGATCGTCTATTACTTCACCGCCGCCGTGGCGCTGGGCGCGCCGCACCGCAAGGTCGCCTTCGCTGTCCCGACGGGAAATTTCGGCGACGCCTTCGCCGGCTTCGCCGCCGCGCAGATGGGCCTGCCGGTGGAGCGGATCATCGCCGCGGTCAACGCCAACGACATCCTCAGCCGCGCCCTCGCCGATGGCCGCTACGCCAGCGGCAAGGTGCAGGCGACGCAGAGCCCGGCCATGGACATCCAGGTCGCCTCCAATTTCGAGCGCCTCTACTTCGAGGCCTCCGAGCGCGACGCGGTGGAGACGGCCAGGGCCTTCCGCGCCTTCGCCGCCCAGGGCGTGATCGACATTCCGCCCCGGGGCCTTGCGGCCATGCGCGCCCTGATCCGCGCCGTCAGCGTCAGCGAGGCCGAAACGCGTCGCACCATCCTGGCGACGCTGAACGAAACCGGCGAGCTGGTGGATCCGCATACGGCGGTGGGCCTGGCGGCCGCCGCGCGGGTGGGTCCGGCGGAGCTGACGACGCCGATGGTGGCGCTCGCCACCGCCCATCCCGCCAAGTTTCCGGAGACGGTGCAGGCGGCCGCCGGCGTCGCGCCCGCCTCGCCCGCCGGCGCCGATCGCCTGGCCGGCAAGCCCGAGCGATTCCAGACCATCGCCGCCGACGCCGAGGCGGCCAAGGCGTTCGTGCGCGACTTCGCACGGCGATGAGCGTCCACACCCTCGCCAACGGCGTGCGGGTGATCGCCGATCCGGTCCCCGGTTTCGAGACGCTGGCGCTGTCGGTGGCGGCCGGGCGTGGGGCGCGGCTGGAGGACGAGGCGCGCGCCGGCTGGTCGCACCTCTTGGAGCACATGGTGTTCAAGGGCGCCGGCGCCCGGTCGGCCCGCGAGATCGTCGAGGCGGTGGAGTCGCGGGGCGGCTCGATCAACGCCGCCACCGGCTATGAGCGCACCAGCTTCCAGGTGCGCGGCCTCGCCGGCGGGCTGCGGCTCGGCCTGGAGGTGGTGGCCGACCTGATGCTGCGGCCGACGCTGGCCGCGGCCGACCTGGCCCAGGAGATCGGCGTGATCGCCCAGGAGATCGCCGAGGCGGCCGACACGCCCGACGACTTCGTGTTCGAGCTCGCCCAGGCC
>JBIOEF010000091.1:0-13043 GCA_044445785.1 Caulobacterales bacterium
GTCTCGCGGGACTGGGGTGAGATTATATACCCTCCGACCACATATGGGTGTGGTGGCCCTAAGGAGGCGAGGCCGGGGGGGGGTGTCTGCGGCGACAACGATCTGCGTCGAGCGACGGCGCGCGTCATCAGACTCCCCCACCCTGACCGCTGCGCGGTCTGTCCCTCCCCACGAGGGGGAGGGAGGATCGGGCTACCGGTTGGCGAACGCCTTTTCCTGGGCGACGATGGGGGCGAAGCTGGGGCGCGCGAGGATGGCCTCGACGAAGGCGGCCGTCTTCGGCAGCAGCTTCGGCTCCGGCTCGATGCCGACGTGGGCCAGATTGACGAAGGGGCTGGCCACGGCCAGGTCGGCGAGGGTCAGGCGGTCGTCCACCAGGAAGCCGGACTCCGGGATGACGCCCTCCAGGTACTGCAGGATAGGCGGCAGCTCGTCCCGCTCGGCGGCCTCGGCGACGGCCTCGTCGCCCGGCTGACCCAGGAAGCGCGGCATGACGAAGCGGTTGAAGAACAGCTTGCCCATGCAGGCGATCAGGATGGTGTCGGCGAATTCCTCGTACCAGATGGTCCGCGCCCGGCTCCTGGGCTCGGCGGGGATCAGCGGCGGCGTCGGATGCTTGGCCTCCAGGTAGGTGATGATCGCCGTGGAATCGCTGATCAGGAAGTCGTCGTCACGAAAGCCCGGCATCTTGCCGAACGGGCTGGCGGCGCGGAACTCCGGGCTGGGATCCTGCAGGCCAACGGCCTTGATCTCCAGCGCGAGACCCTTCTCGGCGGCATAGGCCATGGTCTTGCGGACGAAGGGGGAGAAGGAAGAGCCGTAGAGGATCATGGGAGGTCTCCAGGAAAAGGGAGCGCCACCTCTAGCTCAGTTTTTTAAAGATACGAACACGGTTCAGAAGGTTTTTTCGAGGCCCACGAAGAACCCGCGCCGCGGCCCCCATTGCGGCGCCCCAACCCCGACGCCGGTGCCGTCGCGGATCTCGTATTGCTCGTCGAAGAGGTTGATCACGTCGAAGCGCAGGCTGAGCGGTTTGTCGCCGCCGGTGGGGAACTCATAGGTCGAGTTGAGATTCACCTGCCAGTAGCCGGGCACATGGCCGCTGTTGGGCGGCGCCCCGAGGGGCGTGCGGCGAAGTCCACTGCCGTAGATGAAGTCGGTCGCCAGCTTGAGCGGTCCCCATTGATAGGACGCGCCGCCGGACGCGGTCAGGGTCTGATCGTGGTCGAGGTAGATGAAGTTGCTGGTGATGTAGTCGAGCTCAGCCTGAGTGAAGTTGAACTGGCTGGAAATGATGTGCTGGCCCTTGGCGGTTTCGTAGGCGACGTTGGCCCAGGCGCTGAACGGGCCGTGATCGTAGGTGGCTGAGAGCTCGACCCCGCGGATTTTTCCCACCTGATAGTTGAAGGGCGTGAGGATGATCGGGGCGCCGAACTGGCCCTCGTCGATCAGGTTCTTCGCATCGCGCCAGTAGCCATCGACGCCCAGGGTGAAGCCCCTGAATTTCTGCTGCGCGCCCACGTCATAGTAGTTGTCGGTCTCGCCGCGCGGCGCGTCGTCCTGGGTCACCGCCGGCTGGGCGGTCGTGGCGTTGAACGCCGCGACGCTCTGGGCCGCCACCAGCTCGAAGGGCGGCGGTGTGTAGTAGCGGGCGTAGCCGGCGTGCAGCGTCGTCCCCTCGAGCGGCGTCCAGACGAGATTGAGCCGCGGGCTCAGGACGTTTTCGTTGCGATAGGCGTTCACCTGGTCGAAGCGCAGGCCGAAGTTCACGGTCAGGGCGTCGATCGGTTTCCACTCGTCCTCGACATAGACGCTGGCCTCGAGCTGGCTCTTGGCGGAACTATCGAGGATGAAGCTGGGCGTGGTCGCGTAGATGGGCTTGCCCATTCCGTCCGTCCCCAGCTCGGCCAGCACCGCGGAGTTGGTGTAGCTGGTGGCTCGATCGACCGAGACGACCGCGCCGGCGCGCAGGGTGTGCTGCGCGGTGAGATCGTAGACGCCTTCCACCTGCAGGCCGCCGGCCAGGTCGGTCTTCGCCGCATACTGGGCGATGCCGCTGAAGAGCAGTTCGCCCAGAAAGTCGGGATGATAGGTGAGCGTCGAGTAGCGCGCGAAGGCCGAGGCCTGGAGGGTGAACTTGTCGGTGGTGTGCTGGTAGCTGAGGATCGCGAACTGGGTGTTCTCGCGCTGGCTGGCGTTCAGCTGCTCGCTGGGGAAGTTCGAGACCCCGTCCACCACCAAGGGCGGCAGGCCGTGCTTGACCCCAAAGCCGTCGGTGACGGCGTTCAAGCCCCGGCTGTCCGGGATCTGGAAACTCTCGTCCGACGTCCCCAGGATTAGCGAGAGGCGGCTCTGCATGTCGATGATGTGCTCCAGGTAGCCGAAGCCCTGGATCTGGTCGGTGTGGTCGTGCAGGGGATCGCCGCTCCCGTCCGGCGACTCGATCCCCAGGTTGCTTCCAAGGTAGCTCGCGGAAACGAAGACGTTCGTCCCGCCGGACGAGCCGCTGTACTCGATGCTGGGCTCGATCTCGCCGTGGCTGCCGCCATAGATCGAGGCGGTCCCGCCGTTCCGGTATTGGCCGGTCTTGGTGGTGATGTTGAGGATGGCGGCGGTGCGCAGGCCGTACTGGGCCGGCACGGCACCGGTGATCAGCTGGACATCGCCGATCAGGCGCGGACTCAGCACCTGGCCGAACACCGAAAGGCCCTCGGGGATAATGACGTTGTTCAGCCGGTACTGCAGGTTGGCGTGGTCGTCGCGGACGTGCAGCTGGCCGAAGCTGTCCTGCGAGACGCCGGGCATCTGCAGGATCACCTGGCTGAGGCTGACATTGTCGCCGCCCGGGAGCTTCTCGATATTCTCGCTGGTGACGGTATAGGTGGAAGCGCCGAGGCTGGGCTCGACCGTGTCGCGCGCCGCGTCGAGCTTGCGGGCGGTGACCACCACGTCGGCGGCCGTCGTCGCCGGACCTGGCGAAGCATCGGCGGCCAGCGCGGACGCCGGCGCCAGCAGCGCCGCCATCAGTGGAACACTCGCCAGCCTTGAGCGCTCGAAGAATCGCCGCGCCATCCAGTTCCTCTCGCAGGTGCGAAGGGGATAGGCCTGGCCGGCCGCCCAAGCCCATGGCGGCGATTCCCAATGGCGGCGGGACTTTTTCCCGATTTGGCTTTTCCCCTTGGCGGCGGGGCCGGCCGGGTACAGGAAAAGCGCCATGTCGCTGCGGTTTCGCATCGTCGCCGCCATCGCCCTGGTGCTGGTGCTGGGCTCGGTCCTGGGGCTGGCGCTGGCCGGCTGGCACGCGCGTCAATGGCTGCGGGAAGAGCTGACCAGCGCCCAGGCGAGCGGGGAGCTGGCGGTGACCCGGGACTTCGCGGGTCTGGCCCACGCCGACCGGCCGGCGCGGGAGTTGCGCGACCTGATCGCCACCTTCGATGGCAACCGGCACCTCCAGGCGCTGCTTGTCGGGCCCGGCGGACAGGTGCTCGCCGCCTCGCGGCCGGCGCCCGCCACTTCGCCGCCCGCCTGGTTCGCGGCGATCCTGCGCGAGGAGATCGCGCCCGTGCGCCTGGCGGCGCCGACGCCGGGCGGCCTCTCGGTGGAGCTGCGGCCCATCTACGCAGACGACATGGCCGCGGTCTGGGCCGAGTTCGTCGACCTGGACCTGGTGCTGGCGATCTCCTGCCTGGGCGGCGCGGCCCTGGTCTTCGTCGTCGTGGGCCGCGCGCTTCGGCCGTTGCAGAGCGTGGGCGAGGTGTTGCCCAGGATCGGCGCCGGCGACTACGGCGCCCAGGCGCCCGAGCAGGGCCCGCCGGAGCTGGTCCGTCTGGGCCGCGGGGTGAACGAGATGGCCGGGCGCCTCGCCGCCATGCGCGCCCACAACCGGGCGCTGGAGGAACAGATCCTGACCCTGCAGGACGAGGAGCGCGCCGACATCGCCCGCGACCTGCACGACGAGATCGGGCCTCAGCTGTTCGCCGCCAATGTCGATGCGACCATGGCCGCCGGCCTGATCGCCGCCGGCCGCGCCGAACCGGCGCTGACCCAGATCCGCTCGATCCAGACCGCCATCGCCCACATGCAGCGCCTGGTGCGCGACATCCTGGGCCGGCTTCGCCCCACCCGGCTGGTGGAGCTGGGGCTCTCGGCGGCGATCCTCGACCTCACCGAGTTCTGGCGCGCGCGGCGCCCGGAGGTGCGCTTCGAGACCCATCTGCCCACGGACGAAGCCGGCATCTCAGAGTCACTGCAGGAGACCGTCTATCGCCTGGCGCAGGAGAGCCTCAGCAACGCCGTCCGCCACGGTGCGCCGACGCTCATCTCCGTCACCGTGGCGCGGACGCTCGCCGAGCTCCGGGTCGAAGTGATCAACGACGGCGCGCCGGCCGGCGCTGGCGGTGCGCGGGGCTATGGCCTTACCGGCATGGCCGAGCGGGTGGCCGAGGCGGGCGGACGCCTGGACGCCGGGCCGGCGGCGAGCGGCGGCTGGCGCGTAGCGGCGGTGATGCCGCTGGCGGCCGACGCCGCGGACGAGGCGGCGTGAAGGTCCTGATCGTCGATGACCACGCCATCGTCCGCGATGGCCTGGCGCGGCTCTTGATCGCCGAGGGCGAGCATCAGGTGAGCCAGGCGGCGAACGGCCGCGATGCGCTCGGCCTGACCCGCAGCCTGAGGCCTGAGCTGGTGATCCTGGACCTCAACCTGCCGGGCCTTGGCGGGCTCGAGCTGTTGCGCCGGCTCATCCAGGCGGGCGCGGCCAAGGTGCTGGTGCTCTCCATGCACGCCGAGCCGCTCTACGCCCGACGCGCGCTGGAGGCCGGCGCTCAGGGCTACGTCAGCAAGAACGCCGCGCCGGACGAACTGCTAACCGCCGTGCGCAAGGTGGCCGGCGGCGGGCGCTATGTCGAAGCCGAGATCGCCCAGGCCCTAGCGCTCGGCGCCGGCGGCGAGAGCCTGGATGCGCTCAGTCCCCGCGAGCTGGAAATCATGCGCCTGCTGGCGGCCGGATCGAGCCTGGCGGAGATCTCCGCGGCGCTGGGCGTCGGCTACAAGACGGTCGCCAACACCTGCACCCTGATCAAGTCGAAGCTCGGCGTCGCTCGGACGGCCGACCTGGTTCGTCTGGCGATCGAGACCGGGGTTTCGTAGGGCGCGTTCGCCACCGCCGAGATTCAAGCTTCACAAGCGTGTCGGCCGCAGGGAATAAGTCCGTCCTATGACCTGCCGCCTCCCGCGATCGCTGGGAAACGCCGTCCTGGCCCTGACGGCTTGCTCAGCGCCGCTGGCGGCTCTGGCAGACCCACCCGCCGCGACCAACGATTCCACGCCGAGCGCGGCCACGTCCGACCGACGATGGGCGGTCCATATGCAAGCTACAGACGTCCTGCAGTATCACCCGGCGCTGAAATCGCCTTACCAAGGGACCAACAGCCTGCATGGCGCGGCCGAGCTCAGCAACACCGTTGACGCCTCGCTGTTTCTGGGCGTGCGTCCCTGGAAGGGGGCGCAGGCGTGGCTCGATATGGACATGGATCAGGGCTTCGCCCCTAGCAACACGCTGGGCGCGGCCGGCTTTGTCAACGGCGAAGGCGCCAAGGTTGGCCACCACTCGCCCTACTATCGGCCCCAGCGGTTCTTCCTGCAGCAGACATTCGAGCTCGGCGGCGGCGAGGATGAGGTCGATCCGGACATGTTCGAGTTCGGCGGCAAGACCACCAAAAACCGCATCGTCGTCACCGTAGGCAAGTTCGGCCTGGGCGATGTGATGGATGATAACCGGTACGCCCACGACCCTCGCAACGACTTCCTCAACTGGGCGCTGATCGACACCGGCAGCTTCGACTACGCCGCCGACGCCTGGGGGTTCTCGGCCGGCGCGGTGGTGGAGTGGCGCCAGGGCGACTGGACGCTGCGAGGCGGAGTGATGGATCTCTCCAACGTTCCCAACAGCCCGACGCTCACCACCGGCCTTCGCCAGTTCCAGGGCGATGTCGAACTGGAGCGGCGTCAGAGCTGGTTCGGCCGCGAAGGCAAGATCAAGATCCTGGGCTTCGCCACGCGCGGCGAGATGGGCCGGTTCGACGATGCCGTGCGGCTGGCCCAGCTCACCGAGACCACGCCAGACACCGCCCGGGTGCGCCATTACCGCACGCGCCTGGGGATCTCGCTCAACATCGAGCAGCCGGTCAGCGATGACGCCGGCCTCTTTCTGCGCGCGGGCTGGGACCAGGGCCAGTACGAGTCGTACGAATACACCGACATCGACGAGACCGTGGCCGGCGGCGTCTCGATCAGCGGCGACAAGTGGCGCCGCAAGGACGACACCGTGGCGGTGGCCTTGGTGGTCAACGGTATCTCGAAAGCCCACGAGGCCTATCTGAACGCCGGCGGCCTCGGCATCCTCGTAGGCGATGGCCGCCTGCCCCACCCCGGCGCCGAAATCACCGTCGAGGCCTACTACAGCCTGGCCATCGTCAAAGCAGTCCACCTGACGCTGGACAGCCAGACGATCGTCAACCCCGCCTACAATCGTGATCGCGGCCCGGCCGAAGTCGTCGGAATGCGGCTGCACGGACAATTCTGAAGCGCTGAGCTAGCCGCCGCGCTTCATCGTTTCCCGCGCGATCACCACCTGCTGGATCTGGCTGGTGCCTTCGTAGATGCGGAAGATGCGGACGTCGCGATAGAGCCGCTCGATGCCGTGATCGGCGACGTAGCCGGCGCCGCCGAAGATCTGCACCGCCCGGTCAGCGACGCGGCCGACCATCTCGGAGGCGAAGTACTTGGCGGCGGCGGCCTCCAGGGTGACGCCCTCGCCGGCGTCTCGCTTGCGGGCGGTCTCCAGGGTGAGCGCGCGGGCGGCCATCGCCTCGGTCTTGGAATCGGCGATCATTCCCTGGATCAGCTGGAAGCCGGCGATCGGCTGGCCGAACTGCTTGCGCTCGGCGGCGTAGGCGACGCAGTCGGCGATCAGCCGCTCAGCGACGCCGACGCAGACGGCGGAGATGTGCAGGCGGCCGCGATCCAGCACCTGCATGGCCACCTTGAAGCCTTCACCCTCCGCACCCAGACGATTTTCGATGGGCGCCCGGACGTCTTCGAAGATCACGTCGCAGATGTGGGCGCCGTGCTGGCCCATCTTCTTCTCGGGCTTGCCGATCGACAGGCCTGGCGAGTCCCGCGGGACCAGGAAGGCGGTGACGCCGGCGGCGCCCTTCTTCGCCGGGTCCGACCGGGTCATGACGGTGAAGAGGCTGGCCTTGTTGGCGTTGGTGATGAACCGCTTCATCCCGTTCAGCACATAGGCGTCGCCGTCCAGCGTCGCTCTGGTCTGCACCGCGGCGCTGTCGGAACCGGCCTCCGGTTCGGTGAGGGCGAAGGAGGTGACGATTTCGCCCGACGCGATGCCCGGCAGCCATTTGGCCTTCTGCTCGGGCGTGCCGAACATCACCAGACCCTGGCTGCCGATGCCGACGTTGGTGCCGAACGCCGAGCGGAACGCCGGGCTGGTGCGGCCCAGTTCCACGGCCACCAGGCACTCGTCCTCCATGGAAAGATCGAGCCCGCCATATTCCTCGGGGATCGACAGGCCATAGAGGCCGAGCTCGCGCATCTCCGCCAGCACGTCCTCGGGCACCGCGTCCTCCTCGGCCACCTTGGCTTCGAGCGGCCGCAGCCGCTCGGCGACGAACCGGCGGACGGTGTCGATCAGCTGGTCGCGAGTCTCGACGTCGAGGGCCATGGCTTAGGTCCGGGCCTGCTGGCGGGCCCCGGTATGGCCCGTCACGCGATTGATGGCGCGTCCTTGCATGATCCCTCCGTTGGCCGCTAAGCGTCCAGCCTAGTGGGCCGCTGGCCCGGCGGCAAACGGTTGAGGGCGGTGATGGACGGCAGCGAGGCGCAGACGCCCTGGGCGTTGAAGCCGGTCACGACGGGCGAATGGGCCGGCTGGAGCACCTATGGCGAGGAGCCGTTCGAGGACCTGACCGGGCCGTTCTTCTGCCGCCAGGAGGCCGATGGCCAGGTGGTCTGCGCCTTCCGGGCCGAGCGGAAGCACATGAACGGCGGCGGAAACATGCATGGCGGCTGCCTGATGACCTTCGCCGACTACGCGCTCTTCTGCATCGCTCACGAGGCGCTGGCTGGAACGGGTTCGGTGACCGCCTCGATGAACGTGGAGTTCGTCGACGGCGCTCAGGCAGGCGAGCTGATCGAGGCGCGCGGCGAGGTGGTGCGCGCCGGCGGCTCGATGGTGTTCATCCGAGGCCTGGTGACCAGCGGCGGTCGCCCGCTCCTCAACTTCTCCTCCATCGTCAAGAAGGTCCGGAGCAAGCAGGGCGGCTGACATGTCAGAGGCCGCGATCGCGCGCGTCGGGATTGCGAACGCGGCTGGTTCGGGACATGCTGGCATTTCAATGCCGCCGTTCGATGGGACTGCCCGATGCTCAGGAAATCGCCCAACTTCGACCTCGACGCGGCCGAGCGGCGGCGGCTGGATGTCGATGGGCTCGTGGTCCGCCAGGGCGTCTTCAGCCCGGCCGAAGTGGCCGCCATCGCCGCCGACTGCGAGGCCCTGATCCGCGACCTGGAAGCGGCCAAGCGGGTCACCAAGCACGTGGTCGGCAGCTACATGTTCGAGATCCAGCGCGAGGCGGCGACGGTGGTGAAGTGGGAGCCGGGCGCGCCGGACGTGGTCCAGGGCGTCGAGCCCTTCGCCCATATCTCCAAGCCGCTGGAAGCCTGGGGCCTCGACCCGCGGCTGGTGGACCCGTGCAAGGCGGTGGTGGGCGAGGAGGAGCTGATCCTGTTCACCGAGAAGCTGAACGTGAAGCGCGGCCATCACGGCGGGCCGATCGTGCTGCACCAGGACTTCCCGTACTGGGAGTCGCTGTCGCCGGTGGCCAGCCGCGTCGCCACCGCGATGGTGTTCCTGGACGACGCGACGACCCAGAACGGCTGCCTGGAGGTGGCGCCTGGCACCCACAAGGCGGGCAAGTGGCCGCAGCGGACCGACGCCGACGGCTTTGGCAGCCTGGAGATGGACATGGCCGCCTTCGATCTTGGCCGGCTGCAGCCGCTGGAGGTTCCGGCCGGGACGGTGGCCTACTTCGGCACCTTCCTGGTGCACCGCTCGCTTCCCAACCGCACCGCCGGCGACCGTCGCGCGCTGCTCTATTCGTACCAGCCGCAGGGGAATCCGCATTCGCTGGAGCTGAACCGGCTCTTCCAGCGCAAGAGCGCCTGAGCCCGCTTACCCGAGCTTTGGTGGCGCCCGCGCGGCGGATGCGATAGTCGCCACCCCATGCTGCCGCTTTCGGTCCTCGATCTTTCGCCCGCGCCGCTCGAGGGAACCCAGGCGCAGGGCGTTCGCGAGACCCTGGAGGTGGCCAGGGCGGCCGAGCGGCTGGGCTATCGCCGGTTCTGGGTGGCCGAGCACCACTCGATCTCGCGCCTTTCCAGCGCCTCGCCGGAGGTCTTGCTCGCCGCCCTCACCCAGGTGACGAGCACGATCCGCCTGGGCTCGGGCGGGGTGATGCTGCCCAACTACTCGCCGCTGAAGGTGGCCGAGGCGTTCATGGAGCTGGAGGCCCTGGCGCCAGGGCGGATCGACTTGGGGCTCGGCCGCGCGCTGGGCGCCGATGCGATCACCGGCCGGGCGCTGGGATCGGCGTCCTCGGAGGTGTTCCCGCAATACTTCGCGCTCCTCAGCGCCTGGTTGCTAGACGCGTCCGGCGTCGAGCCGTTTCCGGCCGGCCACCCCTTTTCCCAGGTGAAGGCCAATCCCAGCGGCCCCTCGCACCCGGACCTCTTCCTGCTCTGCTCGTCCGCGGACAGCGCCAGGTTCGCGGGGATGGCGGGGGTGGGCATGGTGTTCGCCGAGTTCATCGCCAAGACCGACGGCGCGCCGTCGGTGGCGGCCTACCGCGCCGCGTTCCAGCCGTCAGCCTATCGCCAGGCGCCGTGCGCGGGAATCGCCACCATTGCGCTCGCCGCAGACACCGCCGAGGAGGCTGACCGCCTGGCGGCGCTGACGCCGCGTCCGCCGCGCCCGCCGGGCTTCCACTCCGAGGAAGCCGAACGGTTCGTGCGCCGGATCCGGGGCGATGGGGCGCAGGTGCGCGCAATGCTGGCGGAGAAACTCGCCCACACCGCCTGCGACGAACTCTTCGTCATGAGCGCCGGCCCGACGCTCGCAAGCCGCATCCGTTCGCTGGAGCTGATCGCGGAGGGCGGCGTGGCGTCGCTGGCGCCGCGATTGCCGACAACCGACGAAAGCGCCAAACTGGCTTAGCGTCAGTGACGTTGCGCTCGTTCAAGCTCACCTGGAGGATTGCCGTGAAAGCTCTTCGCCTATCGCTCGCGCTGGCGGGCGGCCTCTGTCTGATCGGGGCCTCGGCCCTGGCTGGCTCGGACCCGGTGGGCGTCAAGCCGCCGCCGCACAAGGGCCACGTCGTCAGAGGCGTGCCGGTCAGGCGTCACCATCCGCCGGTCGGAGTCCCGGTGCGCCACCACAACACCCGCAAGGGCCCGATCGGCGTGAGCGTCGCCGGACCTAAGGGCTACTAGCGTAGGATCAGCCGCGTCAGAGCGGGCGCTGACTCTATGATTCAGGGCAAGATTGATGGTTCAGGCTGACTCAGTCCGAGCCGATCTGCTCTAGGGCGCGCTCTTCACCTCGATCCGCTGAACCATGCGCACGGCGCGCCAGGGCTTGAGGTCATCGCCGACGATCAAGCGGTAGGGCCCCTGGCGCGCATCCAGCGGCGCGCCGGCCATGGTGTCGGCCAGGATCACCTGGCCGGTGCGGAACTCCGGGTCGGTCTCGGCCAGCGAGAGCGTCGCGCCGTAGCCGTCCTTGCTGGTCACCACCACGAAGTCCTTCATCGGCTTTCCGTGGGCCATGGGGCCAACGGGCGTTCCGCCCTCGCGCAGGATCGCCGAGAGCACCACGCCCTCGTAGGCGATGGTCTTGTCTCCCTCGTGCAGGCTGGCGCTGGCGCGCGGCAGGTTCGCGAGATCGGCGGGCGTCAGGGTCACCGTCTTGCCGGTCGGTCCGACGACGGTGAGATCGTCGGCGAGTGCGACGAGCGGGGCGAGGCTGAGGGCGATGGCGAGAACGGCGGCCTTCACACCGCTCACGTCCCGGCGCTCGCCGAGGGCCGTGCACGCATCGCGCTGAGCCACCGGGTGAGGTTGGTCATCTCCTCGGGCACCGCGAATTTCACCATCCGGGCGAAGTCCATGCCGATGAAGAGCACGCCGTCGGCGATGGTGATCCGATCGCCGGCGATCCACGGGCTCTCGCCCAGGCGCCGCTCGAAGAGCCGCATCGCCCGCTCGGCGCCTTCGCGATTGCGCGCGCCCACCTGCGGATCCTGGGCCTCCAGCGCCGCCAGCGCCGGGTGGCCGTGGCGCACCGCCAGCATCAGCGGCATGGCCACCATCAGCTCGGCGCGCCGCGTCCACATCTCGATGACGGCCGTCTCCTTGGCGTCGCGGCCGAAGAGGTTGGGCTCGGGATAGAGGCTCTCCAGGTAGCGGCAGACGGCGAGGGATTCGGTGATGGTGGTGCCGTCGTCCATGGTCAGCGCCGGGACGTTGGCAACGCCGGCGCGGGCCAGGTACTCGGCGGTCTTGTGCGCGCCGCCGAAGAGGTCGACGTCGACGATCTCGATGTCGTCCACCCCCTTCTCGGCCAGGAACCAGCGGACCCGGCGGGGGTTGGGGGCGCGGCGGCTGTCATAGAGCTTCATGGCGGGGTCCTAGCGGGCGAAGAGTTGGGCGGGCATAGCGCCCACCACCGAGGCGGTCATGCAAGTGGCCAGGAAGCCGGCCATCATCGCCTTCCAGACCATGCCCATCACCTCCTTGCGCCGTTCAGGGACCAGCACCGAATAGCCGGCGACGTTGATCCCCACCGAGGCGATGTTGGCGAAGCCGCAGAGGGCGTAGGTCATGATCACCCGCGTGCGCTCGGAGATGACCGCCGGCCCCAGCTTGGAAAGGTCGATGAAGGCGGTGAACTCGGTCAGCACAAGCTTGACCCCCAGGAGCGAGCCGGCGATGGGCGCTTCCTTCCAGTCGATGCCCAGGCACCAGGCCAGCGGGGCGAAGATCACGCCAAGGCCGCGCTCGACGCTGGGAGGCGCGCCGCCGATGGGGGCCAGGAGGCCGAGGAGCCCGTTGACCATCGCCACCAGGGCCACGAACACGATCAGCGTTGCGCCGACATTGAGCACGATCTGCAGGCCATCGCCGGTGCCCTTGATCAGGGCGTCGACGGAGCTCTCGTAGACTTTGTCGGCGCCGGCGTCGC
The DNA here is from genome assembly GCA_044445785.1 of Caulobacterales bacterium. GTDB lineage: Bacteria > Pseudomonadota > Alphaproteobacteria > Caulobacterales > Caulobacteraceae > Acaudatibacter. Next base: position 12,317 of record JBIOEF010000091.1, read on the forward strand.
CCTCGCCCGGCCGCTCGGTGAGCGGATCGCGGGGGACCAGGACGCGCGCCAGCAGGACGCCCGCCGGCGCGGAGATGATCGACGCGGTGAGCACATGGGCGGCGGCGTTCGGCAGCACGTTCTTCAGGATCGTGGCATAGGCGACCATGGTCGAGCCGGAGACGCAGCTCATGCCCACCGCCAAGAGCATGAAGAGCTCCGAGCGCGAAAGCGAGGCCAGGTAGCTGCGGATGAAGATCGGCCCCTCGACCTGGCCCATGAAGACGGTGGCGGCGACCGCCAGCGCCGGCGGCCCGCGAAGGCCCATGGTCTTCTGGAAGATCAGCCCGAACGCCTGGGTGATCCATTTCAGGATCCGCCAGTGCCAGAGCAGCGCCGAGAGCGCGCAGATTACCAGGATCACCGGCAGGACGCGGAAGGCGAAGACGAAAAGCCCGCCGGGGTTGGTCACCGCATAGGGCTGGCCGGCGCCGCCGGCCAGGAAGCCGAAGACGAAGGTCACCCCCGCCTGGGTGCTGCCCGAAAGCCCGTCCACCGCCCGCCCGGCGCCCGCCAGCACCGAGCGCGCCGCGGGAAGGCCGAAGAGCAGCAGCACCAGCGCCGCCTGGACGATGACCGCGCCGATCGCCAGTTTCCACGGGAACCGGCGGCGCCCCTCCGAGAGCGCCCAGCAGAGGCCGATGGTGACGGCGACGCCGACCAGGCTCTGCGCGTTCTGCAGCTCAAA
>JBIOEF010000092.1:0-12537 GCA_044445785.1 Caulobacterales bacterium
CAAGGAGGACCACATCGCCCCCTACCGCTCGGTCTACAAGGGCGCGCGGCTCTTCGGCGGGCCGGTGAACTTCATGATGGCCGGTTCGGGCCACATCGCCGGGGTGATCAACCACCCGAACGCCCACAAGTACCAGCACTGGACCAACGAGGCGCTGCCGCCGACCGCCGACGAATGGATCGCCGGCGCGCTCGAGCACCCCGGATCCTGGTGGCCGAACTGGCTCGAATGGCTGAAGCCCCGCTCCGGCGCCCAGGTCCCCGCCCGCGATCCCGCCAAGGGGCCCCTAAAGCCCATCGAGGACGCCCCCGGCAGCTTCGTGAAGGTGAAGTCGTAGGGCGCGCAAAGCGGACCTCGCGAACTTCGACACCGGACCATGGCTGGCCGCCGCAATCTCGTCATCGTAGTCCGCCAACCTACGGTTAGCTTGAGTAAGTGAGAGCCCACCTATTGGTGCGGGGCGTCACCCCGGACATCTCGAGGATTGGCTGATGACACGGCGGTCCGCAATCGGCGCCCTCGCGGCGATGTGCCTGCTGTCGGCTGGCGGGTCGGCCAACGCCGCGCTCCTCAGCTGCGTGATCCCGGGCGGCAGTCGAACCGACGGTCCACTGGACGGGTCGATCACCACGTCCACTCTCTTCGTCGACACCGACGCGCTCTCCTCGCCGGACTGGAGACCGGGATCGATCCGCGGAGAGCTGACGTTCCTTTTCGCCGGCCCGCAGGCCACGGTCACGCAGACTGGCGCCGTGATCCAGGTCTCCAAGCCCTTCTTCCACAAGTTCCGCGGCGCAACGTTGCGCTACACCCTGTCCATCGACACGGCGACGGGCGAGGCGGCTATCGTAGCGCGCGCGTCGGACGGCGATCGGACAACCGCCACGGTGGAGTGGCGAGGCCGGTGCGCGTCCGTCTCCTACGCCAAGCGGGACAGCGAAAAGCGAACGTTGGCCAGTCAGTAGCCTAGTCGACCACCTCTCGGCCTTCGGGCAGGATGTAGATCACGGCCCCGCTTTCGTCGCGGATCGGCGTCAGCGAGAGGTCGATCGTGCGGATGGTTTCGCCGTCGCGCAGCTCCGCCGAGTAGCGCACCGTGGCGCCCGAGGCGGCGGCGGCGACCGCGTCCTGCAGGCGGCTCCGGGCGGCCTCGTCAGGCGAGACGCCGGCGGCGCCCAGCCACGGCAGCTCCCAGATCGGCCGCCCGATCAGCGGCTCCTCGCCCTCCGTCAGCGCGCGGGCGGCGCGGTTGATCTCCAGCACCTTGCCCTCCGGGTCGAGCAGGGCGATGGCGCCGAAGGCATGGTCGAACATGGCCCGGAACCGCCGCTCGCTCTCCTTGAGTTCGGCCTCTTTCGCCTGGCGCGCGCTGATGTCGCGCAGGTGCGCGGTGTAGGTCATCGCCCCGCCGACCGCGACATGGGTGATCGCCGCCTCGATCGGGAAGGTCCCGCCGTCCCGCCTCAGGCCGACGATCGCTCGCCGCTCGCTCATCATCCGCGAGGCGGCGGCGCCAGCGCCGAACGCCGCGACGGCGGCGGGATGGGGGGCGCGCGCATCCTTGGGCAGCAGCATGGTCAGCGGCTGGCCCACCACCTCCTCGGCGCGGTAGCCGAACATCGCCTCGGCGCTGAGATTGAAGAAGCTGATCTTCTGCTCGGCGTCGCAGGAGACGATGGCGTCCTCGGCGATCAGGAGGATCCGCGCCGCCTTGAGGTTGGCCGCCTTCAGCGCCGCTTCGTCCTGGCGCCGGGCGGTGTTGTCGCGGACGGTGATGAAGAAGCGCCGCTCGCCGCCCACCAGCCCTTCGGCCACCCGCACGTCCACCGGCATCTCCCGCCCGTCGCGGCGGCGCGCCTGGAAGTCGAGATAGCGCGACTGCTCGGGCTGCGGCTCGGCGGCCCAGCGCGCCAGCCATTTGACCGGATCGGCGCGGCGCCCCGGCTGCGGCGGGGTGAGCATGGCGATGTTGGCGCCGATCACCTCCGCCGCCGGATAGCCGAACAGAACTTCGGCCGCTCCGTTGATGAAGGTGATCTCGCCGTCGGGCCTGGCGACCACGATCGCCTCGGGCACGCCGCCGACGATCGCCGCGAAGAGGTCTTCGCGGGCGCCGTCGCCGGGCGGTGTGGCCGATGCGTTCATTCCGTCAGGCGGCGATCGGATGGCCGCCTTCCATGGCCTGCAGCACCTCGAGGTCCTCGAAGATGGGGATGCCGGCCTCGTCGTACTTCTTGCGCACCGTTGGGGTCAGCAGGCCGACGCGGGCCAGGGCCGGCATCATCAGGTCCTTGATCGAGTGGATCTGGCCTGGCGGCACTTCCTGGGTGATGCCGGCCTCTTCGGCTTCGGCGAGGCCCTTGAAGAAGTCGTCCGGATCGATGGCGCTGTTGACCAGCACCTCCATGAAGCCCGGATCGACGCGGCTGGCGATGGTGCCGGAGGTGCCGCCGCCGACGATGATGTTGACCGCCTGGAAGGCGAAGTCGGCCAGGTCCTCGCGCTGGGCCTCGTCCAGCTTGGCGATCACCGGGGCCAGGTAGACGTGGCCGAACGAGACGTGCCGGGATTCGTCGCGCATGACGTTGAAGGTGATCTTCTTCAGAAGCTCGCACTGGGTGGTGCGGTACATGTTGTTGAAGGCGCCCAGCGCCAGGCCCTCGACGATCATGTTCATCCCGATCATGACCTTCTCGTAGCGGTCCGACTTCAGGGTCGCGTCGATCAGCGCCTTCAGCCAGGGCGACATCGGATAGATCATGGCGATCTTGTCGCAGTACCTGGCGTAGACCTCCACGTGGCGGGCCTCGTCCATGGTCTGGGTGGCGGCGTAGAGCTTGGCGGTGGCGTCGGGCACCGAGTGGGTGACACAGGCGGCGGTCATCAGCGCGCCCTGCTCGCCGTGCAGGAACTGCGAGAGCAGCTGGGCGGTGGAGTGCGCCGTGAAGGTCTCCTGCTGCGACTTCGACAGCTTCTGGAAGAACGGCATCTGGTGGTAGATGTCGGAGCGGGCGTTGATCAGCGGCTTGGACGGATCGACCACCGTATCCCACGGCAATAGCTCGTCGGAATCCCACTGGTTCTGCTTGGCGCGCTTGTAGAGGTCTTCGACCTTGTCGCCGCTGAGGGCGTACTTGAAGGTCCAGGCGATATCCATCGGGTGGCGATAGATGTCGTCGGGGGTCATGGAGACTTTCCAGTCGCCTTTCAGGATGTCGCTCGATTTGTTGATGACGTTCATGGCGTTCCTCTTGCTTCAGTATTGTCGGTCGGGAATGCGGACGACGAGGCCTTCCAGGGCCTCGCTGATCTTGATCTGGCAGGAGAGCCGGCTCGTGGGCCGAACGTCGTAGGCGAAATCGAGCATGTCGTGCTCGAGCTCGTCCATCGGCGGCAGGCGCTCGAACCAGCCCTCCTCGACGTAGACGTGGCAGGTCGCGCAGGCGCAGGCGCCGCCGCAGTCGCCATCAATTCCGGGGATCGTGAAGCGCTTGGCGCCGGCCATGACCGAGAGGCCGTCGGGCACGTCGACGTGGTGCTGGACGCCGCCGTTCTCGATGTAGATGATCTTCGCCATGCCGCTCGCCGAACGCCCCCGGGACGAGTGGCGGCGTCGGGCGTCGCTTGGCGATGGCCGGATCGAGCCTGCATCCCGTGTCCACTCCCACGGTCAGACTAGAAGGTGACGTGCGCGTCACGTTTGATGTGGATCAAGTCCGACGGGCAGTCTCGTCGGGACAGCGGCGCACCGACAGCGGCCGAGAGTTCATCCGTGAAACGTCCACTCCGAGCCCAGGCCGCCGACCTGGGTGTAGTGGATCTGGCCGCTGAGCCAGTCGCCGACCACCACCGCGCCGGCGGTGTTCTGGATCAGGAACTGGTCGTGGCCTTCGGCCAGGTAGTCGTTGGCGCCGACGAACGTCCATTCCGGGCCGAGCGCCGCGATCTGGGTATAGGTGGCATGACCGTTCACCACCTCGCCCACCACCACCGCGCCATTGGTGTTCTCGATCAGGAAGTCGGACTTGCCGTCGCCGAGGAAGTCGCCGGTCCCGACAAACTTCCACTCCGAGCCCAGCGCCGCCACCTGAGTGTAGCTCGCCTGCCCGTTCGAGACTTCGCCCACGACAACCGCGCCGCCGGTGTTCTCGATCAGGAAGTCCGACTTGCCGTGGCCCAGGAAATCGCCGGTCCCTCTGAACGTCCATTCCGCGCCGAGCGCCGCCACTTGCGTGTAGGTCGCCTGGCCGCCCACGACTTCGCCGACCACCACCGAACCGCTGGTGTTCTCGATCAGAAAATCGGAGCCGCCATGGCCAAGGAAGTTGCCGGTTCCCACGAACTTCCACTCGGGCCCCAGGGCCGCGATCTGGGTGTAGGCGGCGTGCCCGCCCGTCACGTCGCCCGCCACGATCGCGCCGCCGGCGTTCTCGATGAGAAAATCGGAGTCGCCATTGCCGAGGAAATCGCCGGTCCCCACGAATTTCCACTCAGGCCCCAGGGCCCCGACCTGGGTGTAGCTGACCTGGCCGCCCGCGACCTCGCCAACCACCACCGCGCCGGCGGTGTTCTCGATCAGCGAGTCGCTGACCCCGTCCCACAGAAAATGGTCGCGCGCGGTCGGGACCCCCAATGTCAGCGTGCCGCTCAGCTGCGCGTTCACGTTCGCGGTCACGCCGGCCCCGGCGTCCAGCCCCTGGGCGTCGATCGTGTCGGTGAATTGTAGAACGGTCTGGCCGTGCACTTTTGAGATGGAAAAGGCCGTGAGCGTCGAATTGAGCGTTATTCCCAGGCTCGGCAGTTGAATGAAAAACAGAGAGGCCAGCGTGCCGGAGACCGGCCCCGTGGCGTTGAGAGATTCGATCTGCGGGTCTGCTCCATTGACCGACAGGCTCTCTGACCCCAACTCGGTCACCGTTCCGGTGACATTGCCGAGGGCGTCGACCTGCAAGCCGGCCAGCGTTCCCGATCCGGTTCCAACTTCGGTCTCACCGAGCGAGTCGCTCAGGTTCTGACTGGTGGTGAACGTACCCTGGTAGGTGTTGAACGTGGGCATCCATCGATCCGAGCTTGCGGGGAACGCGCTCGTTCCGCTGGGTCGCGCTCAGAGGGAGACACAACCTGGACGCGGAGTCCAGAAACCGCCCGTCCGGCCGGCCCCCGAGCGGAGGCGGACTACGCCGCGGGCCGTCACGGCGAAGCTGCCGCGGGTGACGCAAGAGCGTGCGGCGGACCCCGCCGCCGGCGCTAGGCGGGGATGAACTTCAGGCCGACGCCGTTGTTGCAGTAGCGCAGGCCGGTGGGCTTGGGACCGTCGTCGAAGACGTGGCCCTGGTGACCCAGGCACTGGGCGCAATGGTACTCGGTGCGCTCTTCGATGATCTTGAAGTCCGACTTCTCGCCGAACGAGCCTGGGATGTGGGTGTAGAAGCTGGGCCAGCCGGTGCCGGAATCGAACTTCCATTGCGACTTGAAGAGCGGCAGGCCGCAGGCGAGGCAGACGAACGTCCCACGCCGGTGCTCGTTGTTGAGCGGGCTCGAGAATGGCTGCTCGGTGCCTTCCTCGCGCAGGATGTTGTAGGAGATCGCCGGCAACCGCTTCTTCCAGTCGGCGTTGGTGAACTTTCGCCAGGGCGAGGCGGCGTAGGCGTCGGCGGCCAGGGCGGCGGAGGGCTTGGCGCTGCAGGCGGCCAGGGCGGTGGCGGAAATCAGGAAGAGGCGTCGGTCGAGGGTCATGGCGCCTATATCGGGCGCCGCGCCGCGCCGCTCAAGGGGTCTCAACCAGCGCGCCGCCAGCGGTAGAGCACGTCCGGCATGCGCTCCTCGTTATCGGCGCCGTCGGTCTCGGTCACCACCACAAAGCCGTGCCGCTCGTAGAAGCGGCGGGCCCGCAGGTTCTGCTGAAAGGTCCAGAGGCTCAGCTCGGCCGCGCCCTCCCTGGCCTTCTCCAGCAGCCGCGGGCCGATCCCCTGCCCCTGGGCGTCGGGGCGGATGAACAGGTGCTCGATGAAGTCGGGCCGGAAGGCGATGTAGCCCAGCGCCTCGCCCGCCCCGCCCTCGCCCGGCTCGTCCTCGGCCAGCCAGAACTGGGCCTTGGCGAAGAGGATCGTCGAGAAATAGTCGAAATCCTCCTGCGGCGTATGCAGCACCGGCAGGAACGGCAAGGACGTGCGGACCGTGTGGCGATGCAGCCGCGCCACCTCGGCCATGTCCTCCAGCCGCCCGCGCCGAAGCTTCAAAGCCCCTCCGACTCCGGCAGGCCCAGCGCCAGGTTGAGGTTCTGCACCGCCGCGCCGGATGCGCCCTTGCCCAGATTGTCGAGCAGGGCGACGAGCCGCGCCTGACCCTCATGCTCATTGCCGAACACGAAGAGGCGCATTTGGTTGGTCCCGTTCAGGCCCTCCGGATCCAGGGTCTTCACGCCCGCCGCCTCCGCCAGCGACGCCACCTCCACGAACCGCTCGCCGGCGTAGGCGTCGGCCAGCGTCGCATGCACGGCCTTCAAGGTCGGCCGACCCGGCAGCGCCCAGAGCGGCAGCGGAACCTCGACGATCATCCCCTTCAGGTAGCGGCCCACGGAGGGCTGGAAGAGCGGCGCGTGCTCGAGGCCGGCGTGCGCAGTCATTTCCGGCACGTGCTTGTGCTGCAGGCCCATCGCATAGAGCCGGTAGGGAACGGACGTGTGGTCGGGCGCGGCGGCGTCCTCGAACTCGGCGATCATCGCCTTGCCGCCGCCGGAATAGCCGGAAACGCCGCCGGCGCTCACCGGCCAGTCGCGGGGCATCAGGCCCCCTTCGACCAGGGGCCGCACCAGGGCGATGAAGCCCGTCGGCCAGCAGCCGGGGTTGGAGATGCGATGGCTGGCCGCGATCGCCTGGCGCTGGCCAGGCGCCATCTCGGGAAAGCCGTAGTCCCAGCCCGCCGCGGTGCGGTGGGCGGTGGAGGCGTCGATGACGCGCACGCTGTTGCCTTCTACCAGCGAAACGGCCTGGCGCGCCGCCTCGTCCGGCAGGCAAAGGATCACCGCATCGGCGCTGTTCAGCAGCTCGGCCCGCGCGCCGGCGTCCTTGCGGCGCTCGGGGGCGATGGAGACGACCTGAAGGTCGCGGCGGCCAGCCAGCCGCTGCCGGATCTGCAGGCCGGTGGTCCCGGCCTCGCCATCGATGAACACCTTGGGCGCCATGGTCGCCTCCACATAAACCTCCCTCCCCTTCATGGGGAGGGACAGACCGCGAATGCGGTCAGGGTGGGGAAGTCTTGGGTAAGGGCGTGACGCTTCGCGCAGGCGTTCGCTGGGGCGTCCGACACCCCACCCGTCTCTTCGCTTCGCTCCGAGCCGCCCTCCCCATGAGGAGAGGGAGAGAGCTTAGCGCTTCGAGAACTGGAAGCTGCGTCGGGCCTTGGCGCGGCCGTACTTCTTGCGCTCGACGACGCGGGAGTCGCGGGTCAGGAACCCGTGCGGCTTCAGCGCCGGACGCAGGCCCGGCTCATAGTAGGTGAGCGCCTTGGCGATGCCGTGGCGCACGGCGCCCGCCTGGCCCGAGAGGCCCGAGCCGACGACCGTGGCGGTGACGTCGAACTGTCCAAGCCGATCGGCCACTTCCAAGGGCTGGGCGATCATCATGCGCAGCACCGGGCGAGCGAAGTAGACCGTCTGGTCGCGGCCGTTGATGGTGATCTGACCCCGGCCCGGCTTGATCCAGACCCGGGCGACGGCGTTCTTGCGCTTGCCGGTGGCGTAGGCGCGGCCCTGGGCGTCGCGCAGCGGCTCGGGCGCGCCGGCGGTTTCGGCGCTGGGCGTTGCGAGGCTCGCCAGAGCCTCCATGCCTTGGGACTCGGCCATGCTCTATCGGCTCCGGACGTTCTTGGAGTTGGCGGCCTTGAAGTCGATGACCTCTGGGCTCTGCGCCTCGTGGGGATGCTCGGCGCTGTTGTAGACCTTCAGGTGGGTCAGCTGGCGGCGCGCCAGCGGACTTTCCTTGGGCAGCATCCGCTCGACCGCCTTTTCCAGCACCCGCTCTGGGAACTTGCCGGCGAGCACCTGGCCCGCCGTGCGCGACTTGATCCCGCCGGGGTGGCCGGTGTGGCGATAATAGATCTTCCGCTCCAGCTTGCGGCCGGTGAACTTCACCTTGTCGGCGTTGATCACCACCACGTGGTCGCCGCAGTCCATGTTGGGCGTGTAGTCGGCCCGGTGCTTGCCGCGCAGGCGCATGGCGATGAAGGTGGCGAGGCGCCCGACCACGGCGTTCTCCGCGTCGACCACGATCCACTTCTTCTCGATCTGGGAGGGCTTCAGCGTAGCCGTCGTCTTGGTGTTCATTGGGGCGTCCGTTGGGCGCTTGGAAACGAGGGCGGGCTGGTAGCCGCCGCCGCCAGCCCTGTCAACGGCTATTGTTGCGACGTGGCGAAAAGTCCTTTTAAGACAACGCGTTTAGCGATGCGGTATCCCATTACCGCATCAAGCCCGGCGGACCCGCCAGGCGAGCGCCGTGGCCGTCGCCAGCAGCAGCGCCGCGCCGGCCTGGTGCAGGATCGCCAGCGGCAGGGGAACGCCGCTGATCAGGGTGACGACGCCGAGCGCCGCCTGGGCGATGGCGACGACGCCCACGCCCAGCGCCAGCGCCCGGCTCTGGCCCATCAGCACCCGCGAATTGAGCCCCGCCGCGGCGATCCCGACGCCGGCCACCACCACCGCATAGGCCAGCATCCGGTGATTGAACTGCACCGCCGCGCGGCTGTGCGCCAGCGTCGCCCAGACGCCGTTCGCCGCATAGTCGGCGGGAAACACCGACCCGTTCATCAGCGGCCAGTCGTTGTCGATCAGTCCGGCGGCGTTGCCCGCCACCAGGGCGCCCAGCAGGCACTGCAGGAAGACGACGCCGGCGAAAGAGATCGAGGTCGGCCGCCAGCCGTCGCCCTGCTGGCCGCGGTCGCGCGCCTGGCCGCTGAACGCCTCCATGGCCGTCCACACCAGGGCGCAGAAGAGCAGCAGCGCCAGGCCCAGGTGGATCGCCAGGCGCTCGGGCGCCACCGAGACCCGGTCCTCCAGACCGCTCTGAACCATCCACCAGCCCACCAGCCCCTGCAGGCCGCCCAGCCCCAGCAGCACCGCGCAGCGCCAGATCAGCCGCTCGGGGATCCGCCGGGTCGCCAGCAGGAGGGCGAAGGGAACGGCGAAGGCGACCCCCACCAGCCGGCCCAGCAGCCGATGGGTCCATTCCCACCAGAAGATCGCCTTGAAATCCGCCAGGCTCATGCCGGCGTTCACCCGCTGGTACTGCGGCGTCGCCTGATAGAGCGCGAAGTCCTTTCGCCACTCGCCCGCCGAGAGCGGCGGCAGCACGCCCGAGACCGGCTTCCACTCAGTGATCGAGAGCCCCGAGCCGGTCAGCCGGGTGACGCCCCCCACCAGCACCATGGTGAACACCAGCAGCGCCACGGCGATCAGCCATGCCGCGACCAGCCGAGAGCGGCCGCCCTTGAGGAACGAAGTCATGGCCGAATCCGCCCCGACGCAACGCAGGCGGACCTTTTACCCCTCCCTGGCCGTGCGTGAAATGGTCGGAGCGGCGGGATTCGAACCCACGACCCCTTGACCCCCAGTCAAGTGCGCTACCAGGCTGCGCTACGCTCCGTCGGCTACGCGCCAGGCGCGCGCCACCATTTCAGATCCGAGCGGTCTTCTGAGACCACTCTTCGGGGAGCGCCCTTATAGGGAGGGCGCCGGAGCCGAGCAATCGGCAAACGGCCGGGCCGCTGTTCGATCCGGCGGGCAGACGGGCCACGGCCGCGGTCTAAAGAAATTCGACCACCAAGCTCACCAAGGACACCAAGGAGATCTGACCCTCCCCGATACGGCCGAGCGCGCACCGTCTTGGTGTCCTTGGTGAACTTGGTGGTTCCCCTTCTTCTTGCGCTTGCGTGGGTCCTGGCTGTCGCCGGGATGAGCGGGGTCAGACCGGCCGGTCGCCCACCACCGTGACCCGCTCCACCACCCGCTCGTGCGGCCAGTAGTCGAGAACCGCGTAGTGCTGGGTGGGGCGGTTGTCCCAGAAGACGATGGCGCCCGGGCTCCAGCGGAAGCGCAGCTGGTATTCCGGCTGCTTCACCTTGTTGGTCAGATAGCGCAGCAGCTCCGCGCCCTCGGCCGGCTCAATGTCCAGGATGCGCGAGGTGAAGGTGCGGTTGACGTAGAGCGCCTGCTCGCCGGTCTCCGGGTGGGTGCGGACCACCGGGTGGGCGACCGGCGGGGTGGTGCGGGAGAGCTCCTCGCGCTTGGCGTCAGAGACCCCGCCGCCGAAGCTCTGCAGGATGTCGTGCTCGGCCTTCAGCCCCTCGATGCGCGCCTTCACCCGGTCCGGCAGGTCGCGCCAGATGGCGGCGGTGTCGGCGAAGAGGGTGTCGCCGCCCATCGGCGGCATGGTCCGCATGCGCAGGATGCCGCCCATCGACGGGGTCTCGCGGAAGGTGACGTCGGTGTGCCATTTGTCGGACATGCGGCCGGCGGCGACGGTGTCTTTCGTGAACTGGATCCCGTCGATGCCGCGGATGTCGAGGATCATCGGCTGGCCGGGGACCGTCGGCAGCACCGGGTGGCCCTCCAGCTCGCCGAAATGCCGGCCGAAGGCGACGTGCGCATCGTGGCTGATGTCCTGGCCGCGAAAGAAGATCACCTTGTATTGCAGCAGCGCCGCGTGGATGGCCGCGACGGCCTGCGGGCTGAGCGGGCGGCCAAGGTCGACGCCGCTGATCTCGGCGCCCAGCACCGGGCCCGCCGGCGTGACGGTGAGGCCGGCGGCGGCGTAGAGGTCGCGGGCCTGGGTGAGGTCGATGGGGGTCACGGCGTTCACGGCGGCTCTCCTAGGCTGCGGCGAAAACGTTACGCCACCAATCGGGCGGATATTCCAGTCAGCTTTCCTTACGAACGGCCGCCGAAGGGCTCGCAAGCCGCGCTCAGGGTTGGGCCAGCAGGGCGTCCAGGCGGGCCTTGGCGGCTTCCAGGCCCTCCAGGGCCTCGGTGAGCCGCCGGCGCGCCTCGCTGGAAAGCTGGCCGCCGGCAGCGGGGATCGTCGTCGCAGCGCCGTCCGCCTTGGCCGGGCCGCCGGCGGCCCGCTCGGCCACCAGGCGCTTGATGCCGTGCTCGCGGTGCAGCTTCTGCACCCCCTTGATGGTGTAGCCCTCGTCGTGCAGCAGCCGGCGCAACTCGCCCAGCACGACGATGTCCTGCGGCCGGTAGAACCGGCGCCCGCCGGCGCGCTTCATCGGCCGGATGAACGAGAACTTGGTCTCCCAGAACCGCAGCACGTGCTGCGGGACGCCCAGCTCGTCGGCCGCCTCGGAGATGCTGCGAAAGGCCTCCGGGCCCTTGGCCATTTGGCCGCTACTACTTGGCCAGGGCGCGATCGATCCGCGCCTTCATCACCTGGGACGCGCGGAAGCCGATCACGCGGCGAGGATCGATGGCGGCCGGCTCGCCGGTCTTGGGGTTGCGGCCCATCCGCTCACGCTTGGAGCGCACCTGGAAGACGCCAAAGCCGGACAGCTTGACCGTCTTGCCCTTCTCCAGCGCCTCGGAGACCAGGCCCAGGGTGCGTTCCACCAGCTCGGCGCAGTCCTGCCGGGTGAGACCCACTTCCTCATGGACGGCCTCGCAGAGGTCCGCCCGGGTCAGAGTACGGCCTTTCATGAAACGTCTTTCGCCCCCGCCAGCTCAACTGGTTTCATGGCGCGATTATTCCGTCAAGTCAAAGGCTTCGTGGCCGTCAGTTGATCAACGGCTAAAGACGGACCAGCGCGGCGCCCCAGGTGAGGCCGCCGCCCATTGCTTCCATGAGCAGAAGCTGGCCCGGTTTCACGCGGCCGTCGGCCATCGCCTGGGCCAGCGCCAGGGGGATCGAGGCGGCCGAAGTGTTGGCGTGCTGGCTGACGGTGGAGATCACCCGCTTCTCGTCGATCCCCAGGCGGCGGGCCACGCCCTCCAGGATCCTCTGGTTGGCCTGGTGGGGGATGAACCAGTCAACCTCCGAGAGCTCCACGCCCGCGGACTTGGCGGCGGCTACCACCGCCTCGGCGATGTTGACCACCGCATGGCGGAAGACCTGGTTGCCCTGCATGCGCAGCTTGCCGACCGTCCCGGTGGTGGAGGGCCCGCCGTCGACGTAGAGCAGATCCTGCTTGGTCCCGTCGGCCCGAAGCGCGACGCTGAGCACCCCGCGGTCGGCGGTGGTCCCATCGCCAAGGCCCGGCTCCAGCACCACCGCGCCCGCGCCGTCGCCGAAGAGCACGCAGGTCGCGCGATCGGTCCAGTCCATCAGCCGGGTCATGGTCTCCGCGCCGATCACCAGGGCGCACTTGGCCTGGCCGCGGACGACGAAGTTGTCGGCCACCGCCAGCGCATAGACGAAACCGGTGCACACGGCGTGGACGTCGAAGGCGGCACCCTTGGTCATGCCGAGACGCGCCTGCACCCGGGCGGCGGTCGCCGGGAAGGTGTTGTCGGGCGTCGCCGTCGCCAGCACGAGAAGATCGAGATCG
>JBIOEF010000093.1:0-12419 GCA_044445785.1 Caulobacterales bacterium
ACGCTCGACAACGAGCCTGGCCTGCGCATCCCCAACATGCTGGACGCGGCGGTCGAGGGCGACTTCAAGGGCCTCTACATCCAGGGCGAGGACATCCTGCAGTCCGACCCGAACACCAAGCACGTGGCGGCGGGACTGGCGGCCATGGAATGCGTGGTCGTGCACGATCTTTTCCTCAACGAAACCGCCAACTACGCCCATATCTTCCTGCCGGGCTCGACCTTCCTGGAGAAGGACGGCACCTTCACCAACGCCGAGCGGCGCATCCAGCGGGTGCGCAAGGTGATGACGCCCAAGAACGGCTACGCCGACTGGGAGATCACCCAGCTTCTGTCGAACGCGCTCGGCTATCGGATGGCTTACGCCCATCCCTCCGAGATCATGGATGAGATCGCCGCGCTAACGCCCACCTTCGCCGGCGTCAGCTTCGCCAAGCTGGACGCTCTGGGATCGGTGCAGTGGCCATGCAACGCCTCGGCGCCGGAAGGGACGCCGGTGATGCATATCGGCGGCTTCGTCCGCGGCAAGGGCAAGTTCGTGATCACGCAATATGTGCCCACGGACGAAAAGACCGGGCCGCGCTACCCGCTGCTGCTGACCACCGGCCGGATCCTTTCCCAGTACAACGTCGGCGCCCAGACCAGGCGCACCGCCAATGCGCGGTGGCACGACGAGGACCTCTTGGAGATCCACCCGCACGACGCCGAAGAGCGGGGCGTGGGCGAGGGCGACTGGGTGAAGCTGCGGAGCCGGGCGGGCGAGACCACCCTGCGCGCGACCGTCACCGACCGGGTGGCGCCGGGCGTCGTCTACACCACCTTCCACCACCCCGGCACCCAGGCCAATGTGGTGACCACGGAGTATTCCGACTGGGCGACCAACTGCCCGGAATACAAGGTGACCGCCGTTCAGGTCGCGCCCTCCAACGGTCCCAGCGAATGGCAGGAACGCTACGATGACCTGACCCGCGCCAGCCGCCGGGTCGCGCCCACGGAAGCCGCCGAGTGAGCACGCTTCAGGGCCCGGAGAAGCTGGCCTACATGGCCAATCAGATCGCCCTCTATTTCGCCGCCCAGCCGGGCGGCAAGGCGGCGGAGGCGACGCGCGACCACCTGAAGAGCTTCTGGACCCCGGCGATGCGCCGCGCCATCTCCGCGCACGCCGCCAAAGGCGTCAGCGGCCTCTCGCCGGTGGCCGCCCAGGCCGTGGCGCTGCTGGCGGACGAGGCGCGGGTCGATGGCGCGCGCTGACGATATCCCGGAGGGCGCCACCGCCGCGCCGCGCCGTCGCTGGCGCGCCGAGGGCATGGAGCTGGGCGCGCGAACGCTCCCGGAGGAAACCGCCATCGCCCTCGTCCACGACGGGGCCACCACCGCGGTGATGATGGCCACCCCCGCCGACCTCGCCGATTTCGGCCTCGGCTTCAGCCTGACCGAGGGACTGGTCGAAACCCTGGCCGAGGTGCGCGACTTCGAAGTGGCGGAAACGCCGATGGGCATCGAGCTGCGCATGTGGCTGATCGCTGAGCGCGCTGCGGTTCTCGCCGCTCGCCGACGCCACCTGGCCGGCCCCACCGGCTGCGGTCTCTGCGGTCTCGACAGCCTGACCGAGGCGGGCCGGACGCCGCGCACGGTGGCGGAGGGCGGCGTCATCACGCCCGCGCAGATCGCCGAGGCGCTCGCGGCGCTCGCCGAACGCCAGGGCCCTGGGCGCGGCCACCCACGCGGTCCACGCCGCCGGCTGGTGGACGCCCGGCGAGGGGCTCAGCTTGGTGCGCGAGGACGTCGGCCGCCACAACGCCCTGGACAAGCTGGCGGGCGCCCTCGCCCGCCGAGCCGCGCCCACCGACGCCGGCGCGGTCTTCCTGACCAGCCGGGTTTCCGTGGAGATGATCCAGAAAGCCGCCGCCATCGGCGCGCCGATCGTCGTCGCCATCTCCGCCCCGACGGCCCTCGCGGTGCGCACCGCCGAGGCAGCCGGCGTCACCCTGGTGGCGGTGGCCAGGCCCGACGGCTTCGAGGTTTTCACCGGCGCGCAGCGAATCGAAACGACCTAGAGCCTCAGCCCGCCTCCACCTCTCGCGCCCAGGTCATCGCCACTTCACCGAGATCCGCCGCGGGGGATTTGAGCAGGCGCTCGGCGGCGCGGCGGACGAGGTTTTTCTGCGCCTCGGCTGGCAGGTACTCCACCGGCGACTTGCCATCGACCCGCGCCAGCAGCAGCGCTGGCAGCAGGGCCGCGGCGCGGCGCTCCAGCTCGGCCGGCGGCTCCCAGTTCACGCGCGCGAGGTAGGCCTCTGCGAAGTCCGCAAAGCAGCGTCTCAGGGCCGGGCGGGCGGCGGGCGCGGCGAGCTGTTTCAGCGACAGGTGCGTCAGGCAGAACGCCAGGTCGAACGCAGGGTCTCCCCACCAGGCGGTCTCGGCGTCGAGGAACACTGGTCCCAGGGGACCCGCGAGGATGTTCTTGGGGCTGACATCGCCGTGCACCAGCGCCAGCCGCACGCCGGCCGTCCGCTTCGCCAGCGCCCGCAGTTCCGGTCCGACCTCGGGGCGTCGCTCGGCGGCGGCGAGCAGGAAGGGATCCAGCCGCAGGGCGTGGAAGAGCGCGTCGGTGGGAAATCGCGCGGCGACCTCGGCGTCGCCGGCGGTGGCGGCATGGATGGCCCCGATCGCATCGCCGACGGCCGCGGCGAAGACCGGGTCGGCGTGGCCGGCCATGAGCTGCGCTTTCCAGAGTGGAAAATCCGCCGGCGCCAGGTAGGCCACCGCGAACACCCCGCGCTTCGGATCATGCGCGAGGGGCGTGGGAACCCGATCCGGGAAGAGCGCCCGCACCGTCTCGAACCAGCGCCACTCGTAGAGGCTGCGCGCCACCGGCGCGGTCCAGTCGGCCGCCACCTTCAGCCGCGCCAGCGCGCGCTTGACGCACACCACGCGCCCGCCGGACTCCAGCTTCCAGACTTCGGAGGAAACCCCGCCCGCCAGCGGCGTCCAGACCGGGGTCTCGCCGGCCCGGACCAGCCGCGACTTCTGCGCGAAGGCGACGAGGTCTGGGTCGGGGGTGGGGTCCGTTGGCGTCACGCGCGAACTTAACCATGAACCACACGAACCACACGAACGGTTCAACCTCTCCCGACCCGCTCATCCCCGCGAAAGCGGGGACCCATGACTCGATGATCGGTGAGGTCGCGAGCCGTTCGACGCCGGCTCTATAGGTCCCCGCTTTCGCGGGGAGGAGCGGATTTTGTAGCGCCGGATCGAGCGTTCCTCCCGAACCGCGCTCTATTGCGCGCCATACCTGAGGTCCTAAAGTGAGGAACGGCCAACAAGAGCCGACCGGGACCAGGCGGAGAGGCAAGATGAAGTTCGGTATCTTCTATGAGCTGCAGTTGCCAAGGCCATGGAGCCAGGACAGCGAGTGGCGACTCTATCGGGATGCGCTCACCCAGCTCGAGCTGGCCGACAAGCTGGGCTACGACTACGCCTGGGAAGTCGAGCATCACTTCCTGGAGGAATACTCCCACTCCTCCGCGCCGGAGGTGTTCCTGGCCGCCGCCAGCCAACGGACCAAGAACATCCGCCTCGGCCACGGCATCTTCCAGCTGACCACCAACCATCCGGCCAAGGTCGCCGAGAAGGTCTCGGTGCTGGACCTGGTCAGCAACGGCCGGGTCGAGTTCGGCATGGGCGAGAGCGCCTCGATCACCGAGCTCCACCCCTTCAACGTCAAGTTCCGCGACAAGCGCGAGATCTGGGAGGACGCGGTCCGCTGCCTCATCCCCATGTTCGGCGAGGGCGGCGTCGAATATCACGGGACCCACTTCGACTTTCCGATGCGCAACGTGCTGCCAAAGCCGCGCCAGAAGCCGCACCCGCCGCTGTGGACCGCGTGCTCGCAACTGCAGACCATCACCTACGCCGGCGAGAAGGGCCTGGGGGCGCTTGGCTTCCAGTTCGTCAGCGCCGATGCGGCCCACGCCTGGGTGCACGCCTACTACAACGCCATCACCAAGCGGCTGGCCAGGCTGGCGGAGTATCCGATCAACCCGAACATCGCGCTGGTCTCGATGTTCATGTGCGCCGAGACCGACGAGGAGGCGCGGGCCAAGGCTGACGGCGCCACTTTCTTCCAGTTCTGCCTGCGCTTCTACAACAGCGCCGATCGGGCGCGGCCGGAGCCGGGCGCGGTGAACATGTGGGACGAGTACAACAAGTGGAAGGCGGCCAACGCCGAGCAGGCCGAACGGGCGCTGACCAGCGGCCTCATCGGCTCGCCTGACACGCTGCGCAAGAAGCTGCGCAAGTTCGAGCAGTCGAACATCGACCAGGTGATCCTGCTCAACCAGGCCGGCCGCAACAGCCACCAGGACATCTGCGACAGCCTGGAAATGTTCGCGGCGGAGGTGATGCCGGAGTTCCACGCCAAGATCGGCGAGCACGAGGCCTGGAAAGCCAACGTGATGGCCGGGCGCACGCACCTGGAAGAAATCGACACCGAGCAATTCACCAACCGCTACGGCGCCAAGGCGCTGACGGTCTGAGCAAGAGGTTTCGATGGCGGTCCGGCTGATCATCGGTCTTACGGCGTCGCCCGGTAAGGGCGCCGAGTTGGCCGAGGCGTTTCGCACACGCTGCGCGCTGGTGGCGACGGAGCCGGGCTGTCAGCAGTTCGAGGTGTTTCAGAGCGTCCTCGACCCGGACACGCTGACGCTGCTCGAGCTCTGGGAGGACGATGCGGCGCTCGAGGCGCATCGCAAGATGAACGCCACCCGCGCGCCGTTGCCCGGCGGCCTCATCGCCGGCGGCGGCGGGCGCGAGGACTACGTCTACAATCGGACGCGTTAGGTCCGGTCAGCGGGTTCTCGGACCAGCCGGGCTCAGAAGGCGCGCTTCAGTTCGTCCACGAGATCGGTCCGCTCCCAGGAGAAGCCGCCGTCGGCGGTCGGCTCGCGGCCGAAGTGGCCATAGGCGCTGGTGCGGGCGTAGATCGGCTTGTTGAGCCCCAGATGCTCGCGGATGGCGCGCGGCGTCGCGCCGCCGATCAGTTCGGGCAGCAAGGTCTCCAGCTTGGCCGGGTCGATGTGGTTGCCGCCGTGCAGGTCGACGTAGAAGCTGAGGGGCCTCGCGACCCCGATCGCATAGCCGATCTGGATGGTGCACTTGGCCGCCAGTCCCGCGGCGACCACGTTCTTGGCGAGGTACCGGCAGGCGTAGGCGGCGGAGCGGTCGACCTTGCTGGGATCCTTGCCGGAGAAGGCGCCGCCGCCGTGCGGCGCCGCGCCGCCGTAGGTGTCGACGATGATCTTGCGCCCGGTGAGGCCGCAGTCGCCGTCCGGCCCGCCGATGACGAAGTTGCCGGTGGGGTTGATGTGCCACTCGGTCTCGTCGGTGACGAAGCTCTCAGGCAGCACCTTGCGGATGTAAGGTTTGACGAGCTCGGCGACGTCCTGCGGCGTCAGGCCCTCGCGGTGCTGGGTGGAAAGGACGATCGAGGCGGCACGCACGGGCGCTCCGTTCTCATAGACCAGGGTCACCTGGCTCTTGGCGTCCGGCTCCAGCTCCGGCCGCTCGCCCGAATGGCGCGCCTTGGCCAGGCTCTTCAGGATGTTGTGCGCGTATTGCAGCGTCGCCGGCATCAGCTCGGGGGTCTCGTCGGTGGCGTAGCCGAACATGATCCCCTGATCGCCCGCGCCCTCGTCCTTGTTGCCAGTCGCGTCGACGCCCATGGCGATGTCGGCGGACTGGGCGTGGAGGTAGCAGGCGAACTCGGCGCTGCGCCAATCGAAGCCAGCCTGCTCGTAGCCGATGTCCTTCACCGCCGCGCGGATCTTGGCCTCCAGGCTCTCGACCACGCCGGCGGGCCCGCGCACCTCGCCGGCGATGATGATCCGGTTGGTGGTGACCATGGTTTCGCAGGCGACCCGGGCGAGCCGATCGGCGGCCAGGAAGGCGTCAACCACTTCGTCGCTGATCCGGTCGGCGACCTTGTCCGGATGGCCCTCGGAGACGCTCTCGCTGGTGAAGATGTAACTCTGACGCTCGACCATGGGTTTCCTCCGCGTCCCTAACTTAAGCCGTGGGCCGCGGCGAGGTCGGCTAGCACCGCCTGGGGCCTGGGACCATAGTGCGAAATGACCTCCGCGGCGGCCAATGACGCCAGCCGCCCGCAGATGTCCAGCGGCCGTCCGCGCGCCAGGCCGAACATGAAGCCGGCGGCGTACTGATCGCCCGCGCCGGTGGTGTCGATGAGCGTCTCGACCGGAAAGGCGGCGACGGCCAGCGTCTCCTCGGCGGTGACGATCAGCGAGCCTTGCTCGCTGCGGGTGACGGCGGCGATCCTGGCCAGGCCCCGGATGGCGTCGACGGCGGCGTCGAAATCGGCGGTCTCGAACAGCGACTTGATCTCCACCTCATTGGCGAAGACCAGATCGACCTCGGTCTCGATGAATTCCAGGAGCCCCTTGCGGTGGCGCTCGACCACGAAGGCGTCGGAGAGGGTGATGGCGATCGTCCGTCCCGACGCGCGCGCCAGGCCCGCGGCCTTGGCGAAGGCGCGGCGGGCCTGCGGCGGATCGAAAAGGTAGCCTTCCAGATAGACGATCTCCGCGCCCTCGATGAGGGACGCCGGCACGTCGGCGGGCGTCAGCTGGTTGGAGGCGCCAAGGTATGTGCACATGGTGCGCTGGCCGTCGGGGGTGACGTTGATCAGGCAGCGTCCGCTGGCGGGCCCGCCCTGCAGCGGCGGCGTCTCGAAGGTCGCGCCGATGGCGCGCATGTCGTGGGCGAAGACCTCGCCCAGCTGGTCGCCCGCCACCTTGCCGATGTAGGCCGCGCGCCCGCCCAGGCTCGCCACGCCGGCGACGGTGTTACCCGCCGAGCCGCCGGAGGTTTCGATGCCGGGCGCCATCTTGCCGTAGAGGGTTTCGGCCTGGTCGGCGTCGATCAGGGTCATCGCCCCCTTGGCCAGCGCATTGGCCTCGAGGAACGTGTCGTCCGCCGGGGCGATGACATCGACGATGGCGTTGCCGATCGCGGCGACGTCGAAAAGGGCGGACATACGGATTGCCTTATATGGGCGTCGCGAGAGGCTCTAGGCCATCAAGGGGCGTGGCGCAAACGCCAACTCCCCTCCCCCCCGAGGGGAGGGGTCGGGGGTGGGGGTCTGTGTGAGGTTGGCGGCGGATATCCCCTCAGTTCGGCGCCGGCAGAGCACGTTTCGGACAGACCCCCACCCCTAGCCCCTCCCCTCGAGGGGAGGGGAATTCTACTCGTACCGCAGCGCCGCCACCGGCTTGGCCCTGGCGACGCGCAGGCCGTGGGCGAAGACCGTGGCCAGCGCGATCACCACCGCCGCCGCGCCAGCTGCGACGAAGGTCCAGGGCGCCAGGTCAACGCGGTAGGCGAAGCCGGAGAGCCACCAGCCCATCACCGCGAAGCCCAGCGGCCAGGCGATCACGTTGGCCAGCAGCACCGGCCAGCTGAACTCCCAGAGCAGCAGCTTGAGGATATCGGTCGAGCTGGCGCCCATGGCCTTGCGCACCCCGATCTCCTTGGTCCGCCGCTCGGCGGTGTAGGCCGAGAGGGCGAAGAGGCCCAGGCAGGCGATGGAGACCGCGATCAGCGCCAGAACGGCGATGAACGCACCCTGGAGCACCGTGTCGATATAGAGCCGCAGCAGGAACTGGTCGGCGAAGAAGCGCTGCACGGGCAGGCCGCCGCTGATCCGGTCCCACACCTTGTCGATCGCCGGCAGGGTCTGTGCGACGCTGGCGCTATCCAGCTTGACGTTCAGCGCCACCGACGAAGCCAGGTCGCGCTTGTTGCCGATGTAGTAGAACGTCGGCGGGATCACCTTCCTGATGGAATCGAAGGTGAAGTCGGGGACGACGCCGACGATCTCCGAGGGCCTGTACGGAAGGTTCGGCACCAGGTTCCTGACCGCATAAGCAGGGTCGAAATGCCAATTGACAATATGGCCGATGGCGGCCTGGGGCGAAGAGAAGCCGAGCGCCCGCGCCTCCGCCTGGTTGATGACGATCGGCGGGGCGCTGTCCTTCAGGTTGGCGCCGTCATCGCCCGGGTGATCGACGCTGAACACACGACCGGCGATCGGCTGCACGCCGTATACCTCGAAGAAGCCGAAATCCACCGCCGCCTCGTCGCTGAGAAGCCGGCGCCCGCTAGTCGTGACATCGTCGGCCGTGGTGCCGAAGCCGATCGCGAAAGGCGAAGAGCAGGCCGCGCCACGCACGCCCGGCAGCGCGCGGACCGCGTCGCGGAAGGCGTCGGTGCAGGGCGAGGCGAAATACATCACCACCTGGTCCTTGTTGGTGTGTGTGGCGTCTCTCAGCGCAAACGCGGTTTGCCGGTAGATCGTCAGGGTAAAGAACAAGAGCACGATCAGGACCGCGAACTGGGTGACCACCAGGATCTGGCGGACGCGCCCGCCGCCGCCGGTCTCGATCGGGCCGCCCTTGAGCACCGAGGCGGGCCGGAAGGCCGATAGCACCAGCGCCGGATAGACGCCGGCCAGCACCCCGACCAGCCCGGCGACGCCCAGCATGGCCGTCAGGAGCATCGGGTCTGACATGTAGTCGAAGCTCATCTTGCGTTGCAGCGCGGCGTTGACTGCGGGCAGTGCGACCTCGGCGAAGGCGATCGCCAGGACCAGCGCCACCGCCACATAGAGCAGCGCCTCGCCCATGAACTGGGTGACCAGATCCTTGCGCTCGGCGCCCAACGCCTTGCGGACGCCGACCTCGACCGCGCGCCGCGCGGCCCGCGCGGTCATCAGGGTGACGAAGTTGATCGCGGCGACGACGACGATCAGCACGCCGATGACGGCGATGCCGGCAAGCACCTTGACGTCGGCCGCAGGCTTCAGGTCGCCCTGGTCCGCCTGCTCGAGGTGGATCGACGTCAGCGGCTTCAGCCGCAGACTGAGATGGACGTGCTCATCGGGCGCCTCATTGTTGATCGCCGGCATCAACCGCTGAGTGACGAACTGCGGCAGGGCGGCGTCGAACGCAGCGGCCGATGCGCCGGGCTTCAGGCGGACATAGGTGTCGACGATGTTGCTGAGCGGACCGCCCCCGCCAAGCTGCTTGATCGTCGAGAACGGGGCTAGGCCGGAACCGAAGACGTCGCCCTTCAGATGGCTGTTGGACGGCAGGTCCTCGATCACGGCGGCCACGCGCATGGGGTGGCCGTCGACCTGCAGCGTCTCTCCGACCGGCGCGTCCCGGCCGAAGTACTTGCGCGCGCCGGATCGCGACAGGACCACGGCGTCTGGCGCCTCCAAGGCCGTCGCCAGATTCCCGGCGATCGCCGGCACGGGCATCACCTTGAAGAAGTCAGGGTCGGCCCAGACGAAGTTCTGCTCGCCGATGTTGAACTGGCCGTGTCGGACGGCCGGCGGAAAGCCGGTGCCCTGCAGGCGCGCCACATATTGGATCTGCGGGAAGTCGAGCTTGAGCTGGTCGGCGAGACCGCTGGGCGTGTAGTCGGAGTCGATCGCCTTACCGGTGAACGTCTCCCGCATATTGATCAGGAACACCCGTTCGTGGCCTGCAACGAACCGGTCGTAGGTCAGCTCATGCCGGACGTAGAGCCCGATGATGATCGCCGCCGAGAAACCGATGGCGAGGCCGGCGATGGTGATGCCGGCGTACAGGCCGTTGCGCGAGAGATTGCGCAGGGCGGCCGAGAGATAGTTGCGGAACATCAGGGCCTCCCGTTAGGCGGCCAACAGGGTCTCGGCGACCACGCGGCCGTCGAGCAGTTTGATCGTGCGCTGGGCGGATGCCGCCTGGGTCAGCGAATGGGTGACCATGACCACGGTGACCCCTGCCCCGGCGGCGGCGGTCAGCAGCGCCATCACCGCTTCGCCGTTGGCCGTATCGAGGTTGCCGGTGGGTTCGTCCGCCAGGATCAGCTTGGGGTTGGAGACCAGCGCCCTGGCCACCGCCACCCGCTGCTGCTGGCCGCCGGAGAGCTGTTGCGGCCGGTGGCCGGCGCGGTGGGCGATACCGACCCGCTCCAGCGCCTCGCGCACCCGCTTCTTGCGCTCAGGGCCTGGCACCCGGCGATAGAGCAGCGCCACCTCGACGTTCTCGGCGACGCTCAGGTCATCTATCAGGTTGAAGCTCTGGAAGACGAAGCCGATGGAATCGCGCCGCAACTTGGTCAGCCGCGCCTCCGGGTACTTGGCGACGTCCTCGCCGAAGAACCAGAATTCGCCGCTGGTTGGACTGTCCAGCAGGCCCAGCATGTTGAGCAAGGTGGATTTGCCGCAGCCCGACGGGCCCATGACGGCGACGAACTCCCCGCCCGCCACCTCCAGCGACACGTCACGCAGGGCCAGGGTCTCCACCTCGCTGGTGCGGTAGACCTTGGACACGTTCTGAAGCTTCAGCATCGGGTTCTCTCCCCCTCACTTGGCCAATTGGACGCGATCGACCTTCTCGAAGGCCGCGTAGTCGGATGTGATCACGCGCTCGCCGGGCTTGAGGCCGGAGAGCACTTCGACCTGGTCGGTGTTGCGGGCGCCAAGGCGGATGCGGCGCTTGTCGGCGTGGCCGCCGTCGGCCGAGGCGACCATCACCCAGTCGCCGCCGCTGCGCTCCAGGAACGGACCCGCCGGCAGCACCAGCGCCTGGCGATCGCCGCCCACCGAGAGCTTTCCCTCCAGCGCCTCGCCCGGCAGCAGGTTCGGCGGCTGAGCGCCGGCGAAGGCCAGCTCGACGCGGAACGTCGCGTCCTTCACCTGCGGATCGACGCGGGTGACGGTGAGGTTGTAGCGCTGGTCGCCGATCTCGATGTCGGCGGTCTGGCCCGGGCGCACGCGGCCCAGGTAGTATTCGTCGATGTCGGCCTGCACCTTGAAGCCGGTCGGCGGCACGATCTCGCCCAGCCGCTCGCCCGGCTTGCGGATCTGGCCCACCTCCAGCTCGGTGTCGGTGAGCTTGCCGGCCACCGGCGCGCGCAGGACGAGGTTGTCGAGCTTGCCCCGCGTGATGGCCAGGCTTTCGCGCAGGGTCTTCAGCTCGGCCTCGATCTGCGGCAGCTGGCTGAGGCGCAGGGCCTCCTGCTGGCGGTTGGACTTGTCCTGCAGCGGGCGCAGCCGCTCGTCGTAGGTGAGTTCGTCGTGGACCTGATCGGCGGTCTCGCGCGGCAGGAAGCCCTTGGCGAGCAGCGTGTCGCGGCGCTGGGCCGAGCGGGTGAGGCGGACGATGTTGTAGTCGATCTCGGCGGCGGAGCGGGCGTTGGCGACCCGCGTTTCCTCCAACTGCTTCTCGTACGACTGCAGCTGGGTGATCGATTCCACCAGCCGGCCCTCGCGGTCGAGGACGTCCAGCTCCAGCTCGGTGTTGCGGAACTTGATCAGCGGCTGGCCGGCGACGACCATGTCGCCGGGCTGCGCCAGGACCTCGGCGATCTGTCCGCCGTCGAGGGCGTCGAGGTAGACCACGTCCTTGGGGACCGCCTTGGCCTTCAAGGGTACGAAGTCGTGGAAGACGGCCTCCTGCGCCATATCGAGGGTGACAGTGGCGGCCGGCACCCGCACCTGGCTCACCGACGCGGCGGAAATCAGGGAGGCGGCCACCGCCGCCGCGGCCAAGGCGCCGACCGCGCCCATGGCGATCATCGCCGGCTTGCGCCGCCAGGGCGGTCTTTGAACGGGGCGGTCCATCGCGAGCGTCATGAGCTCAAGTATCTCGCGGGCTCCTCGTTTGAGGAAACTTAGCTCGATCAATCAGTTACGCCGATCTTGGACATCGCGCTCCCCGCCATGTGTCCGATACCGGACAGAAGCAAGCTGGCGCGCGGCCGCCTGCGCTGGCGAGATTCGACTTGGGCGCGCCCTGATCTACACTTCCGGCCATGTCCGACGACTTCGCCTTTCTCGTCGCCGACGACGATCCGGACGTGCTGAAAGCCGCCCAGGCGGTGCTGGCGCGCGCCGGCGCGGTCGAAGGGGCGACGAATCCGGAAGCGTTGCAGGCCAAGGCCCTTGAGCGGCCCTACGACGCGGCGCTGCTGGACATGAACTTCGCCGCCGGCGCGCGCAACGGCGCGGAGGGGCTGGATTGCCTGGGCCGCCTGCGCGCGGCCGACCCGGCGCTGGCGGTGGTGCTGATGACAACCTGGGGCGGCGTGGCCCTGGCCGTGGAGGGCCTGAAACGCGGCGCGACCGACTTCGTGCTCAAGCCCTGGCGCAACGAGGCGCTGATGGGCGCCATGACCGCCGCCGCCGAGCTGACCCGGGCCCAGCGCGCTGGCGCCGCCCAGCTCAATCTGGACGAACTGGAGAGGCGGGCGATCAACCGCGCGCTGGAGGTGCATGAAGGCAACATCTCCCACGCCGCCGCCGCGCTCGGCCTCACCCGCCCGGCCCTCTATCGACGGATGGCCCGCCAT
>JBIOEF010000094.1:0-12233 GCA_044445785.1 Caulobacterales bacterium
GTCTGGAGGTGCGCCGACGCCTCGGACAACCATCGTTGACGCTGCGGACAGCCCCACCCGACCTCCTCCCGCTTTCGCGGGAGTCGGCCACCCTCCCCACGAGGGGGAGGGAGGAATTAGCGCAGATCCGGCGGCCGGGCTTCTTCGGCCAGCAATCGCGCGGCCTCGTCCAGGGTCACTACCTGTTGGCCGTCGCTCCCCAACCTGCGCATGGCGAGCTTGCCTTCCTCGGCTTCGCGCTTGCCGACGACGGCGATCACCGGGACCTTGGCCAGGGAGTGTTCGCGCACCTTGTAGCCGACCTTCTCGTTGCGCAGGTCGGTTTCGACGCGCAGACCGGCGGCCTTCAGCGCCGTCGCGGCGGTGAGCGCGTAGTCGTCGGCCTCGGAGGTGATCGTCGCCACCACCGCCTGCACGGGCGCCAGCCACAGCGGAAAGGCGCCGGCGTAGTGCTCGATCAGCACCCCAAGGAACCGCTCGATCGAGCCGAAGATCGCCCGGTGCAGCATGATCGGCCGGTGCTTCAGCCCATCCTCGCCGATGTAGGTCGCGTCCAGGCGCTCGGGCATGACCATGTCGAGCTGCAGCGTGCCGCACTGCCAGGTGCGCCCGATGGCGTCCTTCAGGTGGAACTCCAGCTTGGGCGCATAGAAGCCGCCTTCGCCCGGCAGGATGTCGAAGGTGAGGCCCACGTCGCGGGCGGCGCGCTCGAGCATCGCCTCGGTCATGTCCCACATCGCGTCCGTGCCGGCGCGGAGTTCTGGCCTCAGCGCCAGCTTCACCGAGTGCAGCTCGACGCCCAGATCCGCGTAGACCAGGTTCAGCATCCGCACGAAGTCGCGCGTCTCGCTCTCGACCTGGTCCTCGCGGCAGAAGATATGGCCGTCGTCCTGCGCCAGCCCCCGCACACGCAACAGGCCGTGCAGGCCGCCCGATCCCTCATAGCGGTGCAGGCCCTCGAACTCGGCCAGCCGCAGCGGCAGCTCGCGGTAGCTGCGCTGGCCGTGGTTGAAGATCTGGATGTGCCCGGGGCAGTTCATCGGCTTCACCGCCAGGGTCTCGCCCTCGTCGGTCTCGCAGACGAACATGTCGGAGTGGAACTTCTCCCAGTGGCCCGACCGCTCCCAGAGCGACTTGTCGAGGATCTGCGGCGTCTTCACCTCCAGATACCCGGCCTCGGCCTCGCGCCGGCGCATGTAGTCGACCAGCGTGCGGTAGAGCGTCCAGCCTTTCGGGTGCCAGAACACCATCCCCCTGCCCTCTTCCTGGATGTGGAAGAGGTCCATGGCGGCGCCGAGCTTGCGGTGGTCGCGCTTCTCCGCCTCCTCGACGCGCTTCAGGTACGCTTCGAGGTCGGCCGGGCTCGCCCACGCCGTGCCGTAGATGCGCTGCAGCTGGGCGTTCTTCTGGTCGCCCCGCCAGTAGGCGCCGGCGAGCTTGGTCAGCTTGAACGCCTGGCCGATGTGGCGCGTGGAGGGCAGGTGCGGGCCGCGGCAGAGGTCCTTCCAGGCGCCCTGGCGATAGACGGTGATGGCCTGGCCTTCGGGAATGCCCTCGATGATCTCGGCCTTGTAGGTTTCGCCGATCGCCTTGAAGTGCTTGATCGCCTCGGCGCGGTCCCAGACTTCGCGGCTGATCTTCTCGTCGCGCGCCACGATCTCGCGCATGCGCTTTTCGATCGCCGGGAAGTCGTCGGTGGAGAACGGCTCGCCCCGGGCGAAGTCGTAGTAGAAGCCGTCCTCGACGTTGGGGCCGATGGTCACCTGGGTGCCGGGAAACAGTTCCTGCACCGCCTCGGCGAGAACGTGGGCGGTGTCGTGGCGGATCACCTCCAGCGCCTCCGGGGAATCGCGGGTGACGATCTCGATGCCGCCGCCGCCGGGCAGCGCCCGGTCGAGGTCAAGGAGCTCGCCGTCGAGCTTGGCCAGCAGCGCCTTTTTCTCGAGCGAAGGGGAAATGGAGGCGGCGACGGCTCTGCCCGTCACGCCCTCCTCGAAACTTCGGCCAGAGCCGTCGGGGAATTTCAGGTCGATCATGTCTCACACTTGAAGCCCCGCTTGGCGGAGCGCGGCGGGACGGGATCGAAACCCCGGCCGCCGAAGGGTTGGCATCGGCACAGACGCCAGGCGGCGAGCGCGCCGCCGCGGATGGGTCCGTGCAGGATCAGGGCCTCTGCCGCGTAGTCCGAACAAGTCGGGGTGAACCGGCACGAGCGCCCGATCCAGGGCGAGAGCGTCAGCTTGTAGGCGCGGTGCGCGAGCCGGACGCTGCGTTCGAAGAGGGTCATGCCGGCGTGGGAGTTGGGATCAGCCAAGGGGCGGGTTATGGCGCCGCCGCCGAGCGTCGATCAAGCCGCGCCGGCGCGGCTAGTTCGTGCGGTCCTGCGCGTCGGGCCGCTGGCCATGGCCTTGCGGCACGCCTCGGCCGTCGCCTCGAATGCAAGCATCGTCGAGGCGTGGCGCGGCGGGTAATCCTTGACGGGCGCCAGCATGGCCAGATCCGCAAATCGTCCTTCGGGGGCGGGTGCGCCCTCCTTCAACATAGCACGAAGAGCACCCAGGGCCATTTCGATTTCCTGAACGGTGGCGCCGATGGCGTGCTCGCCCATGATCGCCGCCGCCGCCTGGCCGAGCGCGCAGGCCTTCACCTCCTGGGCGTAGTCGGCGATCTTGCCGTCCTTCAGGGTCACGTCGACCTTCACCCGGCTGCCGCAGAGCTTGGAGACCTTCTCGGCGGTGGCGTCGGGATGCGCCAGGCGCCCCGCGCGCGGCATGTTGGCGGCGGTTTTGAGGATCCTGGCCGAGTAGAGATCGTCGATCATCGCTCTTAAGTGGCCCCGCCGCCCTGCGCTTGCCAGGCCGCCTCGGCGCGGGCGTGGACCGCCTCGCCCATGGCGGTGAAGCCGGCCTTGATCGTGCGCTGCAGTTTTCGGTTGATCAGGCGCATCAGCGGCCCCTCGAACATCTCGCCGTTGGAGAAGATGCAGCCGGTCTCGGTGAGCTTCTCGATCTCGATGTAGCGGACGCTGCGGATCAGGCCGCCCAGCAGGTTGAGCCGCCAGAGGATCTGCTCGTTGGGCGTCCAGTCGACGATCTTCGGGCGGATGATCCGCGGCGCCTGGCCGGGGAGGGCCAGTTCCAGGGTCAGCACGGTGTCGATCCGCACCGCCCCCTCGGCCTTGGGGTAGAGCGGATTCCAGGCCGACCAGCCCGGGATGTCCGAGACGATCTCCCAGATCACCTCCGGCGGCGTCTGCACGCCAATGCGGTGCTCGATCTTTATGGGAAGGGGGGCCATTCAGACCTGTTCCTTGATCTTCCACGTGGCCCCATCGGGCCCGTCCATCACCTCGACATTGAGCGCGGTGAGCTCGGCGCGGATGCGGTCGGCGGTGGGCCAGTCCCTGGCGGCGCGGGCGGTGTCGCGCTCAGCGATCAGGCCATCGATGCGCAGCTTGAGCGCGGGGTCGGCGGCGCCCTGGAACCAGGCTTCCGGGTCGGCGTGGAGGAAGCCGATCAGGCGCGCGGAGGCGATGAGCTCGGCCCTGGCCCGCGCCCGCTCATCACGGTCCGTGGTTTCCAGACGCTTGGCGAGCGCGAAGAGCTCAGCGAAGGCGCGCGGGGTGTTGAGATCATCGTCCAGCGCCTCGAGGAAGGCCGCGTTCGGCTCGCCTTCAACCGCGTCCGCGTCGGCCGAGCGCCGCAGCGCGCCGTAGAGCCGGTCGAGCGCCTTCTTCGAGTCATCGACCAGCTCGCCGGTCCAGGCCAGCGGCTGGTGATAGTGGGCGGCCAGCAGCGCCCAGCGCAGCACCTCGCCCGGGACCTTGGTCACCAGATCGTGGACCAGGACGACGTTGCCCAGGCTCTTGGACATCTTCTCGGCGCCCATGTTGAGGAAGCCGTTGTGCAGCCAGTAGTTGGCGTAGGCGTCGGCATGGTCGGCGCAGAGGCCCTGGGCCATCTCGTTCTCGTGGTGCGGGAAGATCAGGTCGTTGCCCCCGCCGTGGATGTCGATGGGAAGGCCCAGCGTCTGCTCGATCATCGCCGAGCACTCGATGTGCCAGCCGGGGCGGCCGGGCCCGAAGGGGCTATCCCAAACCGGCTCGCCCGGCTTCGACGGCTTCCAGAGCACGAAGTCGGCAGGATTCTGCTTGTAGGGGGCGACGTCCACCCGCGCGCCGGCGATCATCTCGTCCATCGGCCGGCCAGAGAGCTTGCCGTAGTCGGAGTAGGCCGCGGTGTTGAAGAGCACGTGACCCTCGGCCTCATAGGCCGCGTTGTTGCGCACCAGCCGCCCGATCATGGCGATGATGGCGTCCATGGTCTTGGTGGCGCGCGGCTCGAAGGTCGGCTTCAGCGCGCCCAGCTCGGACATGTCGGCGTGGTAGGCGTCCAGGTAGCGGGCGGTGACCACGCCGATGGCGACGCCCTCTTCGGCCGCCTTCAGATTGATCTTGTCGTCCACGTCGGTGACGTTGGCCGCGTAGAGCACGTGGTCGTCGCCGTAGATCCGGCGCAGCAGGCGGAACAGCACGTCGAACACCACCACCGGCCGGGCGTTGCCGATGTGGGCGTAGTTGTAGACCGTCGGCCCGCAGACATACATCGTGACCCGATTGGGATCAGTCGGGACGAACGCCCGCTTCTCGCGGGTCAGAGTGTCGTAAAGGCGAAGGCTCATGATCGAAATGACGCAGCGTGACAGTTGCCGGAAGTGGCGCTGGACCCATATACAGACGCGACAGCGCTGAGAACACCGGCCGAACCGCGCCGTTCAGACCTGTCGTGAAAGGGTGGCACGCGTCATTTCCGAAGCCGTCGCTTCGGCGCAACTCAGCCCTGGAAAGACTTTTTCCCTCATGGACGCACTTTCTCGCGACCGAACCCTCATCGGCGTCGCCGGTGTTGATCTTGAAGCCGTGAAAAGGCCCTCGCGCGAGGAAGCCATGGCGGCGGTGCGAACGCTGATCGCCTGGGCGGGCGACGATCCACGCCGCGAGGGCGTGGTCGATACGCCAGGGCGGGTGGTCGACGCCTACGACGAGTGGTTCAGCGGCTACCACGCCGACCCGGCCAAGGAGCTCAACCGCACCTTCGAGGACGTGCAGGGCTACGACGACATCGTCATGCTGCGCGACATCGAGGTGGAGAGCCACTGCGAGCACCACATGGCCCCGTTCACCGGCAAGGCCTACGTCGCCTACATGCCGACCAACAAGGTCGTCGGCATCTCCAAGCTTGCCAGGGTGGTGGAGATCTTCGCCCACCGCCTGCAGACCCAGGAGGCCCTGACCCAGCAGATCGCCGACGCGATCACCGATGGGCTGAAGCCCGCGGGCGTGGCCGTGATGATCGACGCCGAGCACCAGTGCATGACCACCCGCGGCGTCCATCACCGCCACGTCTCGACCCTGACCACCCAGTTCTGCGGCGTCTTCCGCACCGACAAGGACCTGCAGAAGCGCTTCCTGGACTTCTGCAACCGGCGCTAGGCGCGGCCGGGCAACCGGCCGGGGTGGATTGAACGGCGCCGCGGGCGCATATCGGCGTCATGACCGACACCCTCTTTCCCACCGCCCTGAACACCCAGGCGCTGGAGCGCGGCGCCGTGCTGGCGCCCAACTTCGACGCCAACGGCCTGATCGCGGCGGTCCTGCAGCACGCCCAGACCGGCGAGGTGCTGATGATCGGCTGGATGAACGGCGAGGCGCTGCGCGCGTCGCTGGACACCGGCGAAGTCCACTTCTTCAGCCGCGCGCGCCAGGCGCTATGGCACAAGGGCGCGACCAGCGGGCAGATCCAGAAGATCGTCGAGATCCGCGTCGACTGCGACCAGGACGCGGTGCTGGTGAAGGTCGACCCGCAGGGCGACGGCGGCGTCTGCCATGTCGGTTTCCGCTCCTGCTTCTATCGCGTGGTCGAGGGCGGCGCGCTGCTGGAGCACCCGGGCGAACCAGGATGACCATCGCCCAGGCGCTGATCGCCTACGTCGCCGCCGCGGGCCTGCTGACCATCACGCCTGGGCTCGACACCGCCATGGTGGTGCGCACGATGGCCGTCGAGGGACCCAGGCGCGCGGCTCTGGCGGCGTTCGGAATTGTCGCCGGGTGCCTGGTCTGGGGGCTGGCCGTGGCGCTTGGGCTGGGCGTGGTGCTGGGCGCCTCCCACCTGGCCTACACGGTGCTGAAATGGGCGGGCGCGGCGTATCTGGCCTGGCTGGGGATCAACCTGATCGCACGGCCCCGCGCGCGGCTGGACCTGGCCAAGGGCGCGCCGGCGACGGGCGGGAACTGGCTGGCGCGCGGGTTCCTGACCAACCTGCTCAATCCGAAGGTCGGGGTGTTCTACGTCTCGTTCCTCCCCCAGTTCGTGCCGGCAGGCGTCCCGGCGGCGCCCTTCATCGTCCTGCTGGCCGCGATCCACGGCGTGCTGGGCCTCGCCTGGTTCGCCGCCCTGATCCTGGCCGGCGCGCCGCTGCGCCGGTGGATCGAAGGCGGGCGCGTGATGCGCTGGCTCGACCGGATCACCGGGGCGGTGTTCCTGGGCTTCGGCCTGAGGCTGGCGCTTGATCGCCGCTGATCCCGCCGAAGACGATGACGACGCGCTGCCGGCGGGCGGCGAACTGCGCAGCGTCACGCTCACCGATGCGGTCGCCCCGCGTCTGGACCGGGCGCTGGCCGACGCCCTGCCCGACCTTTCGCGGGCGCGCATCCAGGCGCTGATGGCCCAGGGCGCGGTGCGGCTGGAGGGCGAGGTCGTCAGCGACCTTTCCGCCAGGCCCTCGCCCGGCCTCTATACGCTTCAGATCCCCGCTCCCGCGCCGGCCGAGCCGCAACCCGAAGCGATCCCGCTCACCGTGCTCTTCGAGGACGAGCACCTGATCGTCATCGACAAGCCCGCCGGCATGGCCGCCCATCCCGCGCCCGGCAGCGAGACCGGCACTCTGGTCAACGCCCTCCTGGCCCACTGCGGGGCGAGCCTATCGGGGATCGGCGGGGTGGCCAGGCCCGGCATCGTCCACCGGCTGGACAAGGAGACCAGCGGCGTCATGGTCGCGGCCAAGAGCGACGCGGCGCACCGGGGCCTGGCCAGGCTCTTCGAGCGCCATGACCTGGACCGCGTCTACATCGCCTTCACCCGCGGCGCGCCGGCGATACGGAAAGGGACCGTGACCACCCGGATCGGCCGCTCGCCCCGCGACCGCAAGAAGATGGCGGTGCTGCGCCGGGGCGGGCGCGAGGCGACGACCCACTACGAGGTCCAGCGCCGGTTTGGCCCGCAGGCGCGGCCGCTGGCGGCGCGGGTCGCCTGCCGCCTTGAAACCGGCCGCACGCACCAGATCCGCGTCCACCTGGCCCACATCGGCGCGCCGTGCCTGGGCGATCCCCTCTACGGCGCGGGCGGCCCGGCCCCGGCCGTGCGCGCGGCGATGAAGGAAGCCGGCCTCACCCGCCAGGCGCTGCACGCCGCGGTGCTGGGCTTCACCCACCCGATCACCGGCGAGACGCTGCGCTTCGAAAGCCCCCTCCCCGCCGACCTGGCGCGGCTTGAAGCCGGGCTGCAGGGTCTCTGATGGGCGCCCTAGAACTTCTGACCCCCCGGCACGCCTTAACGAAGCCGCAACGAACGCCTATCTAGTCGATTGAATGGGGTGGGATGGCGTGTGGGCGCCGCCCAACCTGAAAGGGGATCGTACGAATATGGCTGCTGCTGCCTCCTTCGCCGTTATGACGCCGGAAGGCGGGCTCTCTCGGTACCTGACCGAGGTCCGCAAGTTTCCGATGCTGGGCAAGGAAGAGGAATTCATGCTCGCCAAGCGTTGGCGCGAGCATCAGGACCTGGACGCCGCCCACAAGCTGGTCAACAGCCACCTGCGCCTGGTGGCCAAGATCGCCATGGGCTACCGCGGCTACGGCCTGCCGATCGGGGAAGTGATCTCCGAAGGCAACGTCGGCCTGATGCAGGCGGTGAAGAAGTTCGAGCCGGACAAGGGCTTCCGCCTGGCCACCTACGCCATGTGGTGGATCCGGGCCTCGATCCAGGAATACATCCTGCGGTCCTGGTCGCTGGTGAAGATGGGCACCACCGCGGCGCAGAAGAAGCTGTTCTTCAACCTGCGCAAGGCCAAGAGCGAGATCAGCGCCCTGGAGGAGGGCGACCTGCACCCCGACCACGTCCGCCAGATCGCCACCAAACTGGGCGTGCTGGACGAGGAGGTGATCTCGATGAACCGGCGCCTCTCCGGCCCCGACGCTTCGCTGAACGCGCCCCTGCGCGCCGAGAGCGAGAACGAGTGGCAGGACTGGCTGGAGGACAAGGACGCGGTCAGCCAGGAAACCCAGCTGGCCGAGGACGAAGAAAAGTCGATCCGCATGAGCCTCCTGGAAGAGGCGATGACCGAGCTCACCGACCGCGAGCGGCATATCCTGACCGAGCGGCGGCTGAAGGACGACCCCACCACCCTCGAAACCCTCGCCAGCCAGTACGGCGTCAGCCGCGAGCGGGTGCGCCAGATCGAGGTGCGGGCGTTCGAAAAACTGCAGAAAGCCATGCGCGCCGCCGCCCACGAACGGAACCTGGTGGACGCTTAAGGCTTGCCTGACGAAGCGCGGCAGCTTTGAGTCTCGGGTTCACCACCAAGGCACGAAGGACACAAAGGCGCGCCTGAGGGCGCGCGGCCAATCTCGTAGGCTCTTGGTGATTTGCATGGCGTGCGCAGCGCGCCGTTCGTGTCCTTCGTGCCTTGGTGGTCATCTCTATGGGCGCACGCCAGAGATCGGATGTTCGGCGGGCTAGACGCGGCGCCCGTTCTCGCGTCGCAACGGCCCCGCATGGACGCCCGGCCCGACGCTCGCTACACGGCTGACGATGGCGATTGGGGTGTTTGACAGCGGGATCGGGGGCCTCACGGTCCACCACGCCCTCGTCCGGCGCCTGCCCAGCGCCGATTTCGTCTACCTGGCCGACCAGGCCAACACCCCCTACGGCGGACGCCCCGGCGAGGAGATCGTCGATCTAACCCGCGCCGGCTGCGAGCGCCTGTTCGGCCACGGCTGCGACCTCATCGTGCTGGCCTGCAACACCGCCGCGGCCGTGGCCCTGCGCCGCCTGCAGCAGACCTGGCTACCCGGTTATCGGCGAGCGCTCGGGCGGCCGGTGAATGTGCTCGGCATCATCGTTCCCACCATCGAGGCGGCCACCGGCGTTCCCTGGACCCACGAACTGGAGCGGCGCACCGAAAAGCTCGAGCGCCTGGACATCCTGGGCATCTTCTCCACCCCGGCCACGGCGATCAGCCGCGTCTATGAGATCGAGATCGCCAAGCGCAGCGACGCCGTCGCCGTCTTCTCCGAGCCCTGCCCCTCCCTGGCGCGGCTGATCGAGACCGGCGCCGCCGACGCCGAGCTGAAACCGATCGTCGAGGACCATGCGATGAGGCTCGCCCGCCGCATCGGCCGCCCGCCGGACCGGGCGATCCTGGGCTGCACCCACTATGAGATCATCGCCGACCTCTTCCGCGCCGCCCTGCCGCCCGGCACGCCCCTGATCCACCAGCCGGACGCCACCGCCGACGCCATCGAGCGCTACCTGGCCGCCCACCCGGAATATGCGCCGGGGAACAGCGGCGCGCGCCGGTTTCTCACCACCGGCCAGCCCGGCGTCCGGAACGGGCTCGTCGAACGCTTCTGGGGCTCGCCCCTGATGTTCGAGGCGGCTTGAACGGGCTTGATCGGTCGTTCCGGCCGCGCTTGAATGATCGTTCAACTGCGGGGGATGAAGCGATGCGGATTGCAGCCATCGTGGGGGCGCTGGTCGCCGGCTTGGGGCTGGGCGGAGCGGGCCTGGCGCGGGCCGATGTGATCGATTCCCAGCCGGGCGGGTTCCAGGTCGAGGAGAAGGTCGAGATCGCCGCGCCGGCGGACCGGGTGTGGACGGCGCTGGGCCAGTTCGGCGGCTGGTGGAGTTCCGAGCACAGCTGGTCGAAGGACGCCAGGAACCTCTCGCTGGACCTGAAGGCCGGCGGCTGCCTCTGCGAAACCCTGCCGGGCGGCGGGGGCGTGCAGCACATGAGGGTGATCTATGCCCAGCAGGGCAAGATGGCGATCCTGGACGGGACGCTGGGCCCGCTGATGTTCAGCGGCGCGGCCGGCCATCTGGTCTGGAGCCTGGAGGAGAAAGACGGCCACACCACCCTCACCCAGGACTACTACGTGGGCGGCTACCGGAAGGGGGGCCTGGGCGCAGCGCTGGCGATCCCCGTCGACGGCGTCCTGACCCTGCAGCTCGGTCGGCTGAAGAGCTTCGTGGAGACCGGCAAGCCTTAGTCCTGCGCCGTCCAAAGGCTTTCAACGCGGAGGTCGCGGAGGAGGCGCGGAGGTCGCGGAGGAGGAAGGTCGGCGCTTCGCGCCTAGATTGATCGCGACGCCTACGAACGACACCAAGGGCCGACGAGGCAAGCGTCATTCCCTTCCTCCGCGACCTCCGCGTCTCCTCCGCGTCCTCCGCGGTCAATCTTCCTAACGAAAGACGCCTGGGTCCCCGCTTGCGCGGGGATGAGCGGGATTGGGGGTTGTCAGCTCGCCGCCGCTTCGCCGGCCATGACGCGGCTGACGGCGTGGGTGACGGCGGCGATGCGCAGGGCGGTCTGGATGTTGACCGCCTCCACGCCCCGGCTCTTCAGCGCGCCCTCGTGGGCGTCCAGGCAGTCGGGGCAGCCGTGGATGGCCGAGACCGCCACGCACCAGAGGTCGAAGTCGATCTTGGCGACGCCCGGATTGCTGACCACGTGCATGCGAAGGCGCGCGCGCAGCTTGCGGTATTCCTGGTTCTTCATCAGGCCGAGCGCGCGGAAGTAGATGTTGTTCTGGGCCATGATCGCCGCGGCGGCCCTGGCGGCGGTCTTGGCCTCGGGCGAGAGCCCGGCCAGGGCGGCGTCGGCCTCGATGGCCTTCACCACCGCGGGGGTCGCCACAGCGTGGGCGGAGGCGACGAAGCAGCCCCACTTCTGCTGGTCGGTGAGCTGGGTCTCCTCGACCAGGGAGGCAAGGTTCTGGGCGAGATCGACGGCGTAGGCTGGCAGGGCGGCGGCGAGGGCGGCGAGGTTCGCCACGTCAGGCGGCCACCGAGCGCGGGACCGTCTCGTCGCTGGGGAGATACTCCCAAAGCTCGGCCATCAGCGGCTCGAGGTCGGCGCGGCGCACGGAATCGGCGCGCACGCCGGTCAGCCGCTGGCCAAGCGCCACGGCGGCGGTGCGCAGCTTGATGTCCTTCACCGCCCCGGCGGCGGTGGTCAGCTCGTCGCACTGGGCGAGCATGGCGCGCAGCGCCTGGTTCGGGTCGCTCTCCAGGGCGGCGATGGCGGCCTTGAGAATCTTCAGCGCCTGGACGATGCGCGCGGCGTCTGGCGTCTCGGCATGGTCCACCCGGCGCTTCAGCGCGCCCTCGTAGTCGCCGGAGTTGAACCGCCTGCGGTCGGGCCCGACATAGCCCACGCCCTCGACCCAGTCGCGGGGTCGCAGGCTCACCGCCTCCAGGCGGCGCATCAGGTCGCGGATGGTGTAGGGTTTGCGCAGGAATTCGTGCACGCCGGAATCGCGCGCGCCCAGGATCGCCGAGGCGGTGGCGGCCACGGTGACCATGATCACCGGCGCCTTGCGGCAGCGGAAGTCGCTGCGGCGCAGGCTGCGGGTGAAGGCCGCGCCGTCCAGACCCTCGCACTGCTCGACGAAGATGATGTGCGGGTCGATCCGCTGGGCGATCACCAGGCCCCGCTGGGCGTCGGGCGCGACCCAGATCTGGCAGCGGCAGACGTCGCGCAGGAGGTCGGAGAGCAGCTTGGACGCCGCCGTCTGGGGATCGACGATCAGCACCCGCTGAATTTGCCCGGCGATGCGTTCCAAGGTCTTGTCATCGGCGTTCAACACGCTGGGCGGACTCCGGAATCGGGGGCTTGAGCGAACGCCGGTACTTAGTTGGCAGGATGGTAAACAACGCCTTGATGAAACGCCCCCCGCCAGGCGCGCGAATAGGTATTTCTACTGCCGAAATCTCAGACCAGATACCCCAGGTTTAGCGGCGCACAATCACCGACGGAAGAGGTTAGTGGCGGGCAAAGGTTTTACCGCGGAGGACGCGGAGGATCCGCGGAGATCGCGG
The DNA here is from genome assembly GCA_044445785.1 of Caulobacterales bacterium. Lineage (GTDB taxonomy): Bacteria > Pseudomonadota > Alphaproteobacteria > Caulobacterales > Caulobacteraceae > Acaudatibacter. The sequence continues at coordinate 12,156 of JBIOEF010000094.1, forward strand.
AGAAGAAAGAGGGCGCTTCGCGCCTGTTTGACCACGAAGCTCACGAAGGACACCAAGGAGGAAGGGAGTCTGCGCCGA
>JBIOEF010000095.1:0-12142 GCA_044445785.1 Caulobacterales bacterium
AGCACATATTCGGCGCCGACCTTGGCCAGAGCCAACGCCTTGAGGGTGCGGTTGAGCGTGGCCAGGATCATCAGGCCCCCGGGCGCCAGCAGCCGCGCCGAGTCGCGCAGGAAGGCGCCGGGATCGGTCACGTGCTCGATCACTTCCATGTTGAGGATCAGATCGAACGGCCCGGCGCCCTCGCCAAGCAGCGCCTCGGCCGTGGCGCAGCGGTAGTCGATGGCGAGCCCGGTCTCCTCGGCATGGGCGCGCGCGGTGCCGATGTTCCGCTCGGAGGCGTCGACGCCCACGACTGTAAATCCCAGCCGCGCCATCGGTTCGGTGAGGAGACCCCCGCCGCAGCCGATGTCCAGCAGGCGGAGCCCCTGGAAGGGCGCCCGCGCCTTCGGATCGCGTCCGAACCGCGCCAGCGCCTGGTCGCGGATGAAGCTCAGGCGCACCGGGTTGAACCGGTGCAGCGGCGCGAACTTCCCCTTCGGATCCCACCACTCCGCGGCCAGCGCCGAGAAGCGGGCGACCTCGTCGGGATCGATGCTGGAGGAGGCGGCGGTCATCGCTGGCGTGCTGAACCCCTGCGGCGGCGACGTCAACGGATCAGGGTGACCTCGACGCCGATGTCCAGGTCCCGCCAGCGGCGGTCGGCGGTGAGCGCCGGCAGACCCAGCTCCTCCGCCAGGGCCAGGCAGAACCGGTCGCCGAGCGATACGCCTTTGCGGCGCGTCAGAGCGTGCAGAACGCCGGCCGCCGCGGCGCGTTCCTCATCGACCGGCACGATTTCGCACCGAAGCTGGAAAGCCGCGTCTCGAGCGTCGTCGGCGCTAACCCCCCTGTCGATGAGCTTGGTGATGATCTCTGCGAAGTTGGCGGCCGACAGAAATGACTCCGCGATCCCCGCCTCGACAACGTCGCCGCCGAGTTCGCCGAACAGCCTGGCGAGGATCGCGGACGAGTCGAGGACGTAACTAGTCATCGTCCTCCCCCCACATGGCCCTGCGCCCCTCGATGAACTCATCGACCAGGTTCACGTCGCCAGGAACGTATTTGCGCAGGATCGCTTGAGCGCGTCGCATGGCCGCTTCGCCGCTGATGAGAGTCACCTCGCCGTCCGCGAGCTTGGCGAATACCCGTCCGCCTGGAACGCCGAGCGCCGCGGCGAGTTCTTTCGGCAGCGGCAAGCTGCCGTCCGGGCGGGGCCGGAGCCAATAGACGCCCGGGCCGCGGCGCTCGATTTCGCGAGGCTCGTCGGCGTCGCTCGCGAACCGCGTCGGCTCCTCCCGTACGCCGCTCAGATCCGCCCGGCCCAGCACATAGCCGCTGCGCTGGGCGTCGTCCTCCAGGACATTGCGGACATGCTGATAGCGCTTGCCGAGGAACCGGGCGATGTCGGCGCGCGGCACGCCGGCGCCGGCCAGGGCGCGGATCTTGCCGGCGACGGTGGCGTACGGCCGGACAATCTCGCTCAGCCGGTCGGGATCAATAGCCATAATCGCCTCCGCAATTGATCAGATAGCCAGGTAGATAGTTACCGCCCCGATGTCAATCGCTTGTCCGCCCTAGTCCCGGTCGGTAGAAGGGCGCCTTCGCTTGGAGGGGCGTCTCAGACCTCGTGTCCCTGATCGTGATGAAATTCGGCGGCACCTCGGTGGCCGACCTGGAACGCATCCGTCACGTCGCCCGCCTGGTGGCCGCAGAGGCCGAGGCGGGCAATCGGGTCGCGGTGGTCGTCTCGGCCATGGCCGGGCGCACCAACGAGTTGGTCGCCTGGACCGACGGCGCTGGCGCCGCGGCGCCCGGTGTACCGGCCTCCGACGACGAATACGACGTGGTGGTGGCCGCCGGCGAGCAGGTGTCGGCGGGGCTGCTGGCCATGACCCTGCGCAATCTCGGCCGCTACGCCCGCTCCTGGCTCGCCTGGCAGATCCCGATCATCACCGACGACGCCCACGGCCAGGCGCGGATCGACGAGGTCAGCCCTGACAAACTGCAGGCGGCGCTCGACGCCGGCGAGATCCCGATCGTCGCCGGCTTCCAGGGGATCGACCGCCAGGGACGGCTGGCGACGCTGGGCCGTGGCGCGGGCGACCTTTCGGCGGTGGCGGTGGCGGCGGCGCTCAGGGCCGACCGGTGCGACATCTACACCGACGTCGACGGCGTCTACACCACCGACCCCCGGATCGAGTCCAAAGCCAGGCGGCTGGCGAAGATCTCCTACGAGGAGATGCTGGAGATGTCGTCCCTGGGCGCGCGGGTGCTGCAGAGCCGGTCGGTGGAGCTGGCCATGGCCCAGCAGGTGCCTCTGCGGGTGCTCTCCAGTTTCACCGAGCCCGGCGCGGGCGAGAACGCGGGCACCATCGTCTGCGACGAGGAGGAGATCGTGGAAAAGCGGATCGTAAGCGGCGTGGCCTTCAGCCGCGACGAGGCCAAGATCAGCCTCTTTGGCCTCCCCGACCACCCGGGGGTCTCTTCGGAAATCTTCGGGCGGCTGGCCGACGCCAACGTCAACGTCGACATGATCGTCCAGAGCCACGCCCGCCAGGAAGGCGCGGCCAACATGGAGTTCACAGTCGGCAAGCGCGACGCGGCGCGGGCCATGGAGCTGGTGATCGCCGCCAAGGACAAGATCGGCTTCGAGGAGGTGGCGGTGGACGACAACGTCGCCAAGGTCTCGGTGATCGGGGTCGGCATGCGCAGCCACACCGGTGTCGCCCAGACCATGTTCAAGGCGCTGGCCGAGAAGGGCGTCAACATCCAGGTGATCTCCACCTCTGAGATCAAGATCAGCGTCCTGATCGACGCCGCCTACACCGAACTGGCGGTGCGCGCCCTGCACTCGGCCTACGGGCTGGACAAGGCCTAGGGCGCGCTATTTCGCGGGCGAAGCGGCGTTGACCGGTGGCGACGCCGGAGCGACCGCCGCGGGCTTCGCCGCCGGTCTTGGCGCGAAGGGGGTCAGGGTCGCGGGGAACACCGCCGTGCCGGCGACGATGTACCAGGTGACGAAGAGGGCGCAGGCGAACGCGCCCGGCGCATAGTCGCCGGTGGCCCGCCAGGCGAAGGCGGCGATGATCCCGATCACCGCCAGGATCGGCACGAACTGGAAGGCGATGATGGTGTTCAGCGGCTCGTCCGGGGTGAGCAGCAGGCCCGTGGCGTGCATGTTGAGGTACTGCGCCGCCAGCATCACGGCGAACCCCAGCGAGAACGCCAGGGCCCCCACCATATAGGCCGGCGTCGCGCCCTCGCCCTTCACCGGCAGGCTGGCGCTGAAGCTGCGCAGCGCCAGCAGGAAGAAGGCGGTGAAGGGCAGGAGATAGATAAGGAAGAGACCGAAGTGGCGCCCGTCCATCGGCTTCAGCCCCAGCACCCAGAAGCGGAAGTCGGCCTTGAAGAGCGCGTCGACCACCACCAGCGCCAGGTACCCCATGCCGACGCTGACGATCGCCAGGCCGATCGCGCTCAGCCATCGATGGGCGAACGCGGGCTTTGCGGTGCGCAGGACGATGAACAGCGCCAGGCTGATCAGGCCGTTCAGCAGCGCCCAGATCATCAGCTGGTTGGTGATCTGCTCGGGGAAGGCGCCAAGCGCGAAGGGCAAAGACTTGGTGAGCGCGAACGGGGCGAAGAAGATCGCCGGCGCCAGCTTCATGAACGGATAGAAGGTCAGCGCCGGAACCGCGGCGGAAAGCACGAACGCCAGCCACCAGCGAAAGCCGCGGCGATCGACGACGCTCTGCGGCCCACCCGCCAGGCCCGCGAAGAGCCGGGTGGCGAGCGCCAGGCGCATGGCGCCCAGGATCAGCACCACGCAGCCGATGAAGCCGACCAGGGTGCCGATCTCCTTGCCGAACCAGATCTGGTCGGCGGCCGGCTTCGGCGCGGCGGCGCCGGCCAGGGTGCGCTGGAACCAGTCCACCGCCGCGCCGACGCCGGCGGCCGAGAAGTGCTCCTGCGGGTGGTCCACCGCCGGGTTCACCAGCATCCGCGCCGTGCCGGCGGCGATGTCGCCGTAGAGCCGGCCGGGGACAACCGGCGATGTGGTCCCGAAGATCTTCATCAGGCGCGGCGAGGCGCTGACCTTCGAGCCCTTGTTCACCTGCCACATCAGCGGGGCGAACTCGTCGTACTGGCCAAACACCACCGCCAGATTGCGCGGGACGCTGGTCGTGCCGTCGGCGGACGAGCCCAGGAACCCGGTGGTCGAGCCCTCCAGCACCACCGACCGGTAGCCGTCCGGATAGGCCAGCGCCGCCGTCATCACCGGCGCGCCGCCCATGCTGTGGCCTTCGAGACCGATGTTGGCCTTGTCGACGAACGGCAGGCCGCGCAGGTATTTCAACGACGCCGGGCCGCCGAAGCCGCCCTCGCCCACCGTCCCGCCCGAATAGCCGTGGCCGGTCATCTCCATGGCCATGACCACGAAGCCGCGCCTGGCCAGCTCGATGGCGAACGGGCTCTGCATCTCGCGGGTGTTGATGAAGCCGTGCGAGACCAGCACCGCCGGCGCCGGATGCTCGGCCGTCGCGTTCGGAGGGATGTAGAGCAGCGCCGAGAGCGTCGTCCCGCCATCGCCCGGATAGCGGATATCCTCGATCTTCACCCCGCCGGAGGTCTGCACCAGATGGGCGACAAGGCCGCCGACCAGCACCAGTACCCAGCCGAGCGTGAACAGCCCCAGCGGCTTTCCCATCTCGCCCCCTCCCCAGGGTTTGGCTCTTTTGCCCAAGTGTTGGGACGGGCCCGCCCCGCCGTCCAGCCCAAACTGACCAACAAGCTTCGCCGAAGTTTTGAGCGTTCACGAAAAGGCGCGCGCCCGCGAGCCAGCGTTCCGCGTCTTGAGGCTGAAAACCTGCTATAGGCGCGCGCCAAAGATCGGGAGAGAGACGTCCAGCCCAATGCCCGCGCCCGGCATCGCCATCCGCGGACCCCGCAGCCTGCTTCGCCAGATCCGCGAAGCCATGGCCGGCGCGCGGCCCGCCCCGGTCAAGCTCAGCATGGTGGTGCGGATCATCGCCGTCTCCATGGTGGCGGAGGTGTGCTCGCTCTACCTGGCGCGCAAGTCCGGGGAGATGGAGCTCTTCGCCACCGAGGGCCTCGACCCCGAAGCCGTGCACGTCACCCGCCTGAAGCCCGGCGAGGGCCTGGTTGGCGACATCATGCGCCACGGCCGGCCGCTGAACCTCTCGGACGCGGTCACGCACCCGGCCTTCTCCTATCGGCCGGAGACCGGCGAAGACCCGTTCCACTCGTTCCTGGGCGTGCCGCTGCTGCGCGGCGGCCGCTCGATCGGCGTCTTGGTGGTGCAGAACCGCACCAGCCGCGTCTACGCCGAGGACGAGGTCGAGGATCTGCAGATCATCGCCATGGTCCTGGCCGAGATGGTCGCCGCCGGCGACCTCTTGGACCCCGCCGCGCTGAAGGACGTGGAGATCGCGCCCCAGCGGCCCGAGCGGCTGAAGGGGCAGCGGCTGGCCGACGGCCTGGCGCTGGGCGTGGCGGTGCTGCACGAGGCGCCGGTGGCCGCCAGCCGCCTGCTGTCGGACGACGCGGCCGCCGAGGAAGAGCGGCTGAAGACCGCCATCGCCGAGTTGCAGGTCCAGATCGACGAGATGCTCGAGGGCCACCAGGGGGTGCTCGGGCCCTCCTACGACCTCTTGGAAGTCTACAAGGGCCTGGCTCACAGCCGCAGCTGGAACCATTCGCTGACCGAGGCGGTGCGCTCGGGCCTGACGGCGGAGGCGGCGGTGGAGCGGGTGCGCTCCGAGCACCGCGCCGGCATCGGCCAGGCCCGCGATCCCTATCTGCGCGAGCGGGTCCACGACCTCGAGGACCTCAACGATCGCCTGCTGCGCCACCTGGCCGGCGACGGCGGCAAGGCGCGCCTGCTGCCCGACAACGCCATCCTGATCGCCCGCAGCCTGGGGCCCGCGGACCTGTTGGAATACGACCGCACCAAGCTGCGCGGGCTCTTGCTGGAGGAGGGTTCGGCCACCAGCCACGCGGCGATCGTGGCGCGGGCTCTGGACATCCCCTGCGTCGGGCGCCTCGCCGGCCTGCGCGACCGGGTGAGCGAGGGCGACCCGGTGATCGTCGACGCCGAGACCGGCGAGGCCTATCTGCGCCCCCGTCCGGACGTCGTCGCCGCCCTGCAGACCCGCCTGGCCGTCCGCCTGCAGCGCCGCGCCGAGTTCGCCCGCCTGCGCGACACCCCGGCCTTCACCCGCGACGGCGCCAAGATCACCCTCTTGATGAACGCGGGCCTCGCCGTCGACCTGGAGATCCTGGGCGAGACCGGGGCCGAGGGCATCGGCCTTTTCCGCACCGAGTTCCAGTTCATGGTCTCCGAGGATCTGCCCAGGTTCAACGCCCAGACGGCGCTTTATGGCCGGGTGCTGGAGGCCGCCGGCGACCTTCCCGTCACCTTCCGCACCCTCGACCTCGGCGGCGACAAGGTGTTGCCCTACCTGGAGGCCGAGCGGGAGGACAATCCGGCGCTGGGCTGGCGGGCGATCCGCATGGGCCTCGACCGGCCGGCGCTGCTGCGCCTGCAACTGCGCGCCCTGATCGCCGCCGCCCGCGGCCGGCCCTTGCGGATCATGTTCCCGCTGGTGGCCAGCGTCGATGAGTTCCGCGCCGCCCGCGCCCTGGTGGAGCACGAGATCGCCTGGGCCCTGCGGCGCGGGCGGCCGGAGCCGTCCAGGCTCGACGTCGGAGCGATGATCGAGGCCCCCTCGCTGATCTGGCATCTGGACGCGCTGCTGCCGATGACCGACTTCGTCTCCGTCGGCACCAACGATCTGATGCAGTACCTGTTCGCCGCCGACCGGGGAAATCCCCGCGTCTCCGATCGCTACGATCCGCTCTCGCCGCCGGCGCTGCGGGCGCTGAAGCAGATCCAGCAGGCCTGTCAGGACACCGGCACCCCGGTCTCGGTCTGCGGCGAGATGGCGGGACGGCCGCTGGAGGCCTTCGCCCTGGTGGCGCTCGGCTTCGAGGGGCTCTCGATGCCGCCAGCCGGCCTGGGGCCCGTCAAGCAGATGGTGCTTTCGTGCGATCGCGAGGCGGCGCGGCGCGGGGTCGAGGCGCTTTTGAAGGGAACCCAGGGGTCGGTTCGCAATGAACTGGAAACCCTGGCTCGAAAACTTTATGTCGCAGTATAGGCCGCGCGGTACGGCGTTGGAATCATGCGATTTAACTGGTACTCAAAAGGAATCGTTAACGAACGCAGTTCTAGCGTAACAGTCGATGGCGCGCGGCGCGGTTCAGGGCCGTTACGCGGGTCGGGGGTTTCAGTTGTCATGCCGCTCGATACAGGCGCGTTTGCAGATGTCAGCCAGCCTGCCGGGGAAGAACCGCCGGCCGCCGCCCGGCGCGCGCGTCTGACGCTCGATCCCTCCCTCGACGTCGGCGCCGGCCTGAAGCAGGCGCGCGAAAGCCTGGGCCTCTCGCTCGACGAGATCGCCGAGGCCACACGGGTCCGCGCCGCCCACCTCGAGGCCATCGAGTCGCTGGCGCTGGACAAGCTGCCTTCGCGCCCCTTCACCATCGGCTACGTCCGCGCCTACGCCAAGGCGCTGGGCATGGACGCCGACAGCGTCGCCGGCCGCTTCCGCGCCGAGAACCCCAGCCCCGACGACGAGCTGCGCTCGCCGGTGGGCGTGCGGCACAATCACGTCAAGCGCAACCGCTCGCTGGTGCTGCTGGGCGCGCTGATGGCGGTCGCCGTGGTCGGCTGGAACGTCGCTCGCCACGCCATGGCCGACGCGCCGCGCAAGGCGGCCGGCGGCCACCTCGCCGTGACCGCCCCGCACCCGGCGAACGCCGTTTCCAGCGGACCGTTCGAGGCCGGCGCGCCGTTGCCGGCGCCGCCGGAAGCCACCGCGCCAGCGCCCTACACGACACCGGGACTCCCGGCCGCCAACGCCGCCGGAGGGACCACCCAGGCGGTCATCGCGCCAACAAACGCCGTCGCCGCCAAGGCGAGCGCGGCCCAGTCCGACGCGCCGCCGACGCCATTCGTGGCCCAGGGGACGATCTACGGGCCGACCACCGGCGCCTCGAACCTGGTCATCCAGGCGCGCAAGTCGATCTCGCTGGAGGTGACCGGGCCAGGCGGAGTGGTCTACTTCGCCCGCCAGCTCGCCGCCGGCGAAGCCTACCGCGTGCCGGCCCTGCCGGGGCTCACCGCCGAGGTCTCCAATCCCGACAGCGCCGAGATCTTCAAGAGCGGCGTCTCCCACGGCGTGTTCACCCAGCCGCAGATGCCGCTGAATATCGCCGGCTAGACTGGATAGGGACCGCGTTTGTCCCTATCCTTAGCGCCGTCATGACCACAGAAGACCACACCCGCTTGCGCCCCTGGCGGGCGATCGACCGGCGCAAGTCGCGCCAGATCCATGTCGGCGCCGTACCGGTGGGGGGCGATGCGCCGATCACCGTCCAGTCGATGACCAACACGTTGACCGCCGACGCCAACGCGACGATCCACCAGATCCGCGAACTGGAAGCGGCCGGCGCCGACATCGTCCGCGTCTCCTGCCCCGACGAGGAATCCACCGCGGCGCTCAGCGCCATCGTCAAGGCGGCGCAGGTCCCGATCGTCGCCGACATCCACTTCCACTACAAACGCGGCATCGAGGCGGCCAAGGCCGGCGCGGCGTGCCTCAGGATCAATCCGGGCAACATCGGCAAGGCCGACCGGGTGCGCGAGGTGATCCAGGCGGCCCGCGACCACGGCTGCTCCATGCGCATCGGCGTCAACGCCGGCTCGCTGGAGCCGCACCTCCTGGAAAAATACGGCGAGCCCTGCCCCGACGCGATGGTCGAGAGCGCGCTCGGCCACGCCAAGATCCTGCAGGATCACGACTTCCACGAGTTCAAGATCAGCGTGAAGGCCTCGGACGTGTTCATGGCCGTCGCCGCCTATCAGCAGCTGGCCGAAGCGGTGGACTGTCCCCTGCATGTCGGCATCACCGAGGCCGGCGGCCTGCGCTCGGGCACGATCAAGTCGGCGATCGGCATGGGGAGCCTGCTCTGGGCCGGCATCGGCGACACCATCCGCGTCTCGCTGGCCGCCGATCCGGTGGAGGAGATCAAGGCCGGCTTCGATATCCTCAAGTCGCTCGGCCTGCGCCACCGCGGCGTCAACATCATCGCCTGTCCCTCCTGCGCGCGGCAGGGCTTCAACGTCATCGATACGGTGAGCAAGCTGGAGGAGCGGCTGAAGCACATCTCCACCTCGATGAGCCTCTCGATCATCGGCTGCGTGGTCAACGGTCCGGGCGAAGCGCTGATGACCGACGTCGGCTTCACCGGCGGCGGCAAGGGCGCCGGCATGGTCTACCTGGCCGGAAAAGCCGACCACAAGATGGACAACGACCAGATGGTCGACCACATCGTCGAGCTGGTCGAAGCCAGGGCCGCGGAGATCGAAGCGGCGGCGCCCAAGGCGTTGCAAGCGGCCGAGTAGCCCCAGCGTCACCCTTGCGCGCTCCTCAAGCGCCTGATTAGGTCTCGCCTCCATCACACATGGGAGTGACGCAATGTCCGCCGACGGCACCTGGAAGACCACGATCAACTCGCCCATGGGCGTGCAGCAAGGCACCCTCAGCATCACCACCAGCGGCGCCACCTTCACCGGCAAGATGGAGGGGGCCCAGGGCGCCCAGGACATCTCCGGCAAGGTTGACGGGAACACCCTGACCTGGGGCTCCAAGCTGACCCAGCCCTTCCCCATCGACCTGGAATTCACCGTCGTCGTCACGGGCGATTCCATGGAGGGATCGGTCAAGGCCGGCTCGTTCGGCTCCTCGCCGCTGAAGGGCGAGCGGGCGTAGGCCAAGCCCCGCCGACTCTGGTATCCGCCTGGACCGCCGCCACCCGGCGCCTGGCGGCCGCGGGGGTGGATAGTCCGGCGATCGACGCTCGGCTGCTGCTGGAAGCGGCGGCCGAGGTCGCGCGCGCGGAGATCCTCGCCGATCCGCACCGCCCGCTGGCCCCGGAGACGGCCGAGCGCCTGGCCACGCTCGTCGAGCGGCGCGCCGGGCGCGAACCGGTCAGCCATATCCTGGGCAAGCGCGGGTTCTGGACCATCATGCTGAGGGTGAGCGGCGATGTGCTCACGCCCAGGCCCGACACCGAGACCCTGGTCGAGGTGGTCCTGGGCCGGTTCGCGCCAGATCAGGCCTTCAGCCTCCTCGATCTCGGCGTGGGATCGGGCGCGATCCTGCTGGCGATCCTGGCGGAACGGCCGAACGCCGCGGGCCTGGGCGTCGACGCCTCGCCGGCGGCGCTGGCCGTGGCGCAGGAGAACGCCGCCATCCTTGGCCTTACGGACCGCGCGGCCCTGCAGCACGGCGATTGGGCGGCGGGCCTGGCGGACGCCAGCTTCGACGTCGTGGTCGCTAACCCGCCCTACATCGCCAGCGCCGAGATCGAGACCCTTGAGCCGGAAGTGCGCGACTTCGAACCGCGCCTCGCCCTCGACGGCGGCGCCGACGGGCTGGACGCCTATCGCATCCTGGCGCCGGAGATGTTGCGGGCGCTGAAGCCCGGCGGCCTCTTCGCCGTGGAGATCGGGGCCGGTCAACGCGAGGCGGTCCTGGCCCTATTCCGCGCGGCCGGCGGCGAAGGACTTTCGACCTATAAAGATCTGGCCGACCGCGACCGCGTTGTTGCCGGCGCCAAGAAACCCCTTGGAAATCACCGGCTGAATCGCTAGATCAAGGGCGTCTCCTCTAGAACCGTTGGAGTTACGGTCGAGGCGCGGGCCCTTAAGAACGGCCGGCGCGGGACCCCTCCAGCAGGCGCGGTCGACGAAACCCTCGCGAAAGCGCGCCTTCAAGCCTTGTGGGAGACAAGGGAACCTTAGGCGTTTTCGGATACTCAAACCGGGCGAGAGAGCCCGCACATTCAGGACCCCCTCAAGCCAGGCGGGTCCGCAGCAGGTCGACCAAACATGAGAGATTTTAAGGGGATGAAGCGCCAGCGCAGCCGCAATCGCGGCGGCGGGGGTGGCGGCGGCGGCGGGGGCGGCAAGCCCCAGCACAACGCCAACCGGGCCTTCGATTCCAACGGGCCGGAGGGCGTCAAGGTCCGCGGCGCCGCCCAGCACGTCTACGAGAAATACCAGCAGCTGGCGCGTGACGCCGGTTCGGCCGGCGACCGCGTGCTGGCGGAGAACTACCAGCAGCACGCCGAACACTATTTCCGACTCATCCGGGCCATGCAGCCGATGCGCCCGATCGGCGAGATCATCGGCCGCGAAACCTTCGCCTCCGGCTACGACATCGATTTCGAAGACGAGAGCGGCCAGAACGGCGAGGCAGTCGAGACGGCCGAGGCCGAGGGCGGCGACGGCGACGTCCGCCAGGGCCAGTGGGCGCGCGACGATCGCGGCCAGGGCGGCCAACAGAACCAGCCGCGCGACGATCGTGGTCAGCGAGACGACTATCGCCAGCGCGACGACTTCCGCGCGCAGAACGACCGGCCGCGCGACGACTACCGCGCCCAGAATGATCGCCCCCGTGACGACCGTCCGCGTGACGACCGTCCCCGGGACGATCGGCCCAGGGACGACAGACCGCGTGACCGTGATGATCGTCCCCGTGATGATCGTCCGCGCGACGACTTCCGTCCGCGCGACGATCGCCAGGGCGGCGGTCAACAGGGCGGCGGCCAACAGGGCGGCGGGCGCGAACGCTTCAACCGCGACCAGCCCCGCTACCGCGACGATCGTCAGCGGGACCAGCCGCGGGTCGAGCGCGATCCCCTAGGCGTCGTCGAGCCGCAGGCCGCGGCGCCACTCGCCGCCCAGCCCAGCTACGAGCCGCCGGAAGAGCCGCGCGGCGGGGTGCTGCGCAGCGACGACGGGGTCAGCCACGCGCCGGCGTTCCTGCAGACCCGGGCCGAGCCGCGTCCGGAGTCGGAGGACCAGCCGATCGCGCCCGCCCGTCCGCGCCGCCGCAAGCCGCCCCGCACCTTCGACGCCGACAGCCCGGGCGCCGCGCCGACCGACGCGGACGAGGGCTGAACCTCCCTCCCCTCATGGGGTGGGTGGACGAACCCCGAAGGGGATTGGACGGGTGGGGATATCGGCCGCGTCAACAGACGTCAGCGCACTGCTCTAAGAGTCCCCCACCCTGAC
>JBIOEF010000096.1:0-12093 GCA_044445785.1 Caulobacterales bacterium
TCACCAGCCACATGACCAGCTCGATGGCTTCGGAGCCGGCCTCGCGGACATACTCCAGGTGCGGGACGGCGGCCTGGCCGGCGGGATCGGCGACCAGCCGGTCGAGGAAGGCGTGGTCGAAGGCGCTGTTGATCAGGCCGGCGCGGGGCCCCTGCAACTGGTGGCTCATCCCGCCGGTGCCGAAGACCACCACCTTCAGGTCCTCGGGGTAGCTCTCCACCGCCCGGCGGATCGCCTTTCCCAACGCATAGCAGCGATGGCCGGTGGGCGGCGGGTACTGGACGACGTTCACCGCCAGCGGGATCACCGGGCAGGGCCAGGCGGCCGGCTGGCCGAACATCAGCGAGAGCGGCACGGTGAGGCCATGGTCGACGTCCATCTTGCCGGCGATGGTCATGTCGAACTCGTCCAGGATCAGGCTCTCGGCCAGATGCCAGGCGAGCTTGGGATGGCCCCTGACAACCGGCACCGGCCGTGGGCCCCAGCCCTCGTCGGCCGGGGCGAATTCGTCGGCGCAGCCAATGGCGAAGGTGGGGATCAGCTCCAGCGAGAAGGCCGAGGCGTGATCGTTGTAGACCAGGATGACGACGTCCGGCCGTTCATCGACGATCCAGCGCTTGGAGGCCTCATAGCCGGCGAACACCGGCTTCCAGTAGTCCTCGCCCGTGCGCCCGCTATCGAGCGCCGCGCCGATGGCCGGGACGTGGCTGGTGGCGACGCCGGCGGTGATCCTAGCCACGACGCGCCTCGCGCTTGGACCTGTTGCCCTCGATGGAGCGGCCGCCCTTCAGCATCATCTCCGCGTACGCCGCTTCGCTGACCCCGCTCATGGCCGCGGCGATCTGCCGGAACGAGAGGCCGTCGGTGGCGGCGATCTTGGCGGTGAAATAGATGTTGCCGCCCAGCTCGATCATCCGGTTCCAGTCCCGCTCCAGCACCGCCCTCTTCTGGGCGAGCGTCATCGGATAGCGATCGAGATAAGCCCCCTGGTCCGCCTTGAACGCCGCGCGGTTCTCGGCCTTCATCAGCGACATGCAGAACATGTTGAGGTGATAGCCCAGGCGCGACTGCTCGCCGTCGAAGAGCACCGTGCCCGGAATGTCATGGTACGGCTTTTCGCTCATTCGGCGCTCCAGTAGAGCCGCATGGGGTTCTCCACGAGGAGACTTTGGCGAAGGTCATCGGTGACCGCGAACTTCGGGATCTGGTCGACCAGCCGCCCGTCGTCGGGCATGTGGGTCTTCATGTTCGGGTGCGGCCAGTCGGTCCCCCAGAGCACCCGGTCCGGGAAGCGCTCGACGATGGCGCGCTGGAACGGGACCACGTCGTCGTACGGCGGCCCGGTGAGGCTGAGGCGCTCGGGGCAGGAAACCTTGGACCAGACGTTCTCGTCCTCGGCCATCCATCGGAGGAACGCCTGGAACTGCGGGTGATCCACACCCAGCGCCACGTCCGGCCGACCCATGTGGTCGACCACCACCCTGGTCGGGAGCGACTGGAAGAGCGGCCTCAGCTCGGCCAGGTCCGGCGCCTCGAAATAGACCACCACGTGCCAGCCGAACCCGGCGACCTTGCCGGCGATCCGGCGCAAGACGTCGTGCGGGGTGAAGTCGGCGAGCCGGCGCAAGAAATTGAAGCGCACGCCGCGCACGCCGGCGTCGTGCAGCGCCGCGAGCTCGTCCCTGGTGATCCCCTCGCCCACCGTCGCCACCCCCCGCGCCCGGTCGCCGGCGGCGCCCAGGGCGTCGACCAGGGCGCGGTTGTCCTGGCCGTGGCAGGTGGCCTGGACGATGACGTTGCGGGTGAAGCGGAGGTGATCGCGCAGGGCGAAGAGCCGGTCCTTGCCGGCGTCGCAGGGGGTGTACTTGCGCTCCGGAGCGAAGGGGAACCTCGCCGCCGGTCCGAAGACGTGGCAGTGGGCGTCGACGGCGCCGGCCGGCGGGACGTAGCACGGCTTGGAGGGGCTGGGATCGAACACCAGCCAGTCCGCATCCATCGCTTGCGCTTCGAGCGACATGGTCAGCGCCCTTGCGCCTTCAGCCTGGCGTCCAGCCGCCGATAGACACGCCGCGCGTTGCCCGAATAGACCCGTTCCCGATCGGCCTCGCCAAGCGCGCTGGCGTCGATGTAGCGCTTGGTGTCGTCAAAGAAGTCGCCGGTCTCCGGGTCGATCCCGCGCACGGCGCCCACCATCTCCGAGCCGAAGAGGATGTTCGCAGCGGGGATCACCTTCACCAGGAGGTCGATCCCCGGCTGGTGGTAGACGCAGGTGTCGAAGAAGACGTTCTGCAGGACGTGTTCTGGCAGCGGCGGGCGCTTCATGTCCTGGGCCAGGCCCCGGTAGCGGCCCCAATGGTAGGGCACGGCGCCGCCGCCGTGCGGGATGATCAGCTTCAGGGTCGGGAAGTCCTTGAAGAGATCGCCCTGGATGAACTGCATGAAGGCGGTGGTGTCGGCGTTGATGTAGTGGGCGCCGGTGGCGTGGAAGCAGGCGTTGCAGGACGAGGAGACGTGGACCATGGCCGGAACGTCGAGCTCGGCCATCTTCTCGTAGATCGGATACCAGTACCGGTCGGTGAGCGGCGCGGCCGTCCAGTGGCCGCCCGACGGGTCCGGGTTGAGGTTGCAGCCGACGAAGCCCAGCTCGCTGACGCACCGCTCCAGCTCTTCGACGCTGCCGCCCAGCGGCGCGCCCGGCGATTGGGGGAGCTGGCAGACGCCGGCGAAGTTCTCCGGATAAAGATCGCAGACCCGGGCGATGAGGTCGTTGCAGGCGTACGTCCAGCGCCGGCTCACCGCCTCGTCGCCGATGTGGTGGGCCATGGCCGAGGCGCGGGGTGAGAAGATCGTCAGGTCCGCCCCGCGCTCGCGCTGCAGCTTCAGCTGCGCGCCCTCCAGGCTCTCGCGGATCTGGTCGTCGGAGATGGTCGGATCGGGGTCGTCGAAGGCGAGCCCGCCGTCGAAGGCCCGCACCTGCGCGTCGCGCCAGTCCTGCAGCGGCTTTGGGGCGGTGGTGTAGTGGCCGTGGCAATCGATGATCATGGCCCGCTCCAGAGGCTCGCCGGCACATAGACTTCGCCGCGCATGAGGCGCCGGGCGGTGCGCAGCAGGGCCGAGCGGCGGACCTTCACCGCCCCGCCTTCCAACGCCACGTCCAGGGCGAGCGTGAAGAAGCCGCTGGGATGCTCCACCTCCAGCTCCTTGACCGCCTCGACATCGGCGATCCCGGCGACCTCGGCGGCGATCGATCCGGGGGTGACGCAGGCCGTCGCCACGCTGACCGCGCCGAAGACGCCGATCGCCTCGTGCACGCGGTGAGGGATGAAGGTGCGGGTGGAAATGGCGCCGCCATGACGCGCCGGCGCGACGAGGCTCATCTTCGGCACGGTCTTCCTGGTGACGTCGCCCAGGTTCATCATCGGCCCGACCTTCAGGCGGATCGCCTCGACGCGGGCCTTCAGCGCCGCGTCGGCGTCCAGGGCTTCGGGGGTCTCGTAGCCGGTCTTGCCGAGATCGGCCGCGCGCAGGACAACCACCGGCATGCCGTTGTCGATGCAGGTGACCTCGATCCCGTCGACCACATCGCGCGCTTGGCCCGTGGGGAGCAGCGCGCCGCAGCTGGAGCCGGCGACGTCCAGGAAGTCGATGGGGATCGGCGCGGCGGTTCCGGGGACGCCATCGATCCGCGCCTCGCCGTCGTAGCGCACCCGCCCGCCCGGCGTCTGGATCCGGGCCACCGCCAGGCTGGCGGTGTTGAGCATGTTGATGCGCACGTCGGTGACGCCGTCCCGCGCCGCGAACATCCCCTCCTCGATGGCGAAGGGTCCGATCCCGGCCAGCAGGTTGCCGCAGTTCTGGCCGGCGTCGATCCGCGGCTCGTCCACCAGGGCCTGCAGGAAGAGGTAGTCGACGTCGGCGTCCGGCCGGGTCGGCGAGCCGACCACGGCGATCTTGCTGGTCAGCGGATGGGCGCCGCCCAAGCCGTCGATCTGGCGCGGATCGGGCGATCCCATGGCCGCCAGCAGCACCGCGTCGCGCGTCGCCACGTCCTGTGGCAAGTCCTCACGCTTGAAGTAGAGGCCCTTGGAGGTGCCGCCGCGCATCACCGTGCAGGGGATCGCCGTCTGGGTCATCGCCGCTCGCTCACGGGGCCTCGTCGCGGTATTTCAGACCCTTCTCCGCCAGCCGGGCGCGCATGTCGTAGAGGTCGAGGCCGAGCTCGCCGACGGCCAGCCGCGCGCGCTTGTCGGTCTCGTTGGCTTCGCGCCTGGCGGCCTTGTCAGCGACCTCGCCGGCGTCTTCGCGTCGAACCACGCAGACGCCATCGTCGTCGGCGACGATCACGTCGCCCGGATGGATCAGCTGGCCGGCGCAGACGAGCGGCAGGTTCACGTCGCCCAGGGTTTCCTTGACCGTCCCCTGGGCGGAGACGGCTTTCGACCAGACCGGGAACCTCATTTCCGTCAGGACGGCGATGTCGCGGACGCCCGCGTCGATCACCAGGCCCCTCACGCCCCGCGCAACGAGCGAGGTCGCCAGCAAATCGCCGAAGTAGCCGTCCTCGCAGGGGCTGGTGGGCGCCACCACCAGGATATCGCCGGCGTGGCACTGCTCGACCGCCACGTGGATCATCCAGTTGTCGCCGGGCGCGACCTGGCAGGTCACCGCCGAACCAGCGATGGCGAGCGGCCGGTAGATCGGCCGCAGGTGGGTGGCCAGCAGGCCCTTGCGTCCCTGCGCCTCGTGCACGGTGGCGACGCCAAAGCTGGCCAGCGCCTCGATGTGAGCGGGATCGGCGCGGGGGATGTTGCGGACGACGATGGCCATCAGCGGAGGCTCTTTTCGATGGCGTCCAGCGTGCGGTAGGCGGGAAGCACCTGGGCCACCGATGCGTTGGGCTCGCGGCCTTCGGCGATGGCGGCGAAGAACTCCCGATCCTGCAGCTCGATGCCGTTCATGGAGACGTCCACCTTGGAGACATCGATCGGGTTCTCCTTGCCGTCCACAAGGTCGTCGTAGCGGGCGATGTAGGTGCCGTTGTCGCAAATGTAGCGGAAGAAGGTGCCGAGCGGGCCGTCGTTGTTGAACGAGAGGCTGAGGGTGCAGATCGCGCCCGAAGCGACCTTCAGCTGGATCGACATGTCCATGGCGATCCCGAGTTCCGGATGCACCGGCCCCTCGACGCCCCTGGCCACCTGGCAGGTCTCGCCGGTCTGATACTGGAAGAGGTCGACGGTGTGGGCGGCGTGGTGCCAGAGGAGGTGATCGGTCCAGCTGCGCGGCTGGCCCAGCGCATTCAGGTTCTGGCGGCGGAAGAAGTAGGTCTGCACGTCCATCTGCTGCAGCTTGAGTTCGCCCGCGGCGATGCGTTTGCGGATCCACCGGTGCGAGGGATTGAAGCGGCGGGTGTGGCCGGCCATGGCGATGAGGCCCGTGCGGCGAGCGGCGTCCGCCACCGCCTCGGCGTCCGCCAGACTGTCGGCCAGCGGGATCTCCACCTGCACGTGCTTGCCGGCCTCCAGGCATTGGATCGCCTGGCGGGCGTGAAGCTGCGTGGGCGTCGCCAGGATCGCAGCCTCGACGCCGGGCTGCGCCAGGGCCTCTGCGAGATCGGTGGTCCAGTGGAGAATGTTGAACCGCTCGGCCACGGCCTTGGTCGTCTCCCGCCCGCCGCCGGCAAGGCTCACGACCTCGACGCCGGGGATATTCCGGATCGCCTCCAGGTGGCGCACCCCGAAAGCCCCCTGCCCGGCCATCACCAGCTTCATGACGCTCTTGCTCGCGCGTTGGGACGGCCGGGCGCGCCGATGGACCAGTCGATCGGCAGGCCGACGTAGTTTTCCGCCAGCGTCGTCTGCGCCGCGCGGGACTGGCGAAGGTAGTCGAGTTCGGCGACCTGCAGCTTGTGCTCCAATCCATCGCCGCCTGGGAACCGGTGAGTGAGGCCGGTGAACCACCAGGAGAACCGCTCGGCCTTCCAGACCCTGGCCAGCGCCCTGGCGGAATAGGCGTCCAGGCCAGCGTCGGAGCGCTCTTCATAGTGTTCGCGCAGGGCGGCGGCGAGGATGATCACGTCGGAAACCGCCAGGTTCAGCCCCTTGGCGCCCGTGGGCGGGACGATGTGGGCCGCGTCCCCCGCCAGGAACAGGCGACCATGTCGCATCGGCTCGGCGACGAAGCTGCGCAGCGGCGTGATGCTCTTTTCGAAGGAGGGGCCGCGCACCACGCCGGCCGCGGCCCTCTCGCCCATCCGCCGGCAAAGCTCGTCCCAGAACCGCTCGTCCGGCCAGTCCTCGAGGCGCTCGTCCAGAGCGCATTGCAGGTAGTAGCGACTGCGGGTGGGCGAGCGCATGGTGGCCAGCGCAAAGCCGGAGGGGTGATTGCAGTAGATCAGCTCGTCACTGGCCGGCGGCACCTCCGCCAGGATGCCCAGCCAGCCGAACGGGTAGACGCGCTCGTAGGCGGTGAGGACAGCGGCCGGAACCGAGCCGCGGCTGACGCCGTGGAAGCCGTCGCAGCCGGCCACAAAGTCGCAGTCGGCGCGATGCTCGCGCCCATCCTCGCGCCAGGTGACGTAGGGCGCGTCGCCTTCGATGTCGTGCGGCGTCACCTCCTCGGCGTCGAACACGATCGGGACCCGGCGCTCGTCGGTGGCGTCGAAGAGGTCGCGCATGACCTCCTGCTGGCCATAGACGGTGATCGCCTGGCCGGTCAGGGCCCGCATGTCGATGCGGAAGACCTCGCCGTCATGGGCGATGTTGACGCCCGCGTGCACCAGCCCCTCGCGGCGCAGACGCTCGGCCAGGCCAAGCTTCTCCAGCAGCTGGGCGGTGATCGGCTCCAGGACGCCGGCCCTGACCCGGCCCTCGACGTAAGCACGGTCGCGCCGCTCGAGCACGAGCGCGTCGACGCCCGCCTGGCGCAGCAGATGGGCCAGGAAGAGCCCCGCCGGCCCTCCGCCGATGATCGCCACCTGGGTGCGAATACGTCTCCTCCCGCGGCGTCTGCCAAACCTAGTCCGCCCGCCAGTGAAGACTATGGACGGCCGGGACACAAACCTGCACTTTTCCGCCCTGCCCTGTCGCCGGGCGAGGAACCATGACCCAAGCCGCCGACCTCCGCTCCCATCCGCTGAGCCGGGACTTCGTCTGGCAGGACCGGCAGGTCGCGGCGCCCCGCCGCCTGACCGCCGACCAGCTGGCGGCGTTCAGCGAGCAGGGGTTCGTCAAGCTGGAGGGGGTCTTCACCGCCGAAGAGATCGCCGCCGTCATCGCCGCCATCGATCCCTTCGAGGCGGCCGAAGAGGTGCGGCTGCGCGAGGCCGGCGGGCGGATCTCGATCTCCGACGCCGACGCGATCACCTTCACCGTGCACATCGCCCAGCGCTCGGAGGTGCTGAAGGCCTTCGCCGCCCATCCGGCGATCAAAGACATCTGCCACGATCTGGTGGGCGAGGAGGTGCGGCTCTACTGGGACCAGTCGGTCTATAAGAAGACGGCGAAAGTCCAGGAATTTCCGTGGCATCAGGACAACGGCTACACCTTCGTCGAGCCGCAGCAGTACCTGACCCTGTGGCTGCCGCTGGTGGATGTCGACGAGGAGAACGGCTGCCCGTGGATCGCGCCGGGCCTCCACCGGCTGGGGACGCTCGACCACTGGGTCACCGACATCGGCCTCAAGTGCCTGGAGACCGCGTCGGAGGCGGTCGCCGTGCCGGCCAAGGCGGGCGATGCGATCGTCTTCTCCTCGCTGACGCCCCATCGGACCGGCCCGAACCTGAAGGCCGGCAGCGTGCGCAAGGCCTACATCCTGCAGTATTGCCACGACGGCTCGATCGCCACCCATCGCGACGGCCAACAGGTCGAGCAGAACCACCCCCGACGCCAGTTCAAGATCCTGGGCGAACCCTAGGGGCTCGGCCAAGGTCCGCCTGGCGCGACGCCAAGGACCGCTATCAGCGACTCTCTACGATTCGGAGGGAGGCATGCTTCCACGGGCTATGTTCGGGCGAATGGCGGCCGCGTGGTAGCCGTTCCTTGATTGCTTAGAAGGTCGAACCCAGCATGACGTTGCCGTATCGCCCAAGCGCCGTGATCTTCGATATGGACGGGTTATTGTTCGACACCGAAGCTCTCTGGCAAGAGGCTCTTCTGTCTGCCGCCGCCGAAGGTGGGCGCGAGATTCCGGACGAGGTCTACAATAAGTCAATCGGCGTGCGGCGGTCGCAATGTAGGGGTTTATTCCTATCGCACTTCGGCGAAGACTTCCTCTTTGATGATTTCCACGCAGATTGGACGCGCCATTTCTGGCTGATCGCTGAAAATAAGCTTACCCTGAAGCCAGGGGCGCCTGAACTGCTGGAAATCCTGGACCAGTTCAGGCTGCCGCGTGCAATCGCCACCTCGTCATCTCGAACGACCGTCGAGCGTCACCTGACCTCGCACAGCCTGATGGATCGTTTCGACCAGATCATCTGCCGTGGCGACTACGAAAATGGCAAACCTGCGCCCGATCCATTTCTGAAGGCTGCCGAACGGCTGGGGGTCGAGCCTCGGTCATGCCTGGCGTTGGAGGATTCTCATGTTGGCGTAAGATCGGCGTCGGCGGCTGGCATGATGACCGTGATGGTGCCCGATCTGCTTGAACCAACCGAGGAGCTTCGCGCTCTGTGCGTCCTTGTTGCGCGTGATCTGCATCACGTCCGTGATCTGGTGGTCCGATCGCGCCGTGAGCGTTAGGGGGCGACGAGGACGGGAGTCCGCTTGCGCGACCTCGCCCGCGGCGCGACCCTGATGCCCTCGACCCTAAGTCTTAGCCTTCGGCCGGTTGGCGAAGACCAGCAGCACGATCCCGATCAGCGCCAGCACGGCGCCGATGTAGGCCCACTGCATGTGACCGGCCATCACCCGGCCGGGCACGATGTTCAACGCCTGCAGGATCCAGAGCGCCCCGAAGAGCACGGCGATGACGCCCAGTATGTTGATGGTGATCTTCATTCTTAGCCTCCCCTTTGCCCCTGGACGCGGCCGGCTTCGCTGAGCCGGCGCCGGTCGTAGAGCGAGCGCGTTTGCGCGCCTTCGACAACCTGCGCCCATTCGCCCGATCGCGCGAGCCACAAAGCCAGCGGCTGGGCGGCGGCGTCCGGTGACCGGCGGATCGTCGCTTCGGCGGCCGCCAGGCCCAGCGCGGCGACGGCGATCGCCTGGCGCTGGGCCGCCAGATCCGGGCCCTGGTAGCGCTCGTTGACATCGCCCAGCCGCGAGCGGGCCGCCTCCAGCATCAGGATGGCGGTGGGGCCATCGCCTCGTTGCAGAGCGCCGGTGGCGGCCCGGACGGCGCGGCGGGCGTCGGCCAGGTCGGACGCAGCGGTCACCGGCTCGCTCGCCGCCGCCGGGCAGCTCGCCGGCGAGAGCGCGCGGACGTAGGCCGCCAGGCCCTTCAGCGCCGCCGGCGGGGGCGGCGCGCCATCGAACTCCTGGGTGACGATCCCGTCGATGAAGGCCTCCAGCTTGCCGGTCGCCGGGTCCTGGTCGACCTTCAGCGCCAACTTAGGGCCGGAGAGGTTGGGGATCGGCTTGGGGTTATCGATCCCGTCGCCCCGGTGGGACGAGAGCACCGAGGTGGTGACGTCCGCCGTGCCGGGCGCGCCCGAGACGCCTGGGAAATCGAAGTCCGGATTGTTCCGCCCGCTCCGGTGGCAGCTCTCGCAGGCGATGCCGGCGCGCGCGGCCTGCCCGCCCAGCAGCAGCGGCGTGCGGAAGGCCGCGCGACCGAGCTCGATCTCATAGGCCTCTTGCGCGCTCCTGCCCGCGCCCAGGCATTCGGTGGGACGGGAGGTGAGCACCTGCGCGGCGTCGGCGCCCGGCGCCACCCAGCGTATGGCCCGGAGCGGCGGCGCGACGGGCGCCGCGGCGGCGGTCAGACCGACGGCGAGGAGACCGACGGCGCGGCGGGCGATCAGGAGGCGGGGTCGCCGCCGTGATCGATCCAACGCCGCAGCTCCTCGGCTTCGGCGCAGCCGAAGGCGCAGGCGCCGTCGAGCCTGGCCAGCATTGTGCGCGCGCCCGCCACGTCGCCCTTCAGCACCTTCAGCTCGCCGTAGTACTCGGTGGCGCCGCGGTGGTCGGGGTTCATGGCCAGGGCCTGCGATAGTAGTCCTCGGCCCTCGCCCACTGACCCATCCGGCGCCAGACGTAGCCCTTGTAGGTGAGGATGTCCGGGTGCGGGCCGATGGCCGCTTCAGCGGCGTCGAGCGCCGTCAGGGCTTCGCTGAACCGCTGCTCGTTGATCAGGCTGACCGCGCGCACATAGGCGCCGGCGCCGGCCTGCGGCGAAGCGACCGAGAGGCTGCTCGGGCCGGCGTTGGACGCCGCCGGAGCGGGCGCCGCCGCGGGCGTCAACGCCGCCTCGACCGCGGCGATGGCGGCCTTGAGGTCGGCCGCGTCCGCGCAGGAATCGCCGCAGGTCGCCGCGCGCGCCTTCAGCGCCGCCAGCTCGGCCCCCGCCTTGTCGGTCTCTTTCAGCTTGATCAGCGAGAGCGCCAGCTCGCGGTGGGTGGCGATCGAGTTGCCGTCGAGCTTCTCCGACCGCTCGTAGGCCTTCTCGGCGCCCTTGGCGTCGCCCAGCTGCGATTTCGAGAGGCCCAGCATGTACCAGCCGTTCGCCGCGCGGGGCGCCGCGTCGGTGACGTGCTCGAAGTCGCGGATGGCGTCCTTGTATTGACCGGCGTTGAACGCGGTCGTACCGCGCTGGTACTCGGCCACCGGGTCGTATTGCGGTTCGCTGGGCGCGCTGGGCATGGGCATGGAGCTGGCGCCCGCGCCGCCCGAACCGCTGGCCAGCACGGCCGCCGGCAGGAACAGCAGCCCTGTTGTGGCCACAATAGTGAGTGCAAGGCGTGTTCGTTTCATCGTAACCGAACCTCTACTGCCCCCTCGCGGTTGCAGTGTGGCAAAGTTCACACCACCTGTCACCGGGATCGGCTCGGCGAAATTGCGTTACTCGCGCGGACCCCTCAAAAAGACTAGGTAGTTGTACTCAACGCGCCGGGGGGTCGTCGGAATTGAAGAGAATGACAGCACCGCTCCGCGTGGCCGCCCTCGTCGACCTGCCCCGATCACCGCAAGCCGGCGGGCACGTGAAATGCTGGGAGCGGCTGGCGCAGGCCGCCGCGCACGCCGACGGCGAACTGGACCTGACCGTCTATTTCTCGGGTCGCCGACGCACCGAATCGCTGGGCGATAGCGCGCGGCTGATCCACCTGCCGCCGCTGTTCTCCACCGCGCAGCTGAAGTTCCTGCCCTATGTGCCCGACCATACGGACCTGGCGCCCTACCATCCGCGCCTGGCGCGCGAGCTCGCCAACTACGACGTGATCCACACCACCGACGCCTTCTTCGCCTTCGCCCGCACCGCCGAGGGCATCAGCCGCCGGCGGAACATCCCGCTGGTCACCTCCTTCCACACCGACACGCCTTCCTACACCCGCATCTTCACCCGCCAGACGATCCAGGACCGGTTCGGCGCCAGCTGGCCGGCGCGCAAGCTGATCGACGACTGGAACGTCCCCGAGCGCCAGGGCAAGCGCATGGACGAGCGCCTGGTGCAGCACATCCGCCGCTGCGACTATGTGCTGGCGACCCGCGAGGAAGATCACGTCCTGGCCAGCGCCATCGTCGGGCGCTCGCGCGTCGGCAACCTGCGCCTGGGGATCGACAAGGAGCTGTTCGGCCGGCACCGCGCCGACCGCGCGCGGCTGGAGGCCGACCTCAAGCTGCCGAAGGGCCAGATCCTGGTGCTCTTCGTCGGGCGCCTGGACGTGGGCAAGAACATCTACACCCTGATCGAGGCGATCCGGCGCCTGCGCGCCGAGGGCCTGCCGCTGCACCTGATCACCGCCGGCGTCGGCCCGGCCGCCGACGACATCCGCGCCAAGCTGGGCCCCGCCGCCACCGTCGCCGGCTTCGTCGATCCCAAGTCGCTGGCCCGGCTCTACGCCAGCGTCGACCTGGTGGCCCTGACCTCGGAGGTCGAGATCCGCAGCATGGTGGCCGTGGAGGCCATGGCCAGCGGCTGCCCGGTGCTGGTCTCGGA
>JBIOEF010000097.1:0-11987 GCA_044445785.1 Caulobacterales bacterium
GCGCTCCGCGCGACCTCCGCGTCCTCTGCGTTAAAGCCTTCCTTGTTCGTGTGGTTCGTGAGGTTCGTGGTTCGGCCTTACTTGCAACGCCGGCCTAAGGCGAGCCGGCGAACGCGGCCACCGCGCCCTGGCGTCGGCCGGCCTAAGAATCGACCACGAACCTCACGAACCACACGAACAAGGAAGTTCTACCGCGGAGGACGCGGAGGAGAACGCAAGGGGCGCGGAGCGCCAAAATTGACCACCAAGCTCACCAAGGACACCAAGGGCGGCGGGGAAGCGCATTGACCTCTTGGTGACCTTGGTGAGCTTGGTGGTCGATCTTCTTCTCTGCGCGCTCCGCGCGACCTCCGCGTCCTCTGCGTTAAAGCCTTCCTTGTTCGTGTGGTTCGTGAGGTTCGTGGTTCGGCCTTCCTTGCAACGCCGGCCAGACGCGCCAACCGGCGCCTAAGGCGAGCCGGCGAACGCGCTCACCGCCTGCACGAATTCGGTCGGGCATTCCACCGACGGGATGTGGCCGATGTCTTCGAAGACGACCAGCCGCGCGTCCGGGATCGCGCCCAAGGCCGCCTCGCCGATGCTGAGCGGGATCAGCGCGTCCTTGTCGCCCCAGATCAGCAGCGTCGGCGCGGCGATGGCGCTGACGGCCTCCAGGCTGAGTTCGCCGGTTCTGAGGCCGCTGGCTTTGACGATCTTCTCCCGCGTCCCGTCATTGTCGAACTGCGGCTGGGTCGCCAGCCACGCCTCCACCTCGCGCGCCACGGCGGCGTGGTAGAAGCCGGAGGTCTCGGGCGCCGGCGTCTTGAACTTGCCCACCGGCCCCCCGACGATGGCCAGCTTGGCGATGGGCGGCAGGCCCAGCGCCGCGGCGCGCACCGCATAGCTCCCCACCAGCCAGCCGCCGAACGATTCGCCCAGCAGCACGATGTCCGCCAGCCCCAGCGCCTCGAAGAAGCCGCCCAGGCGCCCGACCAGCGCATCGGTGGAATAGTCGATGTCCGGCTGCTCCGACGGCGCAAAGCCGACGCACTGCGGCGCGATCACCCGGCAGCGCTGCGCCAACGCATCGATGACCCGCCCCCACTCGAACGGCGCCGACCCCGAGAACCCATGCGCCAACACCAGGGGCCGCCCCTCGCCCTTCTCCCAATACCGGATCCGATGGCCCTTGACGGCCACATCCCGAGGCTCCGGCATCCGCCACGGCGGGCGAGGGGCCGCCATGTCGGGGCGGATGCGGGTGATGCGGGGGTTAGTCAATGGGCCGTTCCATTTGAGCCTTCTCCAGTCCAAACCCCGACGGTTCCGTAGGCGGTCGCCCGGTCGCTCCCATGGACAGAATCGCGCCAGTCGCAAAGTCCGCTCGGGGCGCGAAGAGGGTATGGCGCGGAAGGACTGACACCGCTGATCCCGTACGCCTACTCCATTAGCTTGTACCAATCGCGAATAGCCAGTTTGAGCCGAATGGCTTCCTCTTCGGGAAGGAAATTGCAGTGCGCTATCGGGCCGCGGACAAGGTTCAATCGATTGATCACTCGCAATACTCGATTGCGAGTCGCGTTGGAAAACATACCCGAGAACGTGTCCCAGTTGTCTTTTACTATCTCACCAAGTTCTCCGAACGTTGTGTAGTCGATCAGTCTGTCTGAACGAGGGGGCAGGCCTTCGGCTGCTTCTCGATCATAGTTCTTTTGAACGTTTTCGCGCACGACTTGCGGCACTGTTGCGGCCCACCAGTTTTGCCCCTTGCTGTCAAACATAGTCGACTCGATAAGATCGCGCATGTCGTTCTCAAGCGCATAAAAGAGTTTGTAGAACTCGCTCATGCGTTCCGCATCTGCCAGCGTTTCGAAATCTACCTGTCGCAAGTAGTCGGCCACTAACGAGTCGGCTTGCGCCTCGAGAGCTCCTCTCGCATTGCCGATCCTTTGCCCGACCAAGACCGAGCGAAGGCTCTGGGTAATTGCCGCATTTTTCAGAATAAAGAGCTCGATGTCTCGTTCACGGTTCATCGCAGGAGGTTGTCGCGCAAGCTCTTGAAGATCGCGTTGAATACGGAGATATTTTCTGTCTCCGGAAGAACGATGTTGATCTGATACGACAAACCAAGACGAAGGCTCCCACCCGCACCATCGAAGTGATTTTGGTCTCCGCTCGCCTCCTCCTCAGTCTCCGTCCTGCTACCTTCCGACGTCGCGGAGATTTCGCCCGATATGAAGCTCCGGACAGCATCGAAAGATGTGTACATTAGGCGTACGATAGGGTCGGCCTTCTTCAACCCTGTAATTTCAACAATCGTGTCTTTGACCGAGTTCTCCTCTGCCTTGTGAATGTACTCATTTCGTTTGAATAGTTCCCCAAACGCATTCTTTAGGCCGTCGTAAGCGGATTGACTCCGACCGCCATCAGTCTTGAACTTTGAGTATAACAGCGTTGGGGTACCATCGGCTTGAATAAACTGCATCTTCTTCAGGAAGGGAGGAAAACACCAGGAGCTACAACGTAAGGTATACCCCCTTTGATCTCGCGTCGCTCCACCTTCTCTTTCTCGCCCTGTGCTACTCCGGCGGATGTAGCCCGTGTGGAACTGTCTGAATCGTCATCCATCGACGCTCTCCCTCGGGTTGAGGATAGTCGAATTCAATGCGGTCGCAAGGCGAGCGAAATTGTGCAGCGTGATTGGCCCTTGCGTGGCGGGCTCCCCGTCCCAAGTCACTGTCATGAAATCTCTCGGGCGCTCCCGAAGCCGCGCGGCCGCCGCTCGCGCTGACCGGCCTTAGACTGGGCGGTGGAGAATCTCGCGTCTGACCAGTACCATCCCCAACCACATCGCGACTCCCCCGCCACTCGCGCTATGCTCCCCCCGTGCGGTTCGATGAAAATTTTCTGGATGAGCTGAAATCGCGGCTCAGGCTTTCCGACGTGATTGGGCGGACGGTGAAGCTGCGTCGGCAGGGGCGGGAGTTCGCGGGGCTGTCGCCGTTCACCAAGGAGCGGACGCCCTCGTTTTTCGTCAATGACGACAAGGGCTTCTTCTACGACTTCTCGTCCGGCAAGCACGGCGACCTGATCAGCTTCCTGCAGGAGACCGAGCGGTTGAGCTTCGTCGAGGCGGTGGAGCGGCTGGCGGCGGAGGCGGGCCTGGCGCTCCCCGAGCCCGACCCCCGCGCGGCCGAGACCGAGAAGAAACTGCTGGGGCTCACCGACTGGCTGGAGGCCGCCGCCGCCTGGTACGAGGCGGAGCTGCGCCGGCCGGCGGGGCGGGCGGCGCGGGACTATCTGATCGGCCGAGGGCTGCCGGAGGCCGAGTGGGCGCGGTTCCGCCTGGGCTATGCGCCGGCCGGCCGCTCGGCGATCAAGGACTATCTGGTGGCCAAGGGCGCCTTGCCAGGCGCGCTGGTGGAAACGGGCCTGCTGATCGCGCCCGAGGACGGCGGCGCGCCGTACGACCGCTTCCGCGAGCGGATCATCTTTCCCATCGCCGACGGGCGCGGAAGGGTGGTGTCGTTCGGGGGACGCTCGCTGGATCCCCAGGCGCGGGCCAAGTACCTGAACGGGCCGGAGACCGAGCTCTTCCACAAGGGCCGGGTGCTCTATGGCCTGGCCGAAGCGCGCAAGCTGATGCACACCGGCGGCGAGGGCGCGGCGCTGGTGGTGGTCGAGGGCTACATGGACGTGATCGCCTGCCAGCGGGCGGGCGTGGCGGCCATCGCCTCGATGGGAACGGCGCTCACCGAGGAACAGATGGAGGGGCTGTGGCGCCTGCACGGCGAGCCGACCCTGTGCTTCGACGGCGACCGGGCCGGGCGGGCGGCGGCGTTCCGGGTGATCGACCGGGCGCTGCCGATCCTGAAGGCCGGGCGCAGCTTCAAGTTCGCCCTGGCGCTCGGCGAAAAGGACCCGGACGACGTGCTGCGCATCGACGGCGCGGCGGCGCTGAAGACGCGCCTCGCCGACACCACGCCCTTCGTCGACCTGCTCTTCGTGCGCGAGCGCGACGCCGAGGCGCTGGATACGCCAGAGCGCCGGGCGGGGCTGAAGCAGCGGCTGCGGCGGGCGGCGAACGCCATCGGCGACGCCGACCTGGCGGAGGCCTACCGCGACGAGCTGATGCGACGCTTCGACGCGCTCTTTCCCCGCGCCGAGCGCGCCAGCGGGACGTGGACGCCGAACGAGGATCGCCGGGGGCGGCCCTGGCGCGGCGGCGGTCCCGCGCGGATCGATCCCAGGATCACCGCCGAGGGGAGGGCAGGGGCCCGGCGCCTGGCCGCCGACATCGAACCCTTGCCCGCGGCGCTCGCCCAGCGGGCGCTGGCCGACCCGGCGGTGCTGGACGATCACCTGGAGGCGCTGGAGGCGCGCGGCTTCGGCGATCCGGCCCTGGTGGATTTGGCCAAGGAAATCATCCGCCTGCGCCTGGAGGCCGAACACCTTGACACCGAGGCCCTGCGACGCCATCTCGCGGGTGGAGGATTTAGCGCGCTGCTGAATGACATCGACCGGGCCGCCTCGAAATCGGGCGCGCCCTTTATTCAATCGGATGTCACCCTCGCCGCCGCCAGGTCCCAGTGGACGCACGCCTTTTCGGTGATGAACCGTTTGGCTGCGCTGGAGGACGCCATGGACGGGGCCAAGCGCGAGCTGGCCGCGGGCGCCAGCTCAGCCCAGGTCATCGCCCTGAAGACGGAGCGCGATCTGCTGCGACGGGCGCTTAAGTCAGGAACCATTTGGGAGCCAGAGGGGTCAATTTGACGCCGCCCCTTCTTTTCTGGCGCCCGTAAACCATCTTCGGCGCCCACCTTGCATGGGGCGTTTGGGGCCGATCGCGGAGACATTGATGAGCGAAACCACCACGACCACGGAAACGCCGGAGCCGCCCGTCAGCGACGGGCCGCTGCTCGACCTGACCGACGCCGGGGTCAAGAAGTTCATCAAGCAGGCCAAGACCCGCGGCTACGTCACCATGGACGAGCTGAACAAGGTGCTGCCCTCCGAGGAAGTGACCAGCGAGGCCATCGAGGACACGCTGGCGATGCTCTCGGAGATGGGCGTCAACGTGGTCGAGGGCGAGGACGACGCGCCCGAGCAGGAAGGCGGCGAGGTCGCGGTCCGCGAGGAACAGACGGTCGTCGAGACCACCAAGGAAAGCGCCTACGACCGCACCGACGATCCGGTGCGGATGTACCTGCGCGAGATGGGCTCGGTTGAACTCTTGAGCCGCGAGGGCGAGATCGCCATCGCCAAGCGCATCGAGGCCGGACGCGACACGATGATCCGGGGCCTCTGCGAAAGCGCGCTGACCTTCGAAGCGATCATGGTCTGGCGCGACGAGCTGGCGCAGGGCCGCATCCTGCTGCGCGAAGTGATCGACCTGGAGCAGACCTACGGCGGCCAGGTGGCCCAGGCCCTCTCCGACGAAGCGGTGGCCGGCGAGCAGATCGAGGCCGAACCCGCGGCCGCGCGCGACGACGACGACGAGGAAGGCGCGACCCCGCCTCCCGGCGTCACCGACGACGACGACGATTTCGACGACGGCGCCGGCCCCACGATCAGCGCCATGGAAGGCGAGCTGCGCGAAGGGGTGATGGCCACCCTCGACGCCATCGCCGCCGAGTTCGAGGCGTTCCGGCGTCTGCAGGAGAAGCTGGTCGAGCACCGCCTGCGCGGCAAGGACCTCACCGAGAACGAGCGCAAGTCGTACGAATCCGCCACCTCGACCATCGTCCAGCACCTGAAGACGCTGAAGCTGAACAACAACCGCATCGAGGCGCTGGTCGACCAGCTCTATGCGATCAACCGCCGCCTGGTGGGCCTGGAAGGCCGGCTCCTGCGTCTGGCCGACAGCTACGGCATCAGCCGGGTGGAATTCCTGCGCGTCTATTTCGGCTCCGAGCTCGATCCCAGCTGGTGCGAGCGCGTGGCGCCCCAGGGCGTGCGCTGGACCAAGTTCATCGAGAACGACGCCAGCCAGATCGCCGAGATCCGCCAGGAGATCGCGTCGCTGGCGACCGAGTCGGGCCTCCCCATCGACGACTACCGCCGCATCGTCCAGACGGTGCAGAAGGGCGAGCGCGAGGCGCGTCAGGCGAAGAAGGAAATGGTCGAGGCGAACCTGCGCCTGGTCATCTCGATCGCCAAGAAATACACCAACCGCGGCCTGCAGTTCCTTGATCTCATTCAGGAAGGCAACATCGGCCTGATGAAGGCGGTGGACAAGTTCGAGTACCGCCGCGGCTACAAGTTCTCCACCTACGCCACCTGGTGGATCCGCCAGGCGATCACCCGCTCGATCGCCGACCAGGCGCGCACCATCCGCATCCCGGTGCACATGATCGAGACGATCAACAAGATCGTCCGCACGTCGCGCCAGATGCTGCACGAGATCGGCCGCGAGCCGACCCCGGAAGAACTTGCCGAGAAGCTGGCCATGCCGCTGGAAAAGGTGCGCAAGGTCTTGAAGATCGCCAAGGAGCCGATCAGCCTCGAAACGCCGATCGGCGATGAGGAAGACAGCCACCTGGGCGACTTCATCGAGGACAAGAACGCGGTCCTGCCCATCGACGCGGCGATCCAGAGCAACCTTCGCGAAACAACGACGCGAGTCCTCGCCTCGCTGACCCCCCGCGAAGAACGCGTGCTGCGCATGCGCTTTGGCATCGGCATGAACACCGACCACACCCTCGAAGAGGTCGGCCAACAGTTCAGCGTCACCCGCGAACGCATCCGCCAGATCGAAGCCAAGGCCCTGCGCAAACTGAAACACCCGAGCCGCAGCCGGAAGCTTCGGAGCTTCCTGGATAGCTGACAGGCGCGATCGCCACTCAGCGAACGTTCAAGCCATCTTTTGCCCGTCATCCCGGCCGCAAGTCCGCGAGAGCGGGCTGGAGAGCCGGGATCTCCCCTCGTCGGCGGGGTAGGAGATCCCGGATAGCCGCTTCGCGACTTCCGGGATGACAGACAACGAGGGTGTTGCGGCTTTCCGCACTTGCATAGGCAACTCAATGGTTGCATAAAGTGGCCATGAGCATGGACGCCGTGTTCAGGGCGTTGGCCGATCCGGTGCGGCGGGAGCTGCTCGACAGCCTCCGCGAGCGGGGCGGCCAGACCCTGGGCGAGCTTTGCAAGGGACGGGCGATGACGCGGCAGGCGGTGACCAAGCACCTGGCGATCCTGGAGGGCGCGAACCTGGTGGTCAGCGAAAAGCGTGGCCGCGAGAAGCTGCACTACCTCAATCCGGTCCCGATCCAGGAGATCGCCGACCGCTGGATCAGCCAGTACGAGCGCGCTCGCCTGGCGGCGCTGGCGGACCTGAAACAACGGCTCGAAGGAGACTCCGATGGCTAGCCGCTTCCTCTATGTCACATACATCCGCGCCCCGGCGCAGAAGATCTGGGCGGCGCTCACCGATCCGGAAGAGAACAAGCGCTTCTGGAGCGGCTATCACCAGGCCACCACCTGGAAGGTCGGCGACGACTATCGCCTCACCGCGGCCGACGGACGCGTCTGGGACGAGGGCAAGGTGCTGGCGTTCGATCCGCCAAAGCGCTTCTCGGTTTCCTGGATGCACCTCAGCGAAGCGCTGGGGGCCGAGGGCCTCTCCACCGCAACCGTCGAGCTGGAGGCCGCGCCGGGCGGGGTCACCAAGCTCACGCTCACCCACGAGATCGCGGTGGACAAGTCCAAGCTGATCGAGGCCGTCTCGACCGGCTGGCCGATGATCCTCTCCAGCCTGAAGAGCCTGATGGAGACTGGGCAGGCGATCGGGTAGGGCGGGCGCTCAGGCGCGCTTCTTCCTGGCCGCCTTCTTCTCCTTGGGCGGCAGCGAGCCGGTGAACGACACCGCCTTGGCGAGGGTCTCGGCCAGCGCCGGCTCGTCGGCCAGGATGTCGTCGGGGATCAGCACGTAGTCCTTCATTGGCCGGCCTTCCATCGGCTCGAAGCTGGCCGCGCCGCCGCCAGGCAGCGCCGCCCGGTCCTCCGGCGCGAGGCGGGCGAACATCTGGTCCTGGAAGAGCCCGGCGCACATGTTTCCGCTCACGAACACGGACGGGTAACCAAACATCTTGCGCCGCTCGACGCGCGGATCGTCGGGCACGCTCTCGGCGAAAAGGTCCACCAGCGACTGGGGCGATTTGGTCCAGGCCATCTCAAGGCTCCTCCGGGCCGTGCACCAGGCCCACCTCGGTGATGATGTAGTCCATCGGTCGGTCGTGCGGCCCAGGTCCGATGCTGGCGAGGCGACCGAGCTCGAAGCCGACGCCGATGGCCAGGGGCTTGGGCGAAAGTGCAGCCAGCGTCCGGTCATAGAAGCCGCCGCCGTAGCCCAGGCGCCAGCCGGCCTCGTCGAACCCCACCAGCGGGATCAGCAGCGCGCCCGGCGTCACCGCCGGCGCCGCGGCTGGGTGCGGGATGGCCTGCGGACCGGACTCCATCGGCGTTTTCGGCGTCCAGGCGCGGAACTCCAGCGGCCGGCCGGCGGCCAGCACCACCGGCAAGGCGACCTGACATCCGCCGGCCAGCAGGCGGCGCAGCAGCGCCACGCAGTCGTATTCGCCCCGCACCGGCCAGTAGGCGCCGAGGACGGCAATTTCTGCCCGGCGGATTTGCCCCGCCAGCGCCTGGCCGATCCTGCGGCTCGCCGCGCGGCGGGCGGCCAGCGGCATGGTCATGCGCTCGGCGATCAGCCGCTCGCGCGTGGCGCGGCGCCAGGCGGCGAGGGCCTTGGCGTCGGAGGGCGGGGCGGCGTGGTCGATGGCTCAGGTCCTCCTGGGTGCGCGCCGAGCATAGTCCAACGCCCGGCTTCGCGGACCCGGGAATAAACCCGCGCGCCGCCGCGTCATCACCTGCAACACCCTGTCTGGAGGCGACCATGAGCGATCACCACCCAACCGACCGGCGCGGATTCTTGAAGTGCATGACCTGGGCGGGGACGGGCCTGGTCTGGACCCTGGCCGGCGGCGTGCCGGCCGCGGCGGGCCTGGAGGCCGTGGCCGCAGCGCCCAGGTCCAAGGCGTTCAGCTTCGTCCAGGTCAGCGACAGCCACATCGGCTTCGCCAAGCCTGCCAACCCGGACGCGCGCGCCACTTTCCGCGAGGCGGTGGCCAAGATCGCCGCGATGCCGCAGCGGCCGGACTTCATCATCCACACCGGCGATGTCAGCCAGCTCTCCAAGGACCAGGAGTTCGACGACGCCGACCAGATCATCAAGGAGGCGGGCCTGCCGGTGTTCCACATCCCCGGCGAGCACGACATGCTGGATGACGCAAACGGCAAGGCGTTCCTGGACCGCTATGGCAAGGGGACCAAGGGCGCGGGCTGGTACAGCTTCGACCATTCGGGCGTGCACTTCGTCGCCCTGATCAACGTCGCCAATCTGAAAGCCGGCGGCCTTGGCAGCCTGGGCCCCGACCAGTTGGCCTGGCTGAAAGACGACCTCGCCGGCCGCCCGGCGTCGACGCCGATCGTGGTCCTGGCCCACATCCCGCTCTGGGCGCTCTATCCTCAGTGGGGTTGGGGGACTGACGACAGCGCCCAGGCCCTGGCGCTGCTGGCCCGGTTCGGCTCGGTGACCGTACTCAACGGCCACATCCACCAGATCCAGCAGAAGGTGGAGGGGCGCGTCACCTTCCACACCGCCCGCTCCACCGCCTTCCCGCAGCCGTCGCCCGGGACCGCGCCCTCGCCGGGGCCGATGACCGTGCCGGCCGACCAGCTGCGAAGCGTGCTGGGCGTGCGTGACGTCACCTTCACCGGACGCGGTCATCCGTTGTCCATCGCCGATCAACCCCTCGCATAACAATCCGACCACGGAGTTTTCATGTCTTTCTTTCGTTTGACGACGCGTGCGGCTGCGTTCGCCGCCGTCGCCCTGATTTCGTTCAGCGCCGTCCACGCCGCCCCGGCCGGACCGGTGGTGACCATCGACAACTTCACCTTCGACCCGATGACCGTCACCGTGCCGGCCGGCGGCACGGTCACCTGGACCAACGGTGATGATGTTCCGCACACGGTGCGGGCGGTGGACGGCGCGTTCCACTCCAAGCCCATCGACACCGGCGAGAGCTTCAGCTTCACCTTCGCCGCGCCCGGCGTGTATGCCTACTTCTGCTCCATCCATCCGAAGATGTTGGGCAAGGTGATCGTCAAGCCGCAGTGACCCAGACCGTGCTCCGCCAGTCCGACCCTTACCGCCCATGAGCGGCCGCATCCTCCCCTTCCGGCGAGGCCAGGCGAAGGCCGCCCCGGCGCGGACCGGCGGGATGGCTGGCGTGGGCGCCCAAGATCCGGAGCTCCGCTCGCCCCGCGGCGGAGACCCGGGCGGAACCGCGAGCCTGATCGGTCCCTCGCAGGCGGCGCGGTTCCGCGACCTCGTGCTGCCGCATCTGGCCGCGGCCCATTCCCTGGCCCGCTACCTGGCGCGCGACGCCGCGGCGGCCGAGGACATCGCCCAGGAAGCGCTGGTCAAGGCCCTGCGCAACATCGAGACCGTACGCGGCGAGGTGAAGCCCTGGCTGCTGGCCATCGTCCGCAACACCTATTTCGACTGGCGCCGGCGCGACCGCGGCTGGAGCGAGAGCGCGCAGAATGCCGAAACGGCGCTGGAGAAGGTCGCCGACCCGGGCCAGGAGTCGCCGGAAACCACGCTGATCCGTCAGGGCGACGTGGCGGCGCTGCGCCGCGCGATCGAGGCGATCCCGGAACCCTTCCGCGAGGCGCTGATCCTGCGCGACCTCGAGGAACTGAGCTATCGCCAGGTCGCCGACATCACCGGCGCGCCGATGGGAACGGTGATGTCGCGCCTCGCCAGGGCCCGGCGGATGCTGGGCGAGCGGCTGGGCGTCATGGAGGCGGCCTCATGAGCGCCTGTGCGGACAAGGAACTGCTGCTCCACGCCTACGCCGACGGCGAGCTGGACGCGGGCAATGTGCTGGCGCTGGAAAGCCACCTTGGCGGCTGCCCGGCCTGCGCCGCCGAGCTCGCCGCCATCCGCCAGGTGAAGGAGACCTTGCGCGCGGCGGCCGCCTATCCCGCGCCGTCGTCGCTGGCCGCCCGGATCGAAGCGGTGCTGGCCGAGGCGGAGTCGCCGCCACCCGCGCCGCGCCGCCGCGGTGGCTTCGAGAGCTGGATCGTCTCCGGGTCCATCGGCGCGCTGGCCGCCAGCCTGGCGCTCTTCGCCCTCATGCCCGCCGGACCCAGCCTGGAGAACCAGCTGGTGGAGGCGCAGGCGCGCTCGCTGCAGGCGGCGCACCTCACCGACGTCGCCACCTCCGACCGACATACGGTGAAGCCGTGGTTCAACGGCAAGGTCGATTTCGCCCCGCCGGTGGTGGATCTGGTCGGCCAGGGCTATCCGCTGGTCGGCGGTCGGCTGGACCACCTGGCCGGTCATCCGGCGGCGGCGCTGGTCTATCGACGCCGCGCGCACGTGATCAACCTCTTCATCTGGCCAGGCGAGGCGCCGGCCGCCGCGCAGCTGGAGAAGCAGCAGGGCTACAGCCTGGTGCGGTGGGGCCAGGGCGGGCTGGTGTTCTGGGCGGTCTCCGACGTGGATTCCGCCGACCTGCAGGGCTTCCAGAGCGACTTCGCCGCAGCCACCCGCTGACGGGGATCAGGCCGCCTTCGGGAAGGGCGAGAGCGCCACCGACATCGAGACGCAGCCGATCTCGCCCCATTGGTCGAGGAGGGCGGCGCGGCCGACGCCGGCGCCCCGCTCGGGCGCCCATTGGGTGGCGGCGTCGATCCCGATCCAGGCCCCGCGGGGTGGGCTGAGGAGATGGACGGTGAGGTTCGGGTTGGGGTCGGCGGCGACGCCGGTCAACGGCCGGGCCAGGCCGTGCGCCCAGTCCGCCGGTCCCAGCACCTGGTCGACGTCAAGACCTCCGATCGCCACACCGTGAAGCCGTGGTTCAACGGCCAGGTCGATTTCGCCCCGCCGGTGGTCGACCTGGCGTTACAGGGCTATCCGCGGGTCGGCGGCCGGCTCGACC
>JBIOEF010000098.1:0-11845 GCA_044445785.1 Caulobacterales bacterium
ACATGATCCGGCTGGTCGAGAAGCTGCCGGACATCAATCCCGACCCGCTGGGCCTGCCCGACGGCGTGCTGATCCGTCCCTCGCTGATCGCCATCTTCGACGGCGTCGCCCAGGAGATCATCCTGGTCACCACGGTGCGCCCCTCGGCCCAGCCGGCGCGCGCGGCCTACGACGCGGCGAGCGCCAGGATCGAGGCGGTGGTCGCCGCCCTGCGCCAGCCCCTCCCCCCGCCAGGTCGGCACCCGGCGCCAGAGCCCGACCGTTTCACCTCGCCCGTCAGCCGCGAGGCCTATTGGGCGATCGTCGAGAGGGCCAAGGAATACATCCGCGCCGGCGACGTCTTCCAGGTGGTGCCCAGCCACCGGCTGCGCGCGCCGTTCACCCATGACCCCTTCGCCTTCTACCGGGCGCTGCGGAGGACCAACCCCTCGCCGTTCCTCTTCTTCCTCGACTTTCCCGAGTTCCAGCTGGTCGGATCCTCGCCGGAGATCCTGGTGCGCCTAGGGGACGGCAAGATCACCATCCGGCCGATCGCCGGCACCCGCCCGCGCGGCAAGACGCCCGAGGAAGACGCCGCGCTCGAAGCCGAACTGATCGCCGATCCCAAGGAGCACGCCGAGCATCTGATGCTGCTGGACCTGGGCCGCAACGACGTCGGACGCGTCGCGATGCTGAACCAGGCCGGCCGGAACGCGCCGCCGAGCGCGCGCAAGGGGCCGCACGTACGGGTCACCGCCAGCTTCTTCGTCGAGCGCTACAGCCACGTCATGCACCTGGTCTCCAACGTAGAAGGCGATGCGCCCGAGGGCCTTGACCCGGTGGATGTGCTGATGGCGGCGCTGCCGGCCGGCACCCTTTCCGGCGCGCCAAAGGTGCGGGCGATGGAGATCATCGACGAGCTGGAGATCGAAAAGCGCGGCGTCGCCTTCGCCGGCGCGGTCGGTTACTTCGGCGCCGACGGGTCGGTGGACACCTGCATCGTGCTCAGGACCGCACTCTTCCGCGACGGGATGGTCTATGTCCAGGCGGGCGGCGGCGTCGTGGCCGATTCCGATCCCGACGCCGAGTACGAAGAGACCCTGCACAAGGCTCGCGCCTTGCGTGAGGCGGCGGCGGAGGCCTGGCGGTTCGCCTGAGCCTCCTCACCGCTCAGCGCGGCGGGATCAGCAGCACCGTGGCGACAAGGGCCAGCGCACTGAGGGCGAAGAACGCCGCCGCGGCCGCCAGCGACGCGGCGCTCTCCGCGCGCGGCGGCTCGGCCAGCAGAGTTCGCGCCTGGCGCAGCACCTTCGGCTCGGCGAGAGAATCGGCTGGAGCCATGAACTCAGCATGCGCCCTCCGCTGGCGCCTGCAAGGCGCGAAGGTCGCGAACGCCGCGCCGGCATTTGGCGCCCGCACGCGAAGGGTTGACCCGGTTCGCGTCAAAGTCTTTGCGCGCTCGTCGATGGCCGACTCGCTGCAAGAACAACTTACAAGCGTGTCACTCCCAAAAACGACGTGTGGCGCCATTCACACGCTGGGCGCCTGAACTGCTCTGTCTACGGGCATTGTTTTAGCAATTTTTAAGCACTCTCCCTATGTTGGCGGTTGTCATCGGGTCGGTATCCACGACCCAGAAAAGAGACAGGGGATACCTATGCGTAATCTACTTATGGGCGCAGCTTGCGCGCTCGCGTTCGGCGTTGTCACGACCGGAACGGCGATCGCCGCGCCGACGATTTCGCCGGCCGGCTATATCGACGCCAGCTACACCTACCTCGACCTCGGCACCGGCGAAGGCAGCGGACACGGCAACGTCTGGGGCGTCGACGGCGGCGGCCAGTTGCCGTTCGGTTCAAGCTTCGTCGGCCAGCTCGACGGTTCCTATCACAATCTGAGCGGCAGCGGCGCAGGCAACGTCGACCTTTATTCGGTGGCGGGCAGCGTCGCCTGGACGCCGATGCAAGGCCGTCTGGGCGTGGCGGTGTCCTACACCGGCGCCTCGACCCACGGCGCCACGTTGAACGCGACCAGCTACGGCGTGTTTGGTGAGTACTACGGCGGCGACAAGTTCACCGTCGGCCTCAAGGGCGGCGGCGCGAGCGTCAGCGGCGGCGCGGAAGGCTTCGGCATCGGCAGTGGCAGCACCACGCTGGGATATGTCGGCGCCATGGCCATCTTCTATCCGATGGATCAGCTGGCCCTCAGCGGCAACGTTGACTGGGCCGGCCAGAACGGGACCAGTGTCACCACCGTCGGCGTTCAGGGCGAGTGGTTGTTCTCCAAGTCGACCCCGTTCTCCGGGTTCATCAACTACAACTACGTCGACTTCGGCAGCGGCGTGCACGCCAACACCGTCGGCGTCGGCGTGCGGTACTACTTCGGCGGCGGCATGGGCGGCCTTGTCGACCATCAGCGTCAGGGCGCCGACCTCTGGGGCCCGCAAGCGACAGGCCTGCGTCTGCTCTTCTAGGGCCACTTAAGGATATGGCGCGGGCTCTCCGCCTCTTGGCCCTGGCCTAGCCGGAGCCCCGAGCGGTTTCAGGTTGACTGGTATCGGTCAGCCTGAAACCGCTCAGACGTTCAGAAGTGGCGCGCCTTCGGGCGCAAAACCAGTACCCACTTTTGCTGAACGCGCGGTAGAAGGCGGGCCAAAGGGCCCACGCCATGATCCTGGTGATCGATAACTACGACAGCTTCACCTACAACCTCGTCCACTATCTGAACGAGCTTGGCGCCGAGACGCTCGTCTGCCGCAACGACGCGATGAGCGTTGACGACGCCCTGGGCTTGAAGCCCGAAGCGATCCTGCTCTCGCCCGGTCCCTGCACCCCCAACGAAGCCGGCATCTGCCTGGACCTGATCCGCGGCGCGCCTGACGCCTTGCCGATTCTCGGCGTGTGCCTTGGCCATCAGGCGATCGGCCAGGCGCTGGGCGGCCAGGTGGTCCGCGCCAAGAGCCTGATGCACGGCAAGACCAGCCCTATCCACCACATCGGCGAAGGGATCTTCGCCGGCATGCCCAACCCCTTCACCGCCACCCGCTATCACAGCCTCTCGGTCGCCCGCGAGACCATGCCGGAAGCGCTCAAGGTCACCGCCTGGACCGACGACGACGGCGAGGTGATGGGCTTTTCGCATCGCACGCGGCCGCTGCACGGGGTGCAGTTCCATCCCGAGAGCATCGCCACCGAGGGCGGCCACCTGCTGCTGGCGAACTTCCTCGACCTGGCGGGCGTCAAGCGCCTCGCCGAGGTCTGACCTCGCCCCCATGTCCGACGCTTTCAAGCCGCTGCTGGCCAAGCTCGCCGACGGCGCGACCCTGACCGAGGAGGATGCGGAGAGCTTCTTCTCCGCCTGTCTGCGCGGCGAGCCGACCCCCGCCCAGGTCGCCGCCGCGGTGACCGCCATGCGCATGCGCGGCGAGACGGTGGGCGAGATCACCGCCAGCGCCAGGGCCATGCGCCGCGCCGCGGTGGTGCTCGAGCATCCCTACCAGGTGATCGACGTCTGCGGCACCGGCGGCGATGGGACCCACACCTTCAACATCTCCACAGCCGTCGCCCTGGTCGGCGCCGGCGCCGGGCTGAAGGTCGCCAAGCACGGCAACCGGGCGATCTCCTCACGCTCCGGGGGCTCGGACGTGCTGGCCAAGCTCGGCGTCAACATCCAAGCCACCCTGGAGCAGCAACGCCGCGCCCTGGACGAGGCGAATCTCTGCTTCCTCTTCGCCCCCGCCCACCACGGCGCCATGCGCCACGTCCTGCCGATCCGCCAAGAGCTGGGCTTCCGGACGATCTTCAATTTGCTGGGGCCGCTGTCCAACCCCGCGGGCGCGCAGCGTCAGCTGTTGGGCGTCTACGACTCCCGCTGGGTCGAGCCGCTCGCCAGGGTGCTGGGCGCGCTGGGAACCGAGCGCGCCTGGGTCGTCCACGGCGAGGGACTGGACGAGATGACCACGACCGGCCGCACCCAGGTAGCCGAGTGGCGGGACGGCGCGGTGCGCCTCTTCAACATCGCCCCGGAGGCGGTGGGCCTCGCCCGCGCGTCGCTGAGCGACCTCACCGGTGGCGATCCGGCGGCGAACGCGCAGGCGATCGGCGATCTGCTCGCCGGCCAGACCGGGCCCTATCGCGACATCGTGCTCCTCAACACCGCCGCCGCCCTGCTGGTGGCCGAGCGGGTGGAGACGCTGCGCGAGGGCGTCGATCTGGCGGCCGTGGCCATCGACGAGGGCCGCGCCAAGCGCGCGCTCGAGCGCCTGATCGAGGCGACCAACCGGCCATGAGCGACACTCTCGCCCGCATCGCAGCCTACAAGCGCCAAGAGGTGGCCGAACGGCGGCGCGCCGAGACTCAAGGCCAGGTCGAGGCGCGGGCCAGGGCCGCCGCGCCGCCGAGGGGCTTTGCCGCCGCCCTGGACCTGGCCCGCGCGCCCGGACGCCTGGCGCTGATCGCCGAGATCAAGAAAGCCTCGCCCTCCAAGGGGCTGATCCGCGCCGATTTCGACCCGCCGGCGCTGGCCAGAGCCTACGCCGCCGCCGGCGCGACGTGCCTTTCGGTGCTCACCGACGGCCCAAGCTTTCAGGGCGCCGACGCCTATCTTGGCCAGGCGCGGGCGGCGAGCGCCCTTCCCGTCCTGCGCAAGGAGTTCCTGGTCGATCCCTGGCAGGTGGCCGAATCCCGCGCGCTGGGCGCCGACGCGGTGCTGGTGATCCTGGCCATGGTCCCGGACGCCCTCGCCGCCGAGCTGATGGCGGAAGCGGCGCGCCTTTCCATGGACGCCCTGGTCGAAGTTCACGACGAGGCGGAACTGGACCGAGCCGCGCGCCTGGGCGCGAGCCTGATCGGGATCAACAACCGCGACCTTCGCACGTTCGTCACTGACCTCGCGGTCACCGAGCGACTGGCGCCCCGCGCGCCGCCAGGGACGCTGCTGGTCGCCGAGAGCGGCATCGCCAGCCGCGCCGACATGGAACGGCTGGCGGCCGCTGGCGCGCGAGCCATGCTGGTGGGCGAGAGCCTGATGCGGCAGACCGACGTCGAAACCGCGACCCGCGCGCTGCTTGGCGGCTAGATCCTGATGAGTTTGGATCGAAGCGATCCAAACTCATCAGGATCGATCTACACTCCTAAATCTAGAGCACGATTCAGCGGCTAGGCGATTCCGCCTAACCGCATCGTGCTCTAGGCGGCCGCCTCGCCTTTAGTGGGCGATGAAGAGGTGCGGTCCCTTCGCCGCCTTCAGGAGATCGCGGGTGACTCCGCCGAAGACCGCCTCCGCCCATCGCGCATGGCCATAGGCGCCGGCGACCATCACCGCTGCGCCGAAACTCTCGGCGGCGTGCAGCAGCGCCGGCCCGGCTTTGCGACCCTTGACGGTAATCGTCGTGGCCACCGCCACGCCGTGCCGGGTGAGATAGTCGACCAGCCGCTGGGGATCGGCGCGCGTGTTCGGACCGGTGTCCAGGGTCTGGCTATCCTGCAGTATGGCGACCTCGGAGGCGTCCTTCAGCAGGGGCAGCGCCGCGCGCACCGCCCGACCGGCCTCGAAACTGCCATCCCAGGCCACGGCGGCGGGGCGTCCCCACGCTGACACACCGTCCCTCGCCACGAACACCGGGATGCGGGCGTCCATCAGCGCCTCGGCCAGCGGGCCGGACCAAGGCCCGTCGCCGACGCCGCTGGACTGGGCGACGACCGCCAGGTCGGCCAGGGCGAGTTCGCGCGCCAAGCCCAGCCAGGGCGTCGGCGCGAGCTCCGCGATGGTCATCGACGCGCCCGGGCCGGTTCCCGAAGTCAGCCCGAATCGCGCCGCCTCGTGCGCCGCCAGGTCGGCGATCCGCTTGTCGGCGGCGACCTCGCGCTGTCCGATGTCCGCCCATGCCTGCGGCGTGATCATCCGTCCGGCTAAGACCGGCGTCACCGCGACGATGGGAACCGCCGCGTAGGTGTTGCAGACCACGACCTGGGAGTCGTGGCGCTTGCCCAGATCAGCGGCTATGGCGAGCGCATCGGCGTCGTCAGGGGCGTCGGTGACGGCGGCGACGATGGAAAGATAGGTCATGGGGCCCTCCCTGAGCTGACAAAGTCTGACCGGGCCGGGCGCTTCGCGCCTTGATCGACGTCAAAACACCTAGGTCACGGCCCAGAAAAGGTGCGCGCCCCAGGCCGGGTGGGACCTGGGACGCGTCTTGTCCTTGCGCCGCCGCATAGGGGGGAGATGGGGCGGCGGCGCTGTAATTGGCCTGGGACAGGGGGGAGATCGTCCGGGGCCAAACTCGATGTCGAAACTAAACCTGCTCTTTCTTGCTCCGGGGCGATTTGATCCAGATCAACCCGCCGCGGAGAAACGCGCCGGGCTCACAGCAGACCCGGCGCGTGCAGCCAGGTGTGCAGTTCGTGGTTGGGGTGCTTGGTGAGGTCCCTGGGCAGCTCCATGCACACCTTCGTCCGCGCGGCGTGCGAGAGCCTCTCGCGGATGGCCTTGAGGAGCCTCGGCGGCGCCACCAGGGCCAGCCGCTCGAACTCCCCGGCCGCCTCCTCGCGGTTGACCTCGTCGGCGATCTGCGCGGCGAAGTCGGCGAGCCGGCGGGCGGCCTCGCCGCTCCGTTCAGGACCATTGCGCATGCGGCTGGCGCTCTCGAACGAGACTTGCACCGGCCCCTTCGGCTGGTGCGAGAATCTCGGCTTGAGTTCGCCGATGGTGACCGGATCGGGGAGGTCCGGCATGTGTTCCACCCACCGGGCGCGCGCGCCACTGGCGATCAGGAAGCGCGTCTTGGGACTCTTGGGCATGTTCACCAACTCCTCACATCAGGCGCCTGCAGACGGCGCCGCCG
Organism: Caulobacterales bacterium; assembly: GCA_044445785.1. GTDB lineage: Bacteria > Pseudomonadota > Alphaproteobacteria > Caulobacterales > Caulobacteraceae > Acaudatibacter. The sequence goes on from JBIOEF010000098.1 coordinate 6,821, forward strand.
GCGCTGAAGTCTCCGGTTCGGGCGACGGACCTGGCTCGTCGGCCGCGGTCACACCCTGCGCCACGGACGCGAACGCCTGGGCCAGGCGCATCCCCGATTCGAGGTAGGCTTGGCTGCGCGCCTTCACCCATTCCTGCTCCACCGCCAGCACCTCGAGAGGGGTGGCGCACTTGCCCAGCGCCGCGAGAGTCGCCTGCCCCTGGGCGGCGATGTCCTCGAAGTAGCGGCTGGCTTCGCTCTCCCAGGTCTTGAGGCCCGCCGAGAGCAACGATTGACTACGCTCGGCGGCCTGACCGATCGCCGCGGCGATGGTCTCCAGGCCGTCGGTGGAAACCTGAAAAGGCGCGGTCTTGCCGCTGGATTTGGCCTTCATGACGATCCTCCAGAACTTGGCCCGGCGGCGTGACTTCACCGTCGCAGGCAGTGTGATCTCATCGCCAGCCATTTGGCTTGACGTGGATCAAGACGGCGGCCTCGATCGGGCCGCAGCGCCGCTCAGGGGATCAGCACCGCCGCGCCCTGCAACCGACCGCCGCGCAGGTCCGCCAGGGCCTCGTTGGCCGCGGCGAGCGGATAGAGCGTGACCTCTGTCTCGACCCTGGCCTTCGGCGCGACTTCCAGGAACGCCCTGGCGTCGGCGCGCGTCAGGTTGGCGACCGAAACCACCTCCCGCTCGCCCCACAGGATCGCATAGGGGAACGAGGGGATGTCGCTCATGTGGATGCCGCCGCAGACCACGCGGCCGCCCTTGCGCACGGCCCTCAGCGCCGCGGGCACGAGTTCGCCGACCGGCGCGTAAAGGATCGCCGCGTCCAGCGGTTCGGGCGGCGTCTCGTCCGAGGCGCCGACCCACTCGGCGCCCAGCGAGCGGGCGAACCCCTGCGCGGCCTCATCGCCCCGCCGGGTGAAGACGAACAGGCGGCGGCCCTGCCAGCGGGCGACCTGGGCGATGATGTGCCCTGCCGCGCCGAAGCCGTAGATCCCCAGTCTCTGTGCGTCGCCCGCGAACACCAGGCTGCGCCAGCCGATCAGGCCCGCGCACAGCAGCGGCGCCTGGGCGCCGGGCTCGCCCGCTTCGTCGAGCGGATAGACGAAGCGCGCGTCGACGATCGTATGGGTGGCGAAGCCGCCGTCGCGTGTGTAGCCGGTGAAGATCGGGGCGTCGCAGAGGTTCTCCCGCCCGGAGAGGCAGTAGGGGCAGGTCCCGCAAGTGCGGCCCAGCCAGCCGACGCCCACCCGTTGGCCTACGCGCAGCCCTGCCCCCTCGCCCAGCGCCTCCACCACCCCGACGATTTCGTGGCCGGGAACGAGCGGGGTGACGACGTCCGGCAGTTCGCCATCGACCACGTGCAGATCGGTCCGGCAGACCCCGCACGCCAGCACACGCAGGCGCGCCTCGCCCGGCCCCGGCGCCGGGTCCGGTCGCTGGTCAAGCTCCAGCGGCGCCCCGACCCGCGTCAGCGTCATCGCTCGCATGATCGCACTCCGTCCCGCCTCGACCGCCCGACATGTCCGCGCGACTCGTGCGCCGCCACGCCCACGCCTCCTTTGCCTGGAACTGTCGCAGTCAGCTGAATTGGCTTGGCTTTTCGTTCACTTGACATTAACTGAGAACACCTAGAGAACATCGGCAACGTTTTTGGTTTGTTCCCGGCCGAACGTCGGGACGATATGCAAGGCGGCGAGATGCTCACGCGCAAACAACACGAACTTCTCATGTTCATCCATGAGCGGATCAAGGAACAGGGTGTTTCGCCCTCGTTCGACGAGATGAAGGATGCGCTGGATCTGGCGTCTAAGTCCGGCATCCACCGGCTGATCACCGCCCTGGAAGAGCGGGGGTTCCTGCGCCGCCTGCCTCACCGGGCGCGGGCGCTGGAGGTGGTGAAACTTCCCGAGCAGGCCACCGCCGCCGCGCCGCCGAAGGGCCGCGGCGCTTTCCGACCGCAGCTGGTCGAGACCGAGCGAGACCCCGCCGCCCCGGTCGCCGCCAACGACGTGCGCGAGCTCTCGGTGCTGGGCAAGATCGCCGCCGGCACGCCGATCGAGGCGATCCAGCACGAGCGCGACCGGATGCAGGTGCCCGAATCGATCCTGGGCGCTGGCGAGCACTACGTGCTGGAGGTGCAGGGCGATTCGATGATCCACGCCGGCATCCTCGACGGCGACTTCGTGGTCATCCGCAAGACCAACACCGCCAACTCCGGCGAGATCGTCGTCGCCCTGGTGATGGGCGAGGAGGCGACGCTGAAACGCCTGCGCCGCAAGGGCGCCTCGATCGCCCTGGAGGCCGCCAACCCGGCCTACGAAACCCGCATCTTCGGCCCCGACCAGGTGCAGGTGCAGGGCAAGCTCGTGGGCCTCATCCGGCGCTACCACTAGGCGCGGCCATCCGCGTCGCGCCAAGGCCCTGGCCCATGGCGAAGACCAACACCGCCAGCGCCACCACGGCCACGGCGGCGACGCCGGCTTGAGTGAAGAGGGCGTTGTCGGCGCCCAGCAGCGCCAAACTCGCCAGCACCCAGGCCACGTCGGACGCGCTCAGCGCCCAGACGGTCTTCGCCGTCAGCCTCTTGCTCAGGGCGACCAGAGCGACCAGGACCGCGAAGATCAGCAGCGCGACACCGAGGCCGGTCATCACCGCTCCGCCCGCCGCTGGCGCTCCGGCCAGCAGCAAGCCTGCGACCACGCGGCCGTTCAGGCAAAACGCCAGGCCGCAGCCCAGCGAGAAGCTCGCGTTGGCAAGCAGCGCCACTCGCGCCAGGGTCATTCCATGCATCGCCGATACTCCCTCAAGTCCAGGCGTAACCCTGCCGGGCGCCCTGCCGCGCCGCAATTACCTGCGAGGTAGTCGATCCGCCGATCAACCGGGAGCGGCCGTCCAGGGCCGAACACCCCGCAGCGGCTGGGACCACACCACCCGCCAGCCTGCCTTCACCGGATAGACTTCCGCCGCGCCGCCCTTGGCGAAGTCGGCGGACGTCAGCACCAGCGCGCCGCGGCAGGCGCCGGGAAGGTAGAGGTCGGCGCGCAGGATCAGAATATCGGAGCGGGCGCAGAGTTCGGCCAGGCGATCCGGGTGCGGCTTGCGCCTCGTCCACCAGATGCCGAGCGCCGGGGCCACGCCCGGCCGGGCGGCGCACGACCAGTAGTCACAGTCGAAGAGCGCGCCCCGCGCCGTCGCCATGTCGGCCGGCACGACCAGACCCCGGCGCTGCGCCCAGAGGTCGGTGGCGTAGGTGCGCACGCCCGGGCGCAGGGCTACTTCCTTGCCCTGTGAGATCACTGCGGCGTCCGCGCCATCGCTGGCGATCCACATCAGGGGCGGCGCAGGTCTTGCCCAGAGCGCCACCGCGGCGGCGAAGGGGACGCCGATCCAGCGCAGCCGGCCCTTCCAGAGGCAGGCGAAGAGGATACCGAGGTAGGAGACGGCCAGCGCCGCCTCCGGCGCCGCCGTCGAGGTCATGGCCGCGGCCGGCGCCGTGGCGAAGACGTGCGCCAGCCAGATCACCGCCCGCGCGGCCCATCCGGCGACGAAGAGCGCCGGCGTCGCCAGGCCGTGACCGATGGCTTCCAGCAGGAGGGCGATGGCCAGCGCCGGCATCATCACCGCGCTGGCGACGAAATCGGCGGTGAGATTGGCGAAGACCCCGAAATTGGCGATGCGGTTGAAGTGCTGGATGGCGAAGGGGCCGGTGGCGGCGCCGGCCACCAGGCTGACCATGAAGAGCGCCACCAGCCAGTCGCGACCCCGCTGCAGCCAGGCGAGCGGCCATGGCAGACCCACGGGGCGCGGAATCCGCGGCCAGAGCTCGGCCAGCGCCACCAGCGAGGCGGTGGCGCAGAAGCTCATCTCGAACCCCGGCTGGACCACCACTTCCGGCTCCAGCAGGAGGACGATGAGCGCAGCCAGCGCCAGGGATCTGAGGCTGATCGCCCGACGGTCCAGGAGGATGGCGGTGAAGGCGACGGAAGCGGTGATCGCCGCTCGCCTGGCCGGCGGATGGGCGCCCGAAAGCACCAGGTAGCAGGCGACTGCGATCAGCCCGCCGGCGGCCGCGACCTTTTTGGCCGAGACGCGCAGCGCCAGCCACGGCCAGGCGGCGATCAGGAAGCGGAGGGAAAAGAACACGAAGCCGCTGAGGGCCGCGGTGTGGAGGCCGGCGATGGCCAGCATGTGCGCCAGGCCCGCGGCGCGCAGGTCGTTGCGGGCGCCGGCGCTCAGCCAGTCCTGGTGGCTGGTGGTGACCGCGATCGCCAGGCCCGCGGCGTCGCCCGCCTTGCCCCCCATCACCGCATTCATGTCCCGCGCCAGACGCTGCGCGGTCGCCCAGCGAAAGGCGTTGACCGCCATGCCGATCCGCAGGCGCAGCGGCGGCGCGGGAAGCTCGATCGGCGTCGGCGGCGCCCGCGCCAATCCAACGCCACCCTCGCCCTGGAACCAGGCGTCGCGAGCGAAGTCGTAGGCGCCGGGCGCCGCCGGCGCGGGTGGCGGATCCAGCAACGTCTCGACACGGATCGCTGTTCCAGGTGTCACGTCCGTATTCGGAGGCATGACGATCCGTAAACGGAGCGGAAGTCGATCCGCCGTCAGATGGCTGATGGCGGTGGGCGCGATCAGCAAGCGCGGGCCCTTGTCGCCGGGGGTTTCGACGTCGACGACGAACCCCTCCACCTCGGCCACCCCGAGCCCGGCCGGGACGATCGGCGAGGCCACGTGGTCGCTGCGCAGCTTGGCGACGCTGAAGCCCAACGCGGCCACCGTCGCCAGCATCAGGGCGGCATTGAGCGCCCGGCCCCAGCCCCACCGCACGGCGCCGGCCGCGCCGAGACCCAGCGCCAGGGTCAGGATCAACGCGGGCCAGAGCGGCGGTTCGGTCTTCTGGCCCAGATAGGCCGCCGCGCCGAGGCCGAAAGCCACCGGCGTCCAGAGGAACACCCGGTCCAGCTGCGCCGCGGCTTCCGCCACCACCAGGCGCGCCAGGGCGGCGGGCCTAGGAAGCGGCGGGAAGCGCGTGCTAAGAC
>JBIOEF010000099.1:0-11814 GCA_044445785.1 Caulobacterales bacterium
GGGGGGGGGGGGGCGCCCCCCCCGCCCGCCGCCCCGGCGCGTCCGGTAAGTCCGCTGGGCGGCGGCGGTTCGGGCGACATCCTGCCGGTGGTCGAGACCACCTACGGCAAGGTCCAAGGCATCGCCAACGCCGGGATCAAGGAGTTCAAATACGTGCCGTATGGTGCGCCGACGGGCGGCGCCAACCGCTTCATGCCGCCGCAGAGACCCAAGCCCTGGACCGGCGTGCGCGACTGCATCGGCTATGGCCCGATCTCGCCCCAGACGCCCGCGGACCTGCGCAGCGACTACGGCATGCTGATCCAATGGGACCGTCACGTGGGCGATGGCGGCATGGGCGAGGACGTGCTGCATCTCAACGTTTGGACGCCGGGCGTGAACGACGGCGCCAAGCGCGCGGTGCTGGTCTCGTTCCATGGCGGCGGCTTCGCCACTGGCTCTGGCAACGGACCTGGATACGACGGCGCGCAGATGGCCCGCTTCGGCGACGTCGTGGTGGTGACCGTCAACCATCGGCTGGCCGCGTTCGGCTACACCAATCTGATCGACGTCGGCGCGCCAGCGGAGTTCGCCTTCGCCGGCGTCTGCGGGATCATGGACCTGACCGCCTCGCTGGAATGGGTGCGCGACAACATCGCCGCGTTCGGCGGTGATCCTGGCCGGGTGATGATCTTCGGCCAGTCCGGCGGCGGGGCCAAGACCACCTCGATCCTGGCGACGCCGGCGGCCAAGGGCCTCTTCCACCGGGCCGCGGTGCAGAGCGGCTCGCAGCTGCGCTTCGCCACGCGCGAGGACTCGGCCAAGACCGCGGCCGCGTTCATCGACAAGCTGGGCCTGACCAAGGCCAATGTCGCCGACATCCGGAAACTCCCCTGGCAGCAGCTGCTGTCGGCCCAGGTCGCCATGGGCGGCGGCGGACCCGGCGGCGGTTTTGGCCCGGTGATGGACGGCAAGTACCTGCCCCACCACCCCTTCGATCCGGCCGCGCCGCCGGAATCGCTGGACGTGCCGATGATCATCTCCACCGCGCTCGAGGAAGCGGCGCTGGCGCTGACCAACTTCGACGTCGATGAGGCCGGCGTGCAGACGATGCTCAAGCAGCGCTACCCCGACAAGGCCGACGCCATCTGGTCGCTCTACCGCGGCGCCAACCCGGGCAAGACGCCGTTCCTGATCCAGTGCCAGATTGTCTCGGACGCGGGTTTCCGCCGCTCGGCCTTCACCCAGGCCGAACTCAAGGCCGCGGCGGGCCGGGCGAGCGCCTACATGTACCTCTGGTCCTGGCCCAGCCCAGGCTTCGACGGCAAGTTCGGCGCCGTGCATGGCACCGACGTGTCGGCAACCTTCTACAACGTGCGCGACAACATCATCGGTGTCGGCTCGGCTGCGGCCAAGACGATGTGCGAACGCCTGGCTTCGGCCTGGGTCGCCTTCGCCAAGACCGGCGATCCCAACAACGACAAGATCCCGCACTGGCCGGCCTACGACGCCGCCAGTCGCGCCACCATGGTGTTCAACACCGACACGCGGGTGGAGAACGACCCCCGCGGCGAGATGCGCAAGCTCTGGGCGGCCATGCCGCCGCCGCGGGGATTGATGGGCTAGGACGGTCCGCCGGCGGAGTTACTCGACGGTGGCGTCGTCATTCCAGTGGTAGCCGCTCGAGGGGTCGCCTTGCAGCGTCCAGGTGTGGCCGGTCTTGCGGTCGAAGCGATAGACCGCCCAAGCGATCGAGCCGTTGGCCACGCGCGTGCTCCAACCCAGCAGGTGATAGTCCCCTGCCGGCGGCGCGACGCCATCCTTGACGGCGCCGAAGACCGTGTTGCCGACCGAGCAGCAGTGCACCCATGCGGCGCCGGTCGTGGTGTTGATCTTGATGAACTCGTCGGCGCCGCCGTTGCCGCTGGCGTCGCCCTCCGCACCGGCGAGCGAGATAGCTTCGAAGGTCTGGGGAGGGGCGGCGGGCGTCGCCGGCTGTTGCGTACAAGCCCCCAGACCCATGAGCAGCACCGCTGCCGTCAACGCCAATCGGTTCATGTCGAGTCCCCCTCAGGTTTCGCGAGACGGCGCCGCCCCCGCGCCGCCACTGCGCGCATCGTGACCGCGGCCAACGCCGCCCATCGCCAAGCAGCTTAGCTCAGCCAAGGTTTTTCGGAAGCGCCATCACATATACTCGGCCCGGAAGTCGGCGCTGGAACGGACGCCGACGTCGGCCAATCCCTTCTCCAGCCAGGCGGCGGCGGCGCGGCGGCCGCGGTCCTTCAGCTTCTCCAGGAAGCTCCATTCGGTGTTGAATTTGGAGTCGAGATCGAGGTCCTGCAGCCACCGGTCGGCGCCGATGGCGTGGATCAGGATGTTGCGGTAGCGGCCGCGCGCCTCTTCCTTGAGCATCCCATCACCGATCAGTTTCTGGACGAAGGCCACCGCCCGCAGCTCTGCGGCGAGGGAGGCGTTGAAGCTGATCTCGTTCATCCGATCGAGGATCTGGCCGGGCGTCTTGGGCGTCTCTTTGCGCACGAAGGGGTTGAGATTGACGATCAAGAGGTCGTTGGGCGTGTCATCATAGAAGAGCGGCCAGAGCGCCGGGTTGGCCAGGAACCCGCCGTCCCAGTACGGCTCGCCCTCGATCACCACTGCCTGGAAGAGATAGGGCAGGCACGCCGAAGCCAGCAGATGGTCGCAGGTCAGCTCGTTCGTGCGAAACACCCGGCTCTTGCTGGTGCGCACCGCCGTCGCCGAGACGTAGAGCGCGATCGGCGATTTCTGGCGCAGCGTCTCGAAATTCACCTGGCTCTCCAGCGCCGAGCGCAGGGGATTGAGGTTGAAGGGGTTGAAGTCGTACGGCGATTGGCTGGTCGCCCAGGTCTGCGCCATCCGCCAGCCGAGCGTCGCCTTCAGCCAATCCGGGCTGACCATCGCCGTCCAGACGCCGCTGTCGCCGAACGGGTTCTGGCCGCCGGACGCATTCACCGCCCGCCAGAAGGCCTCCAGCTTCTCCCGCCCGCCCTTCGCTCCGCCCTCGATCAGTCCGGCGGCCAGCGCCACCGCGTTCATCGCCCCGGACGAAGCGCCGGTGACCGCCCTGATCTCCACCCGGCCGTCTTCCAGCAGGGCGTCGATGACGCCCCACTGAAACGCCCCATGCGCGCCGCCGCCCTGCAGCGCCAGGCTGATCGGCTTTGGCGCGGCGCTCACGCCGCGGTCCAGCCACCGTCGATGGACAGCGCCGCGCCGTTGGCCGAGGCGCCCATGTCGCTGACCAGATAGAGCAGCAACCCAGCCAGCTGGCTGAACTCGACGAATTTCTTGGTCGGCTGGGCGTCCAGGATGACGTCGCGCATGACTTGTTCGGGCGTCATGCCCCGGGCCTTGGCCTGGTCGGCGATCTGGCTCTCCACCAGCGGTGTCTTCACATAGCCCGGGCAGATGGCGTTGCAGGTGACGCCGTGCTCGGCGACTTCGAGGGCGACGGTCTTGGTCAGACCCAGGATCCCATGCTTAGCCGCCACGTAGGCCGACTTGAACGGCGAGGCGACCAGGCCGTGGGCGCTGGCGATGTTGACGATCCGCCCGCGCCCGGCGGTCTTCATGACCGGCACGGCCGCGCGGGTGGCGTGGAAGGCCGAAGAGAGGTTGATGGCGATGATCTGGTCCCACTTCTCCGGTGGGAAGTCCTCGATCGGCGAGACGAACTGGACGCCGGCGTTGTTGACCAGGATGTCCAGGCGCCCGAACTCGCGCGAGGCGAAGGCCACCATGTCGGCGATCTCCGCGGGCCTCGTCATATCCGCGCCGTGGTAGAGCACGGTGACGCCGGCGCTCCTGGCCAGGTCCGCCCGCGCCGCCTCGATCGCCGCGGGATCGCCAAAGCCGTTGAGGACGACGTTGACGCCTTCCGCCGCCAGCGAGTGCGCCAGGGCCTGGCCGATGCCGCTGGTGGAGCCGGTGACGATCGCCGCCTGGCCCTTCAGTCCATAGTCGATCGCCATCGCTCGGTCCTCCATGTTGCAGTGCAACACAGTACGGTCGGGTCTGGTTCCAGGCAACCGCCGACGAGGTCTGGCGCAGCGTCAATCGCTCGGAGATGGACAGCTCCGCCGCGAGGCGCCAGCCTGCGCCGCCGGGGAGGAATCGATGTCGAGGTTGGCGGCCGTCCTGTTGGCGTTGGCGCTGGCGGCCTGCAAGCCGGCGGCGCCCACGCTCGACCCGAGCGCCGACCCGATCGCGCGAGCCTTCTTCGAGGAAGTCCGCACCGGCGCCGACGTCAGCGGCGACATCCACGTGGCGCACGAACTCAAGAATCCGACGTCAGAAGAGCAGCTGGCGATCTTCCGCGGCATGATCCCGCCGGGCGCTCCGACGTCGGTCGAGACCCGCAGCTGGAAGATCGACGAGAGCCCGACCGGGACCACCACGCGGATGATGCACGTCTACCACTATCCCGACGCCAACGTGATCGCCCAGACAGCGCTCTTCAAATCGCCCAGCGGCGTGGATCCGGTGATCGTCGGCTTCGAGGTCAGCCTCGAGCCGGCCGACAGCGGCGCGGCGCCGGCGAACAGCGGCTGACGATGGCGCCGCGCTCGCCTTGGCTGATCGGCTTCGTCTTGCTGGCTCTGGGCGCCTGCAGCCTGCCCGTGGTCGACAAGCAGGCCGACGGCGATGCGCGCGCGCTCTTCGACGAGATCCGCGCCGGAGCGGACCTTTCCAAGGATCAAGACTTGGCCGCGCCCCTGAACACCCCGGACGCCCTGGCCGGCCTCGCCGCCTTGCGCACCCAGATCCCGGATGGCGCGCCGCAGAAGGTCGTGAACCAGTCGTTCAACTTCGAGACCGCCAACGGGGACAGCACCGCGACGCTGGTCCATGCCTACCAGTATCCGAAGAGCACCGTGGTCGCCGAGACGGCGCTGCACAAAGCGCCCGGGCAGACGAGCTGGTCGGTGGTCGGCTTCCACATCGAGGTCGACCCGAAGACCTGACCGCTAGAACAGCACCCGGGGGTTCATGATCCGCCCGGGATCCAGCGCTGCGCGGATGGCGCGCAGGGCCGCGACCTCGACCGGGCTCTTGTAGGCCAGCGCCTCGGCCGTCTTCATGGTGCCAAGCCCGTGCTCGGCGCTGATCGAGCCCGCCAGCCCGACCACCAGCTCATGGACGATGTGCGCCGCCTCGTCCCGCCGCGCGGTGTGCTGCGCCGGATCGCCGCCCTCCGCACCCAGGATGTCGTAGTGGATGTTGCCGTCTCCGACATGGCCGAAGGCGTCGACGCGGACGCCGGGATAGCGCTCCGTCAGGGTCTGGCTGGCCCGCTCGATGAACTCGGCGATGCGTGAGACCGGCACGGAGATGTCGTGCTTCCAGGCCGGGCCTTCCGGCTTCTGCGCCGCCGACTGGTTCTCGCGCAGCGCCCAGAACGCCTTGGCCTGCTGCTCGGTCTGGGCGATGGCGGCGTCGCGCACCAGCTCGCGTTCCAGGCCCGCTTCCAGCAGCCGCTCCATGCCGGACTCCGCCGCGCCCGGCTCGCCGCTGGCGATCTCGATCAGCACGAACCACGGATGCTCGCCCTGCAGCGGCGCGCGGGCGCCCGGGAAATGCTTCACCGCCAGCGCCATCCCGAGGGCGCCGATCAATTCGAAGCTCTCCACCGCCCCGCCGGTCTCGTCCTTGGCCAGCGCCAGCAGGCTGACCGCCGCCGCCGGGCTCTCGACGCCGACGATGGCCACGGCGCGCGAGGCCAGGCGCGGGAACAGCTTCAGCGCCGCGGCGGTGACCACGCCCAGCGTTCCCTCTGCGCCGATGAGCAACTGCTTGAGGTCATAGCCGGTGTTGTCCTTGCGCAGGCGCTTGAGCCCGTTCCAGACCTCGCCGTTCGGCAGCACCGCCTCCAGCCCCAGCACCAGCTCGCGCATGGTCCCATAGCGCAGCACGGCGGTGCCGCCGGCGTTGGTGGAGACAAGGCCGCCGATGGTGGCCGAGCCCTCGGAGGCGAGGCTGAGCGGGAACCGCCGGTTCGCCGCCAGCGCCGCCTCGTGGGCGGCGGCCAGGGTGACGCCGGCCTCGACGATCAGCACGTCGTCGCGGGTCTCCACCTCGCGCACGGCGCGCATGCGCTCCAGCGAGAGCAGGATCTCGCCGGCGGGGATCTGGCCGCCGACCAGTCCGGTGTTGCCGCCCTGGGGCGTGATCGCGGTTCCGGACTCGGCGCAGAGGCCGACCACCGCGGCGACCTCGGCCGTCGTCCTTGGCAAAACCAGCAGCGGCGTCGTTCCGCTCCAGCGATCGCGCCACTCCACCAGCTTGGGCGCCAGGCGCTCGGGGTCCTGGCTCCAGCCGCCCTCGCCCAGCACGGCCTTCAGGCGCGAGATCACGTCGACGGGAACGGGAGCGGTCATGGCGGCCAAAGCCTACCTTTCGCCCAATGAGGAAGCCAGTATATACTCCGGTATATAAGGAGCGCCGCCATGGGCATCTTCATCAAGAACCCTGAAGTCGAGCGGAAAGCGCGCGAGCTGGCGCGGCTTCGGAGGACCAGCCTGACAGAGGCGGTGGGCGCGGCGGTACAATCCGCCCTAACGGTGGAACAGGCGAAGCAGCGACCCAGGCCCACGCTTGAGGAGATGCGCGCCGCGACCGTTGAATTCCGCCGCAAGGCTGGCCTCGACAAGGTCAAGCTGAACGTCACCAAGGCAGACTTCGACGCGCTCTGGGCGATTCCGGGATTTGAGGACGAGGGTCGCGATCCGTGATCGTCGTGGACGCTTCAGCGCTCGTGGCGATCGGAGATGAAGAGCCGGACGCGGACGATCTCCTTCGGGTCGTGAACTCAGACGAAACTGTGATCGCCGGCATCAATTACGTTGAAGCCGGATTGATTCTGATCGGCCGGAGGCGTTTGGCTGACAAGGAAGACCTCGATCGCTGGCTTGGACGCCTCGCCGTTCAGGTGCACACGGCCGAAGACCTGGCCGGGGACGCCCTGCAGGCCTACCTGCGCTATGGGCGCGCCTACCATCGGGCGCGGCTCAATCTGGGCGACTGCTTTGCCTATGCCCTAGCCAAGTCCCTCGACGCGCCGCTGCTCTACAAGGGCGACGATTTCACCTTCACGGACATCCGCTCCGCGCTTCAGCCCACGTAGCCGGCGGCGCGCTCCAGGCGGTCGTTGATCGCCTCGCCCAGGCCCTCGGTCGGGATCGGGGCGACGGCGATGGCGGCAGGCGTCGTCGCATCGGCGAGGCGCAGCAGGCGGAACAGGTTCGCGGCGGCTTCACGAAGGTCGCCAGTCGGACTGAGATTGAAGCTCTGCGGCCCCGCCACCGTCGCCGGGCCGAAAGCCAGGAAGGCTTCGCCTGCCCGCGGCCTCTCGGCGTTCAGCCGCAGCGGCGCGTTCGGCGCGTAGTGGCGGGCGAGGCGCCCGGGCGAGCGGGCGGCGTCGGCCTCGGCCTCGGCCAGCGGTCCGATCAGCCCCTCGATCTCAGCGCGCGTCACCGCCCCTGGCCGCAGCAGCCGCGGCGGTCCCTCCAGCAATGAGACCACCGTCGACTCCAGCCCGACCGCGCAGGGCCCGCCGTCCAGCGCCAGCGCCGCCGCATCGCCGGTCTCGGCCACCGCATCGGCGAAGGTGGTGGGACTGGGGCGTCCGGAGCGATTGGCGGAGGGGGCGACGATCGGGCGGCCGAACGCCTGCAGCACCGCCTGGGCCAGATCGTGGCCGGGCGCACGCACGGCGACCGTGTCCAGCCCCGCGCGGGCGAGGTCGCAGACGAGCCCCGCATCGGCGATGGGCGCGACCAGGGTCAGCGGGCCTGGCCAGAACGCGCGGGCCAGCCGCCGGGCGCGCTCGTCCAGCCGCGCCACGCGCTGCGCCATGCCAAGGTCGGTGACGTGGGCGATCAGCGGGTTGAACCGGGGCCGGCCCTTGGCCTCGTAGAGCCGCGCGACCGCCGCCGCGTCGGCGGCGTCGGCGGCCAGGCCGTAGACGGTCTCGGTGGGGAGGATGACCAGGCCGCCCGCGGCCAGCGCGCGGGCCGCCTCTAGGGCGCGCGATGCGCCGTCAAGTCCACGGTCACGGTCACGGCCGCCGGCACGGTGTCTGTCGCTTTCCACTCGCCCTCGCCGACGCCGAAGGCCAACCGATTGAGGCCGACGGCGGCGTTCATCTTCGCCGAAGCGCCGGTGATGGCGAGCGTGAAGGGCAAAGTCAAAGGCTTGGCGACGCCGCGCAGCGTCAGCACCCCCGCCGCCTCGTAGCGGCCGGCGCCCGTCGCGCGGAAGCTCTTGGCGACGAAGGTGGCGCGCGGGAAGTGGCTGGTCCAGAACCAGTCCTCGTCCGGCAGCAGCGTGTCGCGGTCCGGGTTGCCGCTGAATGCGGAGGTCACGTCGATGGTGGCGGTGACATCGGAATGGGCGAGGTCCTTGGGGTCGAAATGGATCACCGCGTCCCAGCGGCGGAAAACGCCGGCGAAGGGCGCGCCGCTGACGCTGCTGGCGAAGCCGAGCTTGGAGACGGCCTTGTCGACGGTCCAGGCCGGCGGCGCGGCGATCGCCAGCGCCGGCGCGAACGCCAGCAGAGCGATCAGGACGAAGCGGCTTGGCCTCATGCGGCGCCTTGCCGGCGCAGGAACGGGATCATCCGGCTCACCATGTGGTCGCGGTTGAAGAACTGATGCTTCAGCGCCCCGGCGACGTGCAGGGCGATGGTCAGATAGGCGACCTTCGCCAGGGTCGAATGGGTGAACTGGAACGCTTTCCTGGCGGTATGCAGCTGGTCGGAGTCAAGCCCAGGGAAGGGCATCGCCGGCCAGTGGACGAGGCCAAACAGCACCGTCGGGTGCACCTTGATCAGGGGGCTTGCAGAGACCATCGCCCACCCGGTCAGCGGCAGGGCGAGGATCAGGATGTAGAACACCAGGTGCGTTCCCTTGATCAGCCATCGCTCCCAGCCGTGGATCTCGTCGGGCAGCTTCACGGCTGGAGTCGCCAGCCGCCAGCCGACCCGGCCGATGCTGAGGATCAGCACGGTGACGCCGATGGACTTGTGCAGCATCAAGGGCGCGACCTCGGCCGGCCCTTTGAGGGTGTTGAAGTACCAGGCGAGGCCGATGTTGCTGAGGATCAGGATCGCGATCAGCCAGTGCAGGACGATCGCCACCGCCGAATAGCGGGAGCGGTCCGGCGCGGCGGCGTTGGACGGGGCGGCCCCCGCGGCGGCGGTCATTGGCGGTCGAACTCCCCTTCGACCTCGACCGTCACCTCATCGCCGACGACATTGTTGAGGTAGGTCGAGCCGAAGTCGGAGCGCTTGAACTTCATCGTCGCGGAAAAGCCGGCGGTCTGGCGAAACGGCGGCAGGAGGCTGCGGCCGGTGGCGACGAAGGTGACGTCGAAGGTGACCGGCTTGGTGACGCCCATGAAGGTGAGGTCGCCGGTCATGGTCCCGCCGTTGCCGGCGCCCTTCTGCACGCCGGTGGCGGCGAAGCTCATCTTCGGGAACCGGCTGGCCGAGAGGAAATCCTCGGCGAATTTCTTGCTGTAGTCGGCGTTGACGTCGAACGACGCCGGATCGACGCTGGCCTGCACCCTGGCCGCCTCCGGATGGGCCGGGTCGTACTCGAAGCTGGCGTCCATCTCGTTGAAGCGAACGACATAGAGCGAGACGCCCATATGCATCACCTTGGCGATGACGTTGGCGTGCCTTTTGTCGAGCACATAGTGCCCGCCCGGCAGGTCGGAGACGTTCTGCGATGCAGCCTGGGCGTCGAGGGGAATGACGAGGGCGAGCGCCGCGCAAAGCGGGATCAGGCACGAGGTCATGGCAGCGTCTTTCAACTGTGATCCCTCGCCTGGCAAGCTCAACCCGCAGATAGTGACGCATTTCCGGCGCGGTTCCTTCCCGCGCCTCACGAAACCGTGATCGGACGCCCCGATTGGACCGGCGCCGCTTGGCCGCTTGGCCGGTGGCCTTGCGTCGGCCTAGAAGGAAGCTCGCACAGACGAAGGACGGCCATGACCTACAGAGCTCCGGTTCGCGACCTCACCTTCGCCCTCTACGAAGCGGCTGGCTTTGGGCGCCTTGCGGGCGCCTTTCCGGGCGGCGACCCCGAGACCGTTCAGGCGGTGCTGGAAGGCGCGGGGGACTTCGCCGCCGATGTGCTGGCGCCGCTCAATCGCTCCGGCGACGTCGTCGGCGCCCGCTACGCCAACGGCGCCGTCACCACCCCGCCCGGGTTCCCGGAGGCTTACAAGCGCTTCGCCGAGGGTGGTTGGAACAGCCTGGCGGCGGACCCGGACGTCGGCGGCCAGGGCCTGCCCAAGGCGCTGGAGATCGCCGTCTTCGAGATCATCCAGGCGGCCAACATGGCCTTCGGCCTCTGCCCGATGCTCACCCAGGGCGCCATCGAGGCGATCGCCCAGAACGGCGATGCGCGCCAGAAAGCCCTCTACCTGCCCAAGCTGGTCAGCGGTGAGTGGACCGGCACCATGAACCTCACCGAGCCGCAGGCGGGCTCGGATCTGGGCGCGCTGACGACCCGAGCCGAGCCCGACGGCGACGGCTACCGGCTCACCGGCCAGAAGATCTTCATCACCTGGGGCGACCACGACGTCGCCGAGAACATCATCCACCTGGTGCTGGCCCGCCTGCCGGGTGCGCCTCCGGGCACGCGGGGCCTCTCGCTCTTCGTCACCTCCAAGCGCCTGCTCGGCGAAGACGGCTCGCTGGGCGGGCTCAACGGGGTGCGGCCAGGCTCGATCGAGCACAAGCTGGGCATCCACGCCTCGCCCACCTGCGTGATGTTGTTCGAAGGCGCCAAGGCCGAGCTGGTCGGCGCCCCCAATGCGGGCCTGGCGGCGATGTTCGTGATGATGAACGCCGCGCGGCTACAAGTCGGCGCCCAGGGCGTCGCCATCGCCGAGCGCGCCTACCAGCAGGCTCTGGCCTATGCGCTGGAGCGCAAGCAGGGCCGCTCGGCCTGGACCGGCGCCTATCCCTCGCGGCTCTTCGACCATCCGGACGTGCGCCGCACCCTGATGCTGATGAAGGCCAAGATCGAGGCGGCGCGGGGGCTCTGCCTCTCCACCGCCGTCGCCGCCGACCTCGCCCGCACCGCCGCCAACCCGGTCGACCGCGACGCGGCGCACTTCCGCCAGGAGCTGCTCACCCCCATCGCCAAGGCCTGGTCCACCGACATGGGCGTAGAGGCCGCCTCGGCTGCCCTGCAGGTCCAGGGCGGCATGGGTTTCATCGAGGAGACCGGCGCCGCCCAGCACTACCGCGACGCCCGCATCCTGCCGATCTACGAAGGCACCAACGGCATCCACGCCGTCGACCTGATGGGCCGCAAGCTGGCGCTCGGCAAAGGCCAGGCGGTGCGCGAACTGGTCGAGGACATCTTCCCCACCGCCGCGGCCCTGAAGAGCGCCGACGACGCCTGGCTGCACACCATTGGCGCGCGGCTGGAGACGGGCCTGGCCGCCGTGCAGTCGGCCACCGGCTGGCTGATCGAGCGCCGCGGCCACGCCCAGCCGGACGCGCTCGCCGGCGCGACGCCCTACCTGAAGCTGCTGGGCGACGTGATCGGCGGCTGGATGCTGGGCAAGGGCGCGCTCGCCGCCTCGTCGCGGCTCGCCGCCGGCGCGCCGGACCCGGACTACTGGCGCACCAAGATCGGCCTGGCGCGGGTGTTCTCCGAACAGGTGCTGGCTCAGGCCCCCGGCCTCACCCAGGCCGTGACCCAGGGCTCAGTGGACCTCTTCCGCGCGACCCCGGAGGCGTTGGGGGCTTAGGACCTCCCTCCCCCTTGTGGGGAGGGA
>JBIOEF010000100.1:0-11748 GCA_044445785.1 Caulobacterales bacterium
GGTTGGGCCAGGGCTTGGCTTGCGAAGGTCAGGATGGCGAGCGAAAGCGCCGAAACGGCGAGCTTGAACATATCTTCCCCCTGAAAATGTCGAGTCTTCCAATGGGCGCGACCATAGGCGAGCTGCGACCGAGGTCAAACGACGACCGCCGGCGCTCCGCCTGCGTCGGGCTGCGGCTCGCGCGGGGCGTGGTTTTCCGATAACAGCCGGCCATGATCTGGCTCTGGATCGCCGCGGCGCTCATCTCGGCCGCCGCCGGCGCACTGATCGTCTATCGAGCGGCGCGGGCGGCGCGGACCGGCGGCGAGGCGAACCCGTCGCTGGCCGTCTATCAACGGCAGATGGCCGAGATCGACGAGCTGGCCTCGCGCGGCCTGCTGGCCGAGAGCGATCGACGCGGCGTGCGGGCCGAGACCGGCCGGCGGCTGCTGGCGGCGGCCGAGCGGCGGGAGACGCCGGTGCGGTCGGCCAGATCGACGACGATCCTCTTCGCCGCCGCCGTCGCGCCGGTGGCGGCCTTCGCCCTCTACTTGGCGGTCGGCGCGCCGGGCCAACCCGACCAGCCGTTCGCGCGGCGGCTGGCAGACTGGCAGGCGGCCGCCAAGGCCGACCCGCAGTCGCTGAACGCGCCGCAGCTGGCCGCCGTGCTGCGCGCCAGGGCCGCGGCCAACCCGACCGATCCCACGCCGCTGCGCTACCTGGCCCTGGCCGAGAACGCCGCGGGCCAGCCGGTCGAGGCGCTGCAGGCGCTGGACAAGGCGATCGCGCTTGCGCCCCGCGACCCGGCGCTCTGGCAGATGAAGGGCGAGCTTTCGATGATGCTGGCCCAGGGCGACCTCGACGCCAACGCCCGCGACGCCTTCGCCCACGCCGCGGCGATCGATCCGCGCGCGCCCCTGCCGCGCTACTTCCTGGCCCGCGCCCGGATCGGCGACGGCGACCTGCAGGGCGGCCTGGCCGACTGGAAAGCGCTGGAGGCGGAGCTGGCGCCCGACGATTCCTTCCGCGTCGCCCTCAGCCAGGAGATCGCCCAGGTGACGGCCACGGGCCGCCTGACGCCCGCGCAGGCCGACAACGGCGCCGACCAGGCTGTGGGGACGCCGCAGATCCAGGCCATGGTCGACGGCCTGGCGCAGAAGCTGAAGGCCAATCCGGACGATCCGGACGGCTGGGTGCGGCTGGTCCGCGCCTATACGGTGCTGGGCGAAGCGCCCCGGCGCGACGCGGCCCTGACCCAGGCGCGCAGCCGCTACGCCAGCCGGCCTGAGGTGCTGCGCCAGCTCGATGCGGCGACCAAGCCGGCCCCTTAGGGATCTGCTGAGTTCACGCATGCCTGCGCCGCATGGCGATGAAGCACTATGAATTGGACACGACCCTGGAGAACGATACACACGCCCGAAGCCGGATCGCCGAACCCTCGCACAATGGGCGGGATGAGCGATCGTAGAGGAGGGCCGCTATGGACCTGATCATCCGGAACGGCGAGATCGTCGACGGCAGCGGCGCGCCGAAGTTCCGCGGCGATGTCGGCGTGCAGGACGGCAAGATCGTCGCCGTCGGCAAGGTCGACGGCGCGGCCAAGCGCACGATCGACGCCGCCGGCGCCGTCGTCACGCCAGGTTTCGTCGACATCCATACGCACTATGACGGCCAGGTCTCGTGGGACGCGCTGCTGGCGCCGTCCTCGATCAACGGCGTCACCTCGACCGCGATGGGCAATTGCGGCGTCGGCTTCGCGCCGGCGCGCCTGGACAAGCACGATTTCCTCATCCGCCTGCTCGAGGGCGTGGAGGACATCCCCGGCACCGCGCTGCATGAGGGCCTCAAGTGGGATTGGGAGAGCTTCCCCGACTATCTGGACGCGCTCTCGCGGCGCGCCTACGCCATCGACATCGGCGCGCACATGCCGCACGCCCCGCTGCGCTCGTATGTGATGGGCGATCGAGGCGCCGACCACATGGCGACGCCGACCGCCGAAGAGATCGAGCGCATGCAGACGCTGACCTACGAGGCGCTGCAGGCGGGCGCGATCGGCTTCTCGACCACGCGCACCGTCTTCCACCGCAGCCGCGATGGCCAGAACGTCGGCACGCTGACGGCGTCCGACGCCGAGCTCCTCGGCATCACCGCCGCGCTCAAGAAGGCGGGAAAGGGCGTCGTCCAGCTCATCTCCGACGCCTATCTCACCAACGACGACGCGTTCGCCGCGCGCGAGCTGCGCCTCATCCGCTTGATCGCCGAGAACACGGGTCGCAAGCTCTCCTTCACGGTGCAGCAGAACGACGACGCGCCCGACCGCTGGCGCTCTATCTTCAAGGAGATCGCCGCGATGCGCGATTCCGGCCTCGACGTCAGCGCGCAGGTCGCGCCGCGTCCGATCGGCGTGATCCTCTCCTTCGCCGCCACGGCGAACCCTTTCATCGCGACGCCCACCTTCAGCAGAATCGCGGCGGCGAAGCGGGGCGAGGCGCTGATCGCAGAGCTGCGGAAGCCCGAAGTGAAGGCGCAGATCCTCGCCGAGCACGCGCAGGTGAACCTCGCCGGCAATGGCGCGGCGCTCACCAAGGGCTATGCGCGCATGTTCCGCCTGACCGATCCAATCGACTACGAGCCAAGCGCCGAGGACTCGCTGCAGGCGGAGGCCGACCGTCTCGGCCGCGACGTGCACGAGCATGTGTATGACGTGCTGATGGAGGAGAACGGCCGCCGCCTCGTCTACCTGCCGATCAACAACTACTACTACGGCAATCTCGACGACGTGCACGGCATGATGACCGGGCCGTACACGCTGTACGGCCTCTCCGACGGCGGCGCGCATTGCGGCACGATCTGCGACGGCTCGTTTCCGACGACGACGATTGCGCTCTGGTCAAAGGGCTCGAAGTCCGGCCGCGCCCTGCCGCTCGAATCCCTCGTGCACGGCTATACCCAGCGCAACGCGCGCCATGTCGGCTGGCATGACCGCGGCGCGGTGAGGGTCGGCCAGCTCGCCGATCTCAACGTGATCGATCTGGGCAAGCTCTCGCTCAGCCCGCCGGCGATCGTGCAAGACCTCCCCGCCGGCGGCACGCGCCTGCTGCAGACGGCGAAGGGCTATCGCCAGACCATCAAGTCGGGCGTCGTCACCTTCGAAGACGGCCAGTGGACCGGTGAGACGCCGGGCAAGCTCCTGCGCGGCGAACAGGCCGCCTGACGCACGCACGATAACCATAGCGCGCATCACCGGAGTGTCCCCGAAACCCTATTGCCCGTAAGATAGAGCGCGCATGTCCCTCCTCCCCCGCTCCCGCACCGCTCGCCGACGGCTGATGACACTGGCGGTCGCCGCGCCGGTCCTGGCCCTGGCGGTCGGGGTGGCGCTCTACGCCATGCGCGGGTCGATCTCGTTCTTCTACACCCCCTCGCAGGCGCTGCAGGCGCACGTGCCGCCGGGCCGGGCGATCCAGCTGGGCGGGCTGGTGCGAGCCGGGAGCGTGGTCAAGAAGGCCGACGGCGAGATCGATTTCGTGGTCGCGGACCGTATTTCCAGCTCGCCGGTGACCTTCCGCGGCGAGCTGCCGGACCTCTTCCGCGAGGGTCAGGGCGTGGTGGCGATCGGCGCCTATGATCCCAGCGGAGCCTTCACCGCGACCCAGATCCTGGCCAAGCACGACGAGCGCTACATGCCTCCGCAGCTGACCGCGGCGCTGAAGAAGCAGGGCGAGTGGCGCGGCGATGGCGCCACGCCCAGCTATGCCGCGCCCGGCGGGGCGGCCCCGAGCTACGGCGCGCCATGATCAACGAGCTTGGCCAATTCGCCCTGGTCCTGGCGCTGGCGCTCAGCCTCGCCCAGGTGGGGTTCTCGATCGCCGGCCGGGTGCGGCGCGACGGCGCGCTGGCTGGCGCGGGCGAGGGCGCGGCGCTGGGGGTGCTGGCGGCGGTCGCGGTCGGCTTCCTGGCGCTGATCCACGCCTTCGTCACCTCTGACTTCTCGGTGCTGAACGTGGCGGCCAATTCCCACACGGCCAAGCCGCTGATCTACAAGATCGCCGGCGCGTGGGGGAGCCACGAGGGCTCGATGCTGCTCTGGTGTCTGATGCTCTCGGCCTATGGCGCGGCGATGGCGCTCTCCGGCCGGCTGCCGTTCGGTCTGAAAGCCTTGGCGGTGGCGACGCAGGGCGCGCTGGGGGCGCTTTTCATCGGCTACATGGTCTTTGCGTCCAATCCGCTGGCGAGGCTGGTCGACGTTCCGGTCCAGGGCAATTCGCTCAATCCCCTGCTGCAGGACCCGGCGCTGGCCGCCCATCCGCCATTCCTCTACGCCGGCTATGTCGGCTTTTCGGTGGTGTTCTCGCTGTCGGTCGCCGCGCTGATCGAGGGGCGGGTCGATCCGGCCTGGGCGCGCTGGATCCGGCCCTGGACGCTGGCCGCCTGGAGCTTCCTCACCATCGGCATCACGCTGGGCTCCTTCTGGGCCTACTACGAGCTGGGCTGGGGCGGCTGGTGGGCGTGGGATCCGGTGGAGAACGCCAGCTTCATGCCCTGGCTCTTGGGGACCGCGCTGCTGCACTCCGCCGCGGTGACCGAAAAGCGCGGGGCGCTGGCCAGCTGGACGGTGTTCCTGGGGCTTGGCGCCTTCACCCTGGCGATGACCGGCGCGTTCCTGGTGCGCTCTGGCGTTTTGATGTCGGTGCACGCCTTCGCCATCGATCCCAAACGCGGGATCCTGCTCTTGATGATCCTGGCGCTGGCGGCGGGAAGCGGCTTCGCTCTCTACGCCTGGCGCGCGCCGACCCTGCGCGACGAGGCGGTGTTCGCACCGATCAGCCGCGAAGGCGCGCTCTTCCTCAACAACATCCTCCTGGCCGCGGCGACGGCGACGGTGCTGATCGGCACCCTCCTGCCGTTGATCCGCGAAGCCATCGACGGCGTCCCGATCTCGGTGGGCGCGCCCTACTTCAACCTCACTTTCACCGCCCTGGTGGTCCCGGCGCTGATCGTGCTGCCGGCCGGGCCGCTGCTGGCGTGGAAACGCGCAGACCTGATGGGCGCGCTGCAGCGGCTGTGGATCGCCGGCCTGGTCGCCGCCGCCGCGGCCCTTCTGTGCCTGGCGCTGGTGAGCCCCAGGAGCGCGCTGGCGGCGCTGGGCGTTGCGGTCGGCGCCTGGGTGATCGTCGGCGCCCTCATCGAAGCGGCCGAGCGCGTCCGCGCCTTCCGCGCGCCCTGGCGGGAGGTGGGCCGGCGGTTTACCGGCCTGCCGCGCGGCGCCTGGGGAATGACGCTGGCCCACATCGGCCTTGGCGTCTTCGCCATGGGCGCGGCGTTCGAGACCGCCTGGCGGGCCGAAGCGGCCGAGGCGCTGAGCCTCGGTCACAGCATGCGCCTGGCCGCGTTCGAGCTGCGCCTGGACCAGGTCGGCGACGTCGCCGGGCCCAACTACGAGGCCGTCCGGGCCCTGATCCGGGTCACCGACGGCGCCGGGAACCTGGTCTGCGAAGCCGCGCCGGAGCGGCGGGTCTACGCCGCCGGCGGCCAGACCACCTCGCAGGTGGCGATCTGCCCAAAGCCGCTCGACGACGTCTATGTCGTGGTGGGCGAATCGCGCACGGCCCCGGGCGGCCAGCCCGCCTGGCTGGTCAGGGCCTACTGGAACCCCTGGGTGCGCTTCATCTTCCTCGGGCCCGTGCTGATGGGCCTTGGTGGGTTCCTGTCGCTCTCGGACCGGCGACTGCGCTTCGCCATTCCCGGCCGCGCGCGAGCGGTCGCCCAGCCCGCGCCGGCGGAGTGAGGGGCATGCGGCCAATCGTCCGGGCGGCGGGAGCCTTGGGCGCGCTGGTCCTCCTGACCGGCGCGGCCGCCGACCCCGCCGATCGCCTCGCCGACCCGGCCAAGGAAGCCAGGGCCCACGCCCTCTTCGACGACGTGCGGTGCCTGGTCTGCCAGAGCGAATCCATCGACGAATCCGAGGCGCCGCTGGCCCACGACCTGCGCCAGCTGATTCGCCAGCAGGTGGCCGCCGGCCGCTCGGACGCTGAGATCCGCGCCTTCCTGGTGCGCCGCTATGGCGAGTTCGTGCTGCTGACCCCCCGCCCCTCGCTCGGCAACGCCGTGCTGTGGGCCGGGCCGCTGGTCGTGGTGCTGGCCGGCCTCTCGGTGCTGATCCTGCGACGCCGCAAGGGAGGCGCGACGGACGGCGAAGCCCTAAGCGTTGAAGAAGAGGCCGCGCTTGCGAAGCTGACCCGGGATCAACATGTTTGACACCATTGCGCCCCACATTCGCGCCAATGGACGGCAATGAATGAAAGGTAACTTGAGGTCAGTGGCGCTATTTGGCATCCGGCCTTAAGTTATCAGGGATCTCGGACCCCGTTCCTATCCGAGACAAGGAACTCCACAGATGGCTGTCAAGAAGACCGCATTTATCGTAGGCGCCCTGGCCGGCGCCAGCATCGCCGTCGCCGCCATGGCCGGCGCGGGCATGAAGCTGCCGGCGGTTCATCCGCATGGCGGGAACCTGATCGAGGCCTCCACCGCCCCGGTGTTCGCCCCGCCCCCAGGCGCGCCGCAATCCTTCGCCGACATCTTCGAGCGTGTCTCGCCCGCGGTGGTCTCGATCCACGTGACCTCCAAGATGGACGTCTCGGCGTTCCGCAAGGCGATCCCGGGTTTCGAGAACTTCCCCTTCGACATCGTGCCCAAGGGCCAGGGTGGTCAGGGCGGCGACGACGAGCGGCCCGCGCCCAAGCAGCAGTCTTCAGGCTCCGGCTTCTTCATCTCGCCCGACGGCTACATCGTCACCAACAACCACGTGGTCGACGGCGCCGAGGACATCAAGGTGGTGATGAAGGACGGCAAGGAGCTGAAAGCCACCGTCGTCGGCCACGACGAAGCCACCGATCTGGCGGTGATCAAGGTCGACAAGGTCGACGGCCACGACTTCCAGTTCGTCAATTTCGAAGAGTCCGCCAAGCCGCGGGTCGGCGACTGGGTGGTGGCGGTCGGCAACCCCTTCGACCTCGGCGGCACCGCCACGGCCGGCATCGTCTCGGCCTACGGGCGCGACATCGGCGAGAACTTCGTCGACTACATCCAGATCGACGCGCCGATCAATCGCGGCAACTCCGGCGGCCCGACCTTCGACGTGTACGGCCGGGTGATCGGGGTCAATTCGGCGATCTATTCGCCCACCGGCGGGTCGGTCGGCATCGGCTTCGCCATTCCCGCCGACGTCGCCGAGCAGGTGACCAAGCAGCTGATGAGCGGCGGCAAGATCACCCGTGGCTACATCGGCGCGACCATCCAGAACCTGTCGGACGACCTGGCCGACTCCTGGGGCCTGACCGGCCGCAAGGGCGCGCAGGTGACCGACCTGGTGCCAGGGGGTCCGGCGCAGAAGGCTGGCCTCGAGCCTGGCGACGTGGTCGTGGCGGTCGACGGCGTCGCGGTGAAGACCAACACCGAAATGACCCGTGAGGTCGCCAAGGCCCACGCCGGCGACACCATCCACCTGGACGTCTTCCGGTCCGGCAAGGAGCGCAACGTCGACATCAAATCGGGCACCCGTCCTTCAGAGGCGCAGTTGGCCCAGAACGGCGGCCAGGGTGCGGGCGAGGACGACCAGAACGCCAGCCCCGATCACCCGGCGGCCACGCCCGGCGCGCCGGTGCTGGGCATGCAGGTCGCGCCGCTGAACGCGGTCACCCGCGGTCAGTACAACATCCCCGAAGCCGTCAAGGGCGGGGTGGTCGTGCAGAGCGTCAAGGGGACATCCGACGCCGGCGACAAGGGCCTGCAACGCGGCGACGTGATCGTTCAGGCGGGCGACAAGGAAGTGGCCAGCGCCAGCGATCTTGCCGCCGCGGTGGCGGAGTGGAAGAAAGCCGGTCGCGGCTCGATCCCGCTGGGCGTGCGGCGCGGCGGCCAGACCACGGCCTTCGTGCCGGTCAAGATCGAGGGCTAGGCCGCGCCTAGGACGCAGACTGGGGGGCGCATGCGGCTGTTGATCGTCGAGGACGACCTCGAAGCCAGCGAGGCGATGGTCCGCGGGCTGACCGAGGCTGGTCACGAATGCAAGACCGCGGCCGACGGCGAGGCGGGTCTCGGCGTCGCCCACGCCGGCAAGTTCGACGTGATGATCGTCGATCGGATGATGCCCAGGCTCGACGGCGTGGCCATGGTCGAACTGCTGCGCAAGGACGGCGACCAGACGCCGGTGCTGTTCCTCTCGGCGCTGGGCGAGATCACCCACCGCGTGGAGGGCCTGAAGGCCGGCGGCGACGACTATCTGGTCAAGCCCTACGCCTTCGCCGAGCTGATCGCCCGGGTCGAGGCGCTGGTGCGTCGGCGCGAAACCGGTTCGGTGCAGACGATGCTCAGGGTCGGCGACCTGGAGATGGACCTGATCGGCCGCGAGGTCCATCGAGCGGGCCAGGAGATCGACCTGCAGCCCCGGGAGTTCCAGCTCTTGGAGTTCCTGATGCGCCACGCGGGCCAGTCGGTCACCCGCACCATGCTGCTCGAGAAGGTCTGGGAATACCACTTCGACCCCCAGACCAATGTCATCGATGTGCACATCTCCCGTCTCAGGTCCAAGATCGACAAGGGCTTTGACCGGGCCATGCTGCAGACGGTGCGCGGGGCTGGTTACCGCCTCGAAGCCTAAGGATGCGCCTTCCGCGCCTGGTCCGCACGACGCCGTTCCGGCTGACGCTGCAGTTCCTGGCCCTGTTCGCCGCCGCCGCCAGCCTCTTCCTCGGCTACATCTACATCGCCACCGCCGGTGAGGCGGCCAGGGCCGCCGACGCCGCCATCACCCGCGAAGCGCGCTCGCTGGAGGCGGTCTATCAGCGCGGCGGCTTCGCCGAACTCAATCAGGCGGTGATCGAGCGGGCGTCCAGCACCCGGGGCTTCCTCTATCTGGTGATGAGCCGCAGCGGCGCGCCGATCTCGGGCTCGGTCGCGACATCGCCGATCCCCACGCCGCCCCAGAGCCAGGTCTGGGCCAGCTTCCGCCTCAGCGAAACCGACGCCGAAGGGGCGATGGTCAAGCGACCGGCGCGCGGCCTGGAGGAGCGACTCTCGGGGGGCGAGCTGCTGTTCGTCGGCGCCGACGTGGGCGAGAGCCAGGCCTACGTGGAGAAGATCGTCAACGCGCTCCTCGGCGCGGCGGCGCTGATCATCGTGCTGGGCCTAGCCGGCGGGGTCATGGTCAGCCGCGACGTCAGCCGCAACATGAACGCCCTCACCGAGGTGATCAACGCCGCGCGGCTGGGCGACCTGGCGGCGCGCTCGCGGGTGCGCGGCACGGGCGATGAGCTTGACGAGCTGGCCGCAGGGCTCAACGACATGCTCGAGCGCCTGGAGCGGTCGATCGCCGGCCTGCGCCACGCCGGCGACGCCATCGCCCATGACCTCCGCTCGCCCCTCACCCGCCTGCGGGCGCGGATGGAGGCGGCGCTGATCGAGGTCGAGGCCGGCCGCGGCGACGCCGAGCTCGCTCTCCACCAGGCGCTGGAGGACGCCGACGGGGTGCTTCGCACCTTCGGCGCGGTGCTGGCGATCGCCCGGCTGGAAGCGGCCGCCTCGGCGCCGGACCAGAGCGTGTTCGACCCGGGCGCGCTCGCTGCCGGCGTCGCCGAACTCTACGAGCCGCTCTGCGAAGAGAAGGGGCTGGAATTCGAAGCCGAGCTGACGCCTCGCCTCTCCGTGCGCGGCAACCGCGAATTCATCGCCCAGGCGCTGGCCAACCTGCTGGACAACGCCGTGAAATACACCCCCGCGGGCGGGGCGGTGATGCTCCGCGCGCGCCGGCGCTCGTCAGGCGAGGTGGAGCTCTCGGTCACCGACACCGGCCCTGGCGTTCCCGACACCGACCGCGAGCGCGTGGTCGAGCGGTTCGTGCGGCTGGAGAACAGCCGCAATGAGCCGGGCGCCGGCCTTGGCCTCTCGCTGGTGAGCGCCGTCGCCAGAGCCCACGGCGGGCGCCTGGAGCTGGACGAAGGGCCTGGCATGGTCGACGGCAAGGGCCCAGGCCTGCGCGTCGCCCTGGTCCTGCCGGCGGGATAAACTCTCAGAACCCAGACCTCATCCCAATATCCCGGTCATCCCCGCGCAAGCGGGGACCCAGGCTTTTTTCAGAAGTCGATGCCGTCTGTCAGATCGGTCCAGGAAGGATTGAACCGCTCGATGAGTTCAATCTTCCAGGTCCGGTTCCACTTCTTCATCTGGCGCTCGCGCCTGAATGCGGATTCGCGCGAGTGGAATTCATACCAGACCAGCATGCCCACGCCGTACTTCCGGGTGAAGCCTTTGAAGAGGCCGGATTTGTGTTCGCTCATCCGGCGTCCAAGGTCGTCGGTGTAGCCGATGTAAAGCGTGCCATTGCGCTGACTGGCGAGAATGTAGACGAAGAAGGGCATCGGTAAACAAGCCTGGGTCCCCGCTTGCGCGGGGATGAGCGGGGTATGGGGTTTTGCGAATTTACCCGCAGAAGTCGATCGGCGGCCAGCCAACAGGACAACGTCGTCTGCGATGACTGCGCTCGCCAGATCCCTAAGACCCTGCGGCCCTATCGTGGACGCCGCCGCCGCCGAGCGGGCGCTGGCGGCGATTTCGGAGCGGGCCGAAAATCCGGGCCCGGTGGCCGCCGCGTGGGAGGCGCTGGCGCCGATCTTCGCCGCATCGCCCTACCTTGCGCGCCTGGCCGCGAGGCGTGCCGACGTCCTGGCCGCGATGCTGGGCGAGGATCCCGCGGCCTCCCTCGAGGCCCTGATCACCGCGGCCGAACGTACGCCGGCGGCCGGCCTCGAAGACGGCCCCGCCGAGCTGCGTCGGCTGAAGGGCCAGCTGCACCTGCTGACGGCCCTCTGCGACCTGGGCGGGGTCTGGGATCTGGAGGCGGTGACCGGCGCGCTCACCGAGTTCGCCGACGCGGCGCTCAGCGCCGCCATCGCGCTGGCGGCGCTGGAGCAGATTGACGCCGGCCGGATGCTCGCCGCGCCGCCCGGTCCCGCGGGGCCGCTGCCCGGCCTCTTCGTCATCGCCATGGGAAAGCTTGGAGCGTTTGAACTCAACTACTCCAGCGATATCGACATCTCGGTCTTCTATGAGCCAGACGCCCTGCCCGTGGCCGAAGGGGTCGAGCCGCGCGCCTTCGCCGTGCGCTTCACCCAGAGCCTGGCCACCCTGCTGCAGGACCAGACCGGCGACGGCTACGTCTTCCGCGTCGACCTGCGCCTGCGCCCCGACCCGGCCTCGACCCCGCCGGCGGTGCCGGTGGACGAGGCCATGGAGTACTACGAGAGCGTCGGCCAGAACTGGGAGCGCGCCGACTTCATCAAGGCCCGGGTCGCCGGCGGCGACATCCCGCGGGGCGAGGCGTTCCTCAGCGAGCTGCAGCCGTTCATCTGGCGGCGCAATCTGGACTTCGCGGCGATCAGCGACATCCACTCGATCAAGCGCCAGATCCAGGCCCTGAAGGGGGACGAGCGCGTGGCCGCGCGGGGCGCGGACCTGAAGCTGGGCGCGGGCGGCATCCGCGAGATCGAGTTCTTCGTCCAGACCCAGCAGCTGATCCTGGGCGGGCGCCATCCGGATCTGCGGGACAACACCACGCTGGGCGCCCTGGCCGGGCTGGCCGCCGCCGGCCACGTCTCCAGCGCCGCCGCCGCCGATCTCGCCCACGCCTACAAGGACCTGCGCGCGCTCGAGCACCGCGTGCAGATGATCGCCGACGAGCAGACCCATCGCCTCCCCGCCGACGAGAAGGAC